>SXSI01000011.1 GCA_005792285.1 Bacteroidota bacterium
AAAATGAACTTTGCAGAAGTTACATTTCAAAATTTTGGATTAACATTCATTCCAATATTTGTAGCAATTGATGTATTGGGAATACTTCCACTATTTATAGGAATGACACGAGAGTTAGATTCAACGCGTAAAAAAAAGTTAATAAGAGATGCAACTTTTACCGCAGGAGCGTTGGCATTAATTTTTACAATAACTGGGAAATTCATTTTCCAATTTCTGGGAATTACAGAAAATGATTTTCGAATTGGAGGAGGAATTATTTTATTAGTTCTTTCGATCACCGATTTATTATTCAGTTCAGACACACAACGCACACCAGTAAAAGAATTGGGAATTGTCCCGATAGGAATTCCGTTAATTATGGGACCGGCTGCGTTAACATCCGTTATGATAGTTACAGATCAGTTTGGATATTTTCTAACAATTTTATCTTTAACACTAAACTTAATTATTGTATTAGTAGTTTTACGCAATTCAGATTTATTATTAAAATATTTAGGTAATGGTGGTTCAAGAGCCGTTGCTAAAATCGCATCGTTATTTATGACGGCGATTGCTGTAATGATGATACGAGTGGGGATAATGAATATTTTAAAATAAATTAATTTATTCTTTTGATAAAATTAATTTTAATCGGTGGGTTCAGTCGTTGTTCAGTTCTTTTTTCTTTGTGAATTAATTTTACAACTTCCATTCCTTCAATAACTTTTCCGAAAGCAGCAAATCCGGTTCCATCGCCGTGTCTTTTTCCGCCAAAATCCAGCGAAGGCTGATCTTGAACACAAATAAAAAATTCCGAACTCGCAGTTCCGGGTTCATCACGTGCCATTGAAATTGTTCCTGATAAATGTTTCAATCCAGTTATGTTTGTAGTTTCGTGTATTATCGGTGGAAACATTTGCGCTGTATCTTCAATCCCACCTTGAATTACATTAATTTTTGTATTGCTAAATGGCTGATTATCCGGAGTAGCAGTTACAGTGCGGTAGAAAGTAGAATTATTAAACTTTTGTGCATCAATATATTTATAAAAATTTTTTACAGTAACCGGTGCGAGATCGGGAAATAGTTGAACAATAATTTTTCCGTGAGTTGTATCGATTTCAACTAAATCTTTTTTCTCCACGCAATCGAAAGGGGAAAGGATTAATGATATTATTAAAATAATTATTTTCATAATGTTAAAATATTTCTTCTATAATAGAAAAATTTAATGTAAACTTGAAGTCAAATGGAGTCTAAATTATGAAAAAAATATTACTTTTAATTTTTGTTACACAGTTTATGGTTGGTCAAACTATAAATTCACCAAACAATAAGCATGTATTATCATTTTGGTTGTCCGATGAAGGTACGCCGACATACGACCTAAAATTTGCGAAGACAAGTGTAATACTCCCAAGCAAAATGGGATTCAAACTAAAAGATCAACCTTCATTTGAAAAAGGATTTACAATTGTAAAAGTTGAATCATCAAAAGTTAATGAAACTTGGAAACCAGTTTTAGGGGAAGTAAGTGAAATCCGAAATAATTATTCCGAGCTCAAAATATATTTAAGCGAGAAAAAAGAAAAAGAAAGAAAAATTATTTTAACATTCCGCTTATTTGATGAAGGTGTTGGTTTCAGATACGAATTTCCAGAACAGGATAATTTAAAACATTTTGTTGTGTCGGATGAACTCACAGAATTCAATTTAACCGGCGACCACAAAGCATATTATATTCCCGGAGATTTTGATACAAACGAATATTCTCACACCACTTCAAACTTAAGTGAAGTTAATGCGTTGGTTGGAAGAAGAACGGGAGAAATATTTCCAAATTGGAATTTGGCAGAAAATATTGTTCAAACACCGGTAATGATGAAAACTAAAAATGGTTTGTATGTAAATATTTTTGAAGCAGCGTTAATAAATTACCCGGCACTAAACTTAGAAATCAACAAAAAGAATTTTTCCACAAAAGCTATACTCGTCCCCGATGCAGAAGGGAACAAAGCATATTTACAAACTCCAGCAAAAACTCCGTGGCGCACAATTTTAGTTAGCGACGATGCGAGAGAACTTTTATCATCCAAAATGATTTTGAATTTAAATGAGCCATCGAAAATTGAAAACACAAGCTGGATTAAACCGATGAAATATATTGGTATATGGTGGGGAATGCATGTTGGCACAATGAGTTGGAATTATTCCGATGTTGGAAATGTTTCGCTAAAAACTACAGATTGGAAATCGTTAAAACCAAATGGAAAACATGGTGCAACTACAGAAAACACAAAACGCTATATTGATTTTGCCGCGAAACATGGATTTGATGGCGTGCTTGTTGAAGGTTGGAATGTTGGTTGGGAAGATTGGTTTGGAAAATGGAAGGAAGATGTTTTTGATTTTGTAACTCCGTATCCAGATTTTGATGTTAAAGAATTACAAAAATATGCAAAAGAAAAAGGTGTAGAAATAATTATGCATCACGAAACTTCCGCATCGGTTTCAAATTACGAACGAAGAATTGATGCTGCATTTAAATTTATGAATGAGAATGGATACAACGCAGTTAAAACCGGATATGTTGGAAGAATAATCCCACGCGGCGAATATCACGATGGGCAGTGGATGGTGAATCACTATGTTCGTGTTGCAGAAAAAGCTGCCGAACATAAAATTATGATTAATCCGCATGAGCCTGTTCGTCCAACAGGATTACATCGCACATATCCAAATTGGTTAGCAAACGAAGCTGCGCGTGGAAATGAATTTAATGCGTGGAGCGAAGGAAATCCGCCGGAACATGAAACGATTTTACCATTTACAAGATTCCTTGGTGGACCAATGGATTACACTCCCGGAATTTTTGAAATTAAAATGGATTTTTATGAAAAGGGAAGAACCAATCAAGTTCACACAACACTTGCAAAACAACTTGCGCTTTATGTAACAATTTATTCGCCGTTTCAAATGGCTGCAGATTTACCAGAAAATTACAATCGATATTTAGATGCGTTTCAATTTATTAAAGATGTGCCGGTTGATTGGGATGACACAAAAATTTTAGAAGCTGAGCCTGGAGATTTTATTACAATCGCACGAAAAGGAAAAAATAGTGAGAATTGGTTTTTAGGTTCAATCACAGATGAAAATAAAAGGGAAACAACAATCGCGCTAAATTTTTTAGATGTCGATAAAAAATATAAAGCTACAATTTATAAAGATGGTGCGGATGCAGATTGGGAGAAAAATCCAAAATCATATTTGATTGAAGAAAAAACTGTTTCTAGTAAAGATAAATTAAAACTTAAACTTGCACCTGGTGGTGGAGTTGCAATTAGCTTTATTGTAAATTAAAACCAGATATAAAGCTGAAATAAATATATACCTATATTTGCAGCTAACGATTTAAGTTTGTTTCTTAAATTGTCGTTTGTTGTATTTGTAATTACTGATCTCATTCAGGGTCCATTATTTTATTTCTGTCTGTAAGTTTGTTTACGGTCGTTCATAAGATGAGGCATAACGGTTTGCAGCTACAAGAAGTTGGCGATTTCGAAGACGAAAACATTTTGCCACCACTGAACTTGATACGAAGCACAAAGATTCATTTAACCACTGAACCGCCACTTTTGCCAAACCGCTGTTACAAGCTGGCCTTATGTCCTCCGTATTTATGAAACACCAACTCAAATTATTCTTTCTAAAATTCAATAATTAAACCTAATGTTGGTACAATACTTACGTCCTTATTTGGCAATATTAGAGGTATTGCATTAGAACCATCTTGCTGAATATCCTTTCCATCTGTTGTTTGAAACCCTTTATTGTCGGCAGTTCTTTTAAAAGTATAATCAGGATTACTTTGATTTTTAAAGCCAATTACATTCTGAACATCAAGATAAATGTCAAGGGTTGTTTCCCTGAAATTTATTTTTTTATCAAGTCTTAAATCTAATTGATTAAATGCAATAAGTCTTTGGCTATTTAGTTTTGAATTGTCAAGTGTGCCTTGTCCAAGAAGCAAATACGTTTGTTGAGAAACGGTCATATCATAAGGAGTGTATGGTGAACCACCTGCAAGTCTATACTTTAAGCCGAGTTCCCAACCTTTTTTAAACTTACGTCCTAGTGTTGCCGAAATTAAATGTTGATTGTCCCATGATGAAGGAATTAAAACTCCGTTGTCTCCTGAAAATTTACTTCTTACGAAAGTGTAACTAAATACATAAAAAATATTTTCGACTAACTTTTGTTGAACAAAAATTTCAAAACCATACGTATTTCCTTTACCGGTGCTTTTAATTTTTTCGCTACCTATGGAACCAAAACTTGCGCCTTGATTTGCTAAAGAAACGCCTGTTGATGTTGACACAGGATAAGAGTTATACTCTTTATAAAATCCTTCAACGGTAACTATAAATGCTTCAGTTGGTAAAAACTGTGTACCTAAAACATAATGAGTTGACTGAATATATTTCATTGACTTATTTACCAAATCACCGTTAGCATCTTTATAACCAAGTGTAGTATAGGTTGGGATTTTATAATACGTTCCGATCGAAGCTGTCAAGTCGAATTCTTGAGTGACATGATAAGCCAATGAAAGACGAGGCGATAAAGTTTTTAAAGGGTTATTTCCATCTTTCATAAAATTATTCATGTCTGTTCTAAAACCAAATGAAACCAATAGTTTTTCATCAAAAATATTTTTTGCAATCTGTCCGAACAATCCATATTTAAAAAAATCAATATCACTTTTGAATTTTACAAATTGTGAAGGGATAGTTTCATTCCCCAAACTATCATAAATGCTGTTAGCTACTTTACTATATAAATCAGTATTGTATTTTACATATTGAGCCATTGTCCCAAAAGTTATTTTCCAATTGTTTACATACTTATTGTAATCAAACTTGAGTTTATTTTCAATTTCCTGTGATTCAAGTTTGAAAGTTCTTTTTGATTCGATTTGATTTTCATCTTCAAACTTATCCAATCTGTTTTCAAACATATTTCGGCTTGCAATAAAATTCAAAAATCCCTTTTCGATTTTTCGGTTAAGAATAAATCCTGTTGTGTAATTCCATTGATTTATATAAGGCAATGAGCGGGTTATGAAAATGTTTTCAGGTGTGCTGTTTTCAGTTTGTGCAAATTTGAATCTATCTATTGCACCTAATCCAATTGCAGAAAAAGATGTTTTATCATTAAACTTATGCGTGACATTATATTGAAAATCATAAAAATTTGGTCTGATAGGTAAATCAATTGCTTTAAAAAGTAAATCTAAATATGATTTTCTGACTGATAATAAAAAGGTTGTTTTAGATTTTATCGGACCTTCCAATGTTGCTACTGCTTCAGTTAAGCTTACGCGAACATTTCCCGAAAGTCTTTCTCTGTTGCCATCACGTTGTTTAATTACAAACGTTGAAGCCAAAGCATTATCATACCTTGCATCAAAGGCAGACGAAGACAATTTTAAATCTTCAATAAAAGAAACGTTAAGTATTCCTTGCGCACCTCCCGAACTACCTTGGGTTTGAAAATGGTTTAATACAGGAATTTCGATGCCATCTAAATAATATACATTTTCATTTGGTGCACCACCTCTGATAATAATATCATTTCTTGATGCACCACCACTGCTGCTACCCACACCGGGAAGTGTTTGAATAACTCTTGAAACGTCAAAACTACCTCCGGGATTTGCTTTAATTTCTTCGGTAGTAAGTTGCTGAACTGATAAAGGCGTAACTAAATCCGTTGCCACGGCTGACTTCCCTTTGTCGAAAGTTATAGTTAATTCTTCTAAAATTATTGCACTTTGTTCCAGTTCAAAGTTTACAACTTGAGCATTACCAGTTGTAACAACAATATTGAATTTTAACTGGGTTTGATATCCAAGGTAAGATACTTTTAAGTTGCAATTACCTATTGGAACTTTAAGTTTGTAGTTTCCATCTATATCTGTTACTGTGCCGTTTGTTGTTTGTTCAACTACGACCACAGCACCTATTATTATTTCTTCGGTGTTCTTATCTCTTACATTGCCCATAACTACACCAGTAGTTTGTGTGAATGCAGTTTCTAAACTAAATAGGAAATAAATGAGAATTATTATAATTTGCTTTTGCATAAAAATATATTTTTTCATGTGTTAGAAATTTTTAAGTAATGATTTTTTGAAAACCTCAAGTACTCTTTTTCTTGCGAAGGTATGTTTAACTATTGGCGGCAAATAATCCGAAGTGAAATTATTAATCCATTTTTTAATATAAAGCATGTCAGTGTCAAATTTTTTTGTTTGTTCGGTTGGATTAAAAATCCGGAAATAAGGTGCGGCATCACATCCACAACCTGCTGTCCGCTGCCAGTTGCCGTTGTTGGATGAAAGCTCATAATCCAAAAGCTTTTCAGCAAAATAGGCTTCACCCCATCGCCAGTCAATCAACAAATGTTTGGTTAGGAAACTTGCAACAATCATCCGAACACGGTTGTGCATAAAACCAGTTTCATTCAATTC
>SXSI01000012.1 GCA_005792285.1 Bacteroidota bacterium
AAAAAACAGGAGGCAGTTTCACCTGTTAAAAATAAACCAGAAGCTAAACAAAATGAGAAAAAGAAAGACATGTTCGATGTAAAAAGTTTATGGTAAATAAACAATAAAAACAAAGAAAGGAACAAATTATGAACACAATGATTGGCGGCGGTATAGGAATATTTTTTGTTTTAATGATAATGATCCCAGTGAGTTTTGTTGGTGCGGCAGTATTACTTCTATTTGCAAAATATATTGGTAAAATTGAAAATGCTAGATATTGGAATAGCTTTGCAATTTTTTGGGTTGCATCGATATTAATTATGATTTTAAGTTTTCCGATTTTATTAAATATTATGGGTATTGGCATTCCGATTGGTACAATATTAATAGCTATTATATCCTCAGTTAGTTATATAGTAAGCGGTAAGTTTGTTTGGAAATGCGAATGGATGCAATCTGTTAAAACAATGATTCCCATAATTGCATTTTATGTAGCGCTTGCTCTAGTGTCGTATTAGAAAAAATGTAATTAAATAAAAGGAATACAAAAATGAAAAACATAATAATATTTTCTTTGGCAATTATATTTATTAGTTGCTCAAAAAGTGGCAATGTAAAAGTAGATAAATTCTTAGATAAGTATGAAGAAGTTGTTAATGTTTGGGCAAATAAATCTGAATCTAGCTCAGGATTAACATTTGCGGATTTAAATGAAATGAATAAATTAAATATGGAACTAGCAAGTGAAGCGAACACATTAAAGGGGACAGAAACTTGGACACCTGAACAATTAGATAGGTACTCTACAATTTCATTAAAATTTGCAAGTGCACTTTCAAAATCATCTGGGAATATTGGGGAAAATTTAGACAAAAACTTTGGTAACGCAATGAAAGATTATGAAAAAGAGATGCAGAAGACCACAAAAGATTTTGAAAAAGAGATGCAAAAACTAAAAGATTTATATTAATAATGGAGTTAGTATGATAAAGTTAATAGTATTACTCTTTGTTTTTTTATTTTTTGGTCATAGTAAGAAAAGCAGCGATGAAATAAAATGGGTGTTAGTTGAAGGAGGCCCGACAGGAGATTTTTACATAAGTGGAACAGAAGTAACATTTACCCAATACGATGAATATTGCGATGCAACTGGAAGTAAAAAACCGTATGATGAAGGTTGGGGAAGAGGAGATAGACCTGTTATAAATCTAACTTTAGCAGACGCAAAAAGATATTGTGAATGGTTAAGTAATAAAACTGGAGATGATATTAGATTACCCGAAGAAGATGAGTGGGAATACGCAGCAAGTGGAGGAAATGAGAGTAATCGTTATATCTATAGTGGAAGTAATGATTTGGATGAAGTGGGATGGTATTGGGTAAATTCAGGGGATATAAAATTAAGTGGTATTTGGAGTTATGAAATAATATTTGAAAATAATTGCAAGACACAAAAAGTAGGAACAAAAAATTCAAATGAGTTAGGAATATATGATATGAGCGGAAATGCATGGGAATGGGTAGGAGAGAATGGATATATTCGTGGCGGCTCGTGGAACAACACCAATGAAAATTGCACGATATATTATAGAAACAACAACAAACGTAATTATAGACACGACTATATTGGGTTTCGTATTTTACGGGACATTAATACAGATGAGAATGAAGATGAGAGTGAAGCAGAATAAATTGTTACACTTTTTAAAAAGTGGAGACCAGAGACCACTTTAAAAAATGGGGCGGATCCGAAAAGCCAAACGAGTAGGAAAATAAATAGGAGAAATATATGAATAAACAAAGATTGGGAATTATAATCGTGGCTTGCATTGGTATATTGAAATTTCAGAATGGATTTGAATCTATTCCAGACGAAATAAAAAAATCCTCGAGTAACTTTTCATTTCCTTTTGTATCTATTCCTCAAGTACAAAAGAAAAAAGAAGAAAATAAAAATATTGATCTCTATTTAGAAAAATACGAAACTGCGATTTTGTTTTTCGAAGAAAATATAAAAGACCCTTATTCAATTTCATTAGTTGATATTACTCAATTAAATAAATTAATTGTGGATTTTAATGACGAATCGAACAATTTAGAGCGAACCGACAGTTGGAGTGATGTACAAATAAAGAGATATATAAAATTAACTAAAAAACTTACTTGGTCGATTTACAAATTGTCGTCAGTAGTTGAAATATTTGAAAAAAAAGTCCGTAGGTATTGATGAAATTAAATTAGTTTAAATAACTTATTAAATTAATAATAAATATCACAACTATTGAAATGTTAAAAGATTATGTCGGTCACACGATTGCATTGAGAAAAAATTAATTAAAGTATAATATTTTGTTGCAAAACAAAATCGAAATAAAATTTTTGTTGTAAAGTAATATGAACAAATGGGAGAAAACAAAAAACTAAAATATTTTTACAAAGTAAATTTTAAAATAATTTTTGTATTAATATTTTCTACTGCAATACTTGGTTGCGATTTTTTAGCAGACTCAAATAATTCTGAAAATTGCATTGATAATAACTGCGATGCAAAAATGGTTTTTAATTATCCGCAAGATTCATCAGGTTATTATCATATTAAATTAAGTTGGACTTCTCCTTATTATCCACGATTTAATTTATATTGCGAGGCAAAGAAATATTTAATTGACGGGCGAGATGATTTATCAATAATTTCTGCAACATTTGATACAGATACTTACTGGGTTTTAGGGGATTCTGTTGCATTTATTGTTCCGCTTTATAACCCCTTCCAAAGTTTATACACAAATCCATATTGGAACCATCCATTACCATTTAGGCAGGATACAATTATTTTAAATCAGTTTGAAGGATTGCTAGTGCCTGTAGTACAGAAAGATACTAGAATTTATTTTAAAGAATATTTTGAAGGGAATTTATACCGACCTGCCGATGAATACAAACCAACAGATCCGGAGAAATATTTATGGTCAAAAAGAATTGTTGGGCCAATTTCGCCATCGCTAAAAGGAGATACTGCAACAATTTTTATGCAAGTAAGTTGGGTTAATTTACCAAATCAGAATAGTAATATTTATTCTGCGAAAGTTATATTTGAATAAATTTTTAAAATATATAATTGCTTTATATTTTATCCTTTATTATGGTTGTGATAAAATTAATCCTCCGGCAGAAGAAGAGAAGGAATCGGAGGGTATTTTTTATAATCATAAAAATTTTAGAATCATTCCCGATACTGCTTTAACAGATGTAATTGATGATTCGACTTATTCCTTAAAAGTGAATATAGCAGGGGACGCAAAGTTAAAATTGAGGGCTGAATATAAATATGATTATTCAGGTTATTATCAGTGGCGCACGGCTTCTGAAACAGGATTCGTAACTTTAAAAAGCGAAAAAATTTACTTTTCCAATGAAAATACTTTATCTGTTTATTTAGTCGAAAATAATTCGTTTATATTAGTGGTGGCAGTAATTGATAAAAATAAAAGTATTTATATAAGCCATATATACTTAAAAGTAGAGAGAAGTTAGTGGTTTAATTAAAATAAAATATAATTTATCAATCTACTTTAATAATTTGCGAAGCACCCGAAATATCTTGTTTAATTTTTTTTGGATTACCTTTATATGTTACTTTGTTTGCGCCGGCTAAATCGAGTTCTAATTCTTCAGTTACATTTATTTTAAACTCACTTGCACCTGAGGCATCGATAGATAAACATCTTCGGCAATTAAAACCAATTTCGGTTTCTGAAGAAAGTTATAAAAAAATATTAAAACGGTTTGATAAACAGAAATCAGAAAAGTACAGAGAGTTGATTCTTATAAGATTTACAATTGGCTTGATATTGTCTCTACCGATTTTATTTTACTTTTCTCTTAAAAACATTAACCTTGTCGGAATTTCGAATTCAACTTTCAATTCTTCGCAATATTTTAACTTATTGAATGAGGGAACAAATATGTTTGTAAAAATATTTAGTGTAGCAAAATGGCAGTATTTTTCTTCAATTGAATATATTCTTTACGGAACATTGCTATTTGGATTTACAATTTTAGTATTAAGTGACCTCGAATTAATAACTCTGGAATTATAAAAAGAGAGCTAAACTCTGTATATTGGGGAAATGGTTGAATATTTTACAACAATTTCTTCATCGCACAGGACTTTAATTTTGGCAATTGGATTAGTTTTGTGTTGGGGGCTTGAAGGCGCAATTCCACTTTTTCAATTTCAATACAATAAAGTAAAACATTCAATTACAAATTTATTTTTTACACTAACCACAGTAATTGTTAATCTATTGTTTGCAACAATTTTATTAACAACTGCGCAATGGAGTGTTGAAAACAAATGGGGATTACTTTATTTATTATCGCTTCCAATTTGGTTGCACGGAATTTTGGCGATAATGATTATGGATATGATTGGTGCATATTGGGTTCATCGGTTGATGCATATTATTCCAATTGGCTGGAAATTACACAGGATTCATCACATCGATACAAAAGTTGATGTAACAACTGCACTTCGTGCTCATCCTGCAGAAAGTATTTTACGGGCTTTATTTTTGCTGATTGGAATTCTTATTGCTGGTGCAGAAATTTGGATGGTTATGGTTTATCAATCTTTGTCGGCATTGAATGCGCAATTTGAACATTCAAATTTAAAATTACCAAAATGGTTTGATAAGTTTTTGGAAATATTTATTGTCTCTCCCGATATGCATAAAGTTCATCATTCAAGAAAACAATTTGAAACCGATTCAAATTTTGCAAATATATTTTCAGTTTGGGATCGTGTTTTTGGATCGTATAAATCTGTTAAGAAAACCGATACAATTGAATATGGACTTGATGAATACCAAAATGAAAAAGATGATACAATTAAATCACTCTTAAGTAATCCATTTAGAAAATAGTAAATGACAAATTCTGCAAAAAATATTAATATACTTTTCATCGGAGATATAATAGGAGATCCAGGTTTTCATATTGTTTCAACTTTTCTAAAAGGACTGTTGGAAAAGCATAAAATTGATTTTTGCATCGCAAATGGTGAAAATCTTGCAGATGGAAAAGGATTATCGGAAGAAGATTCTAAAAAAGTTTTTGCGTTGGGAGTTGATGTATTGACAACAGGGAATCATGTTTGGGATAGATGGGATTCAAGAAAAGTATTAAGTAGTAATAAAAATATTTTAAGACCAATAAATTATCCAAAAGAAAATGGTGGATTTGGTTTTGGAGTTTTTGAAAATAAAAATAAAATAAAAGTTGGAGTTATAAACGCACAAGGGAGAACTTTTATGCAGCCAATTGACGATCCATTTAAGTCAATTGATTTTGCAATTTCAAAAATAAGTGAAGAAACAAAAATTATTTTTATAGATTTTCACGCTGAAGCAACTTCCGAAAAAATAGCAATGAGTTGGTATTTAGATGGTCGTGCTTCAGCATTAATCGGAACTCATACTCACACACCAACTGCTGATGCTAAAATATTACCAACAGGATTGGGTTATCTTACAGATGCAGGAATGACCGGTCCGTACGATTCTGTTATTGGAATGAGAAAAGATAATGCAATTCAAAGATTTTTAAAACAAACGCCACATAAATATGAGACAGCTATTAATGATGTTCATTTGTGCGGAGTAGTTTTGCAAATTGAAATTGAAACCGGTAAATGTAAATCAATTGAACAAATTATTTTTCCAACTTTTACAACAACACAATGATAATTGATGGAAAAAAAGTAGCGTCGGAAATTAAAGAGCAACTTGCAATTGCGACTAAAAAACTTAATTCTGAAAATAATATTATTCCCGGACTCGCTTGTATTTTAGTTGGTAATAATCCTGCTTCGGAATATTATGTACGAAGCAAAGTAAAATCTTGTCAGGAAATTGGATTTTATTCTATGCTCGATAAATTTAAAACAACAATTTCTGAAAATGAATTACTTGCACACATTGAAAAATATAATAATAATCCATCGGTACATGGAATTTTAGTTCAGCTTCCGCTACCTTCACATATTAATGAAGAAAAAATTCTTCAAGCCGTAAATCCGGAAAAAGATGTTGATGGATTCAATCCAATAAATGTCGGAAAACTTGTTAGTGGACAAAAAACTTTTATTCCTTGCACAGCTTTGGGCGTACTTGAATTACTGAAGTATTACAAAATTTCTACTTCCGGAAAACATGTTGTTGTTGTCGGAAGAAGTAATATTGTTGGAAAACCTGTCGCAAATCTTTTATCACAAAAAAAATATGGGAATGCAATTGTAACAATCGTGCATTCCGGAACGGAAGATATTTCAAAGTTTACGAAAGAAGCAGATATTTTAGTTGTAGCAATCGGCAAACCGAAATTTATAAATGCAGCGATGGTTAAAAATGGAGTAGTTGTAATTGATGTCGGTATAAATAAAATTATAAATGGAAGTGAATCTTTACTCGTTGGAGATGTTGATTTTGAAAATGTAAAGGAAATTGCTTCTGCGATAACGCCGGTTCCCGGTGGAGTTGGTCCAATGACGATTGCGATGTTGTTAAGTAATACTTTTCAAGCTGCACAAATTAGCATTTCGAAATAATATTTCGTTGTTTTTATGCTATATTTCACATATATTTTTTGACTTTTTTAGAAATTTAATCAATTTAGGAGTAGTAATTCAATGGGCATTATGAATCGTATGCGGGACAGTATGTCCGTAATTTTATTTGGTTTGATTGTTATATTTATTATAACAATCGTGTTTGAATGGGGAATGGATTATTTAGGTATGTCTTCTTCAGAACGCGATATTGTTGGTGTAGTTGAAGGGAAAGAATTAAAATATCAAGAATTCACCGAACAGCTTCGTCAATTTTCTGATAATCAGAAAAAACAAACTGGTAAAGAACCAGATGAAAATTCAACACGTCAATTTCGTGAACAGATTTGGAATAATTTTGTAAACCAAACTCTTATCGATAGAGAAATTAACGAGATGGGAATAATTGTTAGCGATCAGGAAATTGTTGATTGGGTGAAAGGAGATAATCCACCACAATTTTTAACTCAGCAATTTAAAGATTCACTTGGTCAATTTAACAGATCGGCTTACGAAAGTGCGCTAAACGATCCGCGAAATAAACAAATTTGGGTTGAAGTTGAAACAATGTTGAAACAACAACGACTCGCTGAAAAAATTCAAAGCGTAGTTGGTTCTTCTGTTCGTGTTTCTCCATCAGAAGTTTTAACAAAGTACAAAGATCAAAATACATTTTATAATGTTGAATATGCTTTCTTCGATCCGAATTTATTTATAGATGATAAAGAAATAAATTATACTGACGATGATTTAAGGGATTTATATATTTCCAATCTAAAAGATTTTAAGACCGAAGCAACACGAACTTTAAAATATGTACTTTTTAATATTCAACCTTCAAAAGAAGATACACAAGAAGTTATTTCGAATTTAGAAAGTGTAAAAAAACAAGTTAATGCAGGAATTGACTTTAAAGAAATTCAGAAAACTTTTACTGAAACTGAACCAACATATAATTTTTATGGACACGGTTCAATTACGCCAACTAAAGAAAAATTTGTTTTCGGTGAAAAAGCAGGAACTGTTGTTGGTCCATTTTTAGATATCGACGGAGTACATTTAATAAAAATATTACGAGATCGAAAAGGGAATGAAACCTTTATAAAAGCAAGTCATATCTTATTAACTGGAGATGAAAAAGCAAATTTAAAACTTGCACAAGAATTACTTTCACGCGCACGAAAAGGTGAAAACTTTAATTCGCTTGCAAAAAAATATTCGCAGGAACCGAATGCATCAACATCCGGGGGCGAGTTAGGTTGGTTTGGAAAAGGGAGAATGGTAAAGCCATTTGAAGAAGCTGTGTACAAAGCTAACAAGGGAGATATAATTGGACCGGTTAAAACAGAATTCGGAATTCACGTTATAAAAGTTGAAGGAAAAGATAATCGCGAAGTTGAACTAGCTGATATTTTAATTCCAATTCAAGCCTCGTCGCAATCAAAAGATAATATGTATCAAAGTGCCGCCGATTTTATTTATCTCGCAAAAAAAGAAAATTTTGATGAGACAGCGAAATCTCTAAATATAAAAGTAGAAGAAACTTCTCCATTCCAAAAAGGTGGATTTGTACCCGGACTTGGATTTAATGAAGCAATTAGCAGATTTGCATTTAGTAAAGATGAAGAAGAAATTAGTGATGTTTATTTTGTTGCAAATGGATATGCAGTTGTAATGATTTCAAAATCAGAAAAAGAAAATGTAAAACCATTTAACGATGTGAAAGATGGTCTCGTTCCAAAAATTAAAGAGAAAAAGAAAATTGCAAAACTTAAATCTATAGTTGAAAATTTTGCAAAAAATTTAAAGGCAAACGATTCACTTTCAAAGATTGTAAAAAAGGATTCACGTGTTCGAGTTCAAACAACTGGTGAATTTAATTTAGCCGGTTCAGTTCCAACAATTGGTCAAGATTATTATTTTACTTCGACAGTTCAAAATGCTTCAGCCGGAAAAATATCTTCGCCAGTGGCAGGTGTTCGTGGTTACTATTTATTAAACTTACTTTCAGTTTCAAGTTTTGATTCTTCAAAATATAATTCTCAAAAAGAATCATTAGCGCAACAAATTCTTGGCGAACGAAAGCAAAGAGTTCTTACGGATTGGTTAGAAAAATTAAAAGAAGATGCTGAAATTGAAGATAATCGGGATTTATTTTTTAGGTAAATTAAATTTTACAAATAAATATTCAAAAAGCCCTCAATTGAGGGCTTTGTTGTTTTAGTAAATACAGTTAAATTTTCAAATGAAATTTTTATTTCTCATAATAATATCGGCTGTTAATCTATTTAGCCAGATACCACTTGCATATACTTTAAAACCTGATGCGATTCCTGTAACAGGGAAATCCGGATTATACCAAAATCCATTTGCAGGTGGAATTGATAATCCGAGATTTCAATTTGTTGATATCGATGGCGATCAGGATTTAGATTTATTTATTATTGATAGCGATGAAGTGTTTCAATTTTATAAGTGTGAAGGAGTTGGTATTTATAAATTAGTTCCATATATAAATTTTGGAATTCAAACTATAAATTGGATAAAATTTATTGACATTGATGCAGATGGAGATTTAGATTGCTTTGGTAATAATTTAAATTTAGGAATTACTTTCAATAAAAATATTGGCTCAAAAACAAATCCAATATTTCAACTTATTTCAAATGGGATAAAAGATACATCGAACAATTTTGTTTCCTGCGAATTTTACGCTGTTCCTGATTTTGCAGATATTGATGCAGATGGCGATTATGATTTATTTTCAGGCACATCAAATGGACAAGTAACATTTTACGAAAATATCGGAACTTCAGTTCTATTTAAATTTCGTTATGTAACAGATTATTGGCAACAATTAAATATTCAGGGAATTGGTGGAATCGTACAAAAAGAAAAATTTAATCAACAAAAACATGGTTCCTGTGTTTTAGAATTTTTCGACGCAGATAGTAATAATACAATTGATTTATTTTGGGGAGATTTTTTTAACTCAAGTTTATATTATTTACAAAATATTGGCACAAAAACTCAAGCCAAAATGGTTTTACGGGATTCTACTTATCCAAAAGAATCTCCAGTTAAAACTGCCGGATTTAATATGACTCAGCATTTGGATTACGATGGCGATAAAAAAATCGACTTAATTGTAGGGTCATTATTTTTCACACAATCTACAAACTCATTTATTTTTTATAAAAACACCGGAAGTAACAAATTACCCTATTATCAACTTGCTTCGAATAGTTTATTGCCGATGGTTGATGTTGGTTCGAGAAGTTTTCCGACATTCTGTGATATTGAGGGAGATGGAGATCAGGATTTGCTAGTTGGTGGAGATCGTGGAAATATTACACTCTTCACAAATATTGGAAATAATACAAATCCACATTTTAATGGCAACGATAATGTAATTGCAACTTTAGTTTCTTCGTATTATGTAACTCCGACTGCAGGAGATTTGAACAACGACGGAAAACATGATTTGTTGGTTGGAGATTACTCCGGAAATATTCGATTTTTTAAAAATACTTCTTTAGGAAATAATATTTCCTTCTCACTTGAATCGTTTACACTTGATACACTTGATGTTGGAAGTAATTCTGCGCCGCTTCTTGCAGATATTACAAATGATAGTTTGTTGGATTTGTTAATTGGTAACAGCGCAGGGAAAATAATTTTCTACAAAAATATTGGAACCAAATCAATTCCAAAGTTTCAACTTACAACCGGTGTTACAGATTCAATTGATGTCGGATTTGACGCAACACCAGCAATTATAAAATTCGACAATCGAAATTATTTGGTAGCTGGAAATTCCGGTGGAGAAGTATTTTGTTTTGTCAACAAAGGAAGTTCTAATTCTCCTTCGTTTGAAAAATTATCGACTTCAAGTTTTATAATAAATACTTCAAGCATAAAACTTAATTCTGCGCCGGTATTTGTTCAACTCGATAAAAACTACACGGTTCCTTCATTGTTTTTAGGAAATGGAAAAGGGGGATTATTATATTTTACTGGTTCTATATATAACAGTGTCGATCGAAAAATAACACCTTCGGAATTTCAATTATTCCAAAATTATCCAAATCCATTTAACAATGAAACAATTATCAAATTCCAAATCCCTTTAAAAAGTAAAGTAACATTAAAAATTTATAATATACTCGGGAAAGAAATCGCTACACTTGTTGATGAGGAAATGGAAGAGGGATTACATTTTACAAAGTTTACTGCAAATTATTTATCAAGCGGAAGCTATTTTTACACCCTAAAATTTCATACATTTGGAGTTGATAGGACTCTAACAGAAAAAATGATTTTACTCAAATAAGGAAAAAATGCCCAAACTAATTTTATTATTTATTTCAACGATTTCAATTTTAATTAGCCAAACAATTTCAGAGCCATTAAATACAACTTTATACGGAACATTAGATCCACGTTCCGGCAGTTATGCAAGTTGCTACGGTTATACTGCGGCTAATGGAAAAGAATACGCAATTATCGGGAATCAATATGGAACTTCGATTATTGATATAAATGTTCAACCAATTGTAGAAGTAGCATTTATTCCGGGACCAAATTCTTCCTGGAAAGAAATGAAAGTTTATAAAGATTATTGTTATGTGGTAACCGAAAATAGAACAGCAGCAGGTTATGGAATACAAATTATTGATCTGAAAAACTTACCAACTTCTGCGACTTTGGTAAATACAGTTTTACCAATATTTACAAATTCAGTTACATTACAAAAAGATACAGTTGTCTCTTCGCATTCAATTTCAATTGAAGGGAAGACACTTTATTTAAATGGATCTCGAAGTCGTCCATCAAACTTTACTGGTGGAGTTATTGCACTTGATCTCACAAATCCTGTAAATCCAACTTCGCTTGGAATGTATCAAGGATTATACATTCACGATTCTTCTATTTATAATGATACAATTTATGGAGCTGCAATTTATTCAAGTGGCGGAGTTGATATTATTGATGCACGTGATAAATTTAATATGAAACGAATTGCTAAAGTTTCTTATCCAGGTTCCGGCACGCATAATGTTGATCTTACATCAGATAAAAAATATATTTTAACAACAGACGAAATCGGAACAGAAAATATTCTTCGTGTTTTTGACAGAACAAATATTTTAGATGTAAAACTTTCTGCAAAATTCCGCTCGAGTAAAACTGCAATAATTCATAACGCACACGTAAAAGGAGATTACGCGTACGTTGCATATTATACAGAAGGTTTACGAATCGTTGATTTGAAAGATCCATTAATTCCTGTCGAGGTTGGATTTTATGATACTTATGCCGGATCAGCAGCGCAATACGAAGGAACTTGGGGTGCATATCCATATTTTGCTTCAGGAAAAGTTTTAATTTCTGATATGACAACTGGTTTATATGTAGTTCAATTTTCTGGAACACTTAGTCCGAGTTCTGTAAAAGTTTCAAGAGCATATGTTACAATAATTGATTCTGCAAGTCAGTTGCCAATCCCAAATACAATTGTTGAAGTACTCGGCAATCCTAATACATATACTGCAAGTGGAGTAGGAAAAGTTGGAATTGGTGGGATTTACGATACTGCGACTATTAAAATTACACCACCAAATTCGCTATATAGTATTTCTTATAAATTATTAAATTTAAAACTCGATTCAACAATTTCGATTACAATTAAACTTCCAAAAATTTCAACTAGTGTTGCTGATGTAAAATATTTACCGACTGAACATAATTTATCTCAAAATTATCCAAATCCGTTTAATCCGCAAACAACTATAAATTATTTTTTAAAGAAGAATGAATTTGTAACTCTGAAAATATTTGATCTTTTGGGAAAAGAAGTAGAAACTTTAGTTAATAATAATTTAACTGCTGGAAATCATTCTGCAATATTCAATTCGGGAAATATTTCTAGCGGAGTTTACTATTACACTTTAAACACAGGTGGTCAGTCGATAACTAAAAGAATGATTTTAGCTAAATAATTAGCTCAAAGTTTTTGCGACTTTAGAGATTTCGTTAAATAGTTGTTGAATATAATTGTTATGCTCGGGTTTCATAAAAACACTTCGCAATATTGTTACTCCATTAGAATCAATAATAATTTCCGGATGAATTAATTTTATTTTTTGTGAGCTTGCTTTATACTTTGCTAAATAAATCGGTTTAACTTTCCTATTCATTAATAAACTAAATATTTTTTCAGAAGTATCAGAAATTGTAGAAGTTTTTAATTCTTTTGTAGCGGGGAAATAAGTAACAATATCAAGTTCGGGATTTATAAAAGGATGAAGAAATTCAGAATTGTTAATCAGTTTATTCCAATGTAAAGTGCATTCAATTGTTTTAGAAAGAATTAAACCCAATCCTGAATCCGGAAGAAGTGGGAATGCTTTCAAAGTTGCCCAAAAAGCTGCAGCAGAAGCGCCTGCTCTCGAACACTCTAAAGTAACTTCACCAAGATGTAATTCCTTCGATGTAAAATAAGTGTATGGCGAATCATGTTTATAAAATTTTCCAACTGAAGGATCTTTAAAAATAACACAACCGCAACCGTACGGTTGCAATCCCTTTTTATGAGGATCGACTACAATACTATCGCATTGATTTAATAATAAAAAACTTTCAGGATTTACAACAGATGGATTTTTTTTAGAAAGTAAAGTAAAAAATCCACCGTAAGCTGCGTCGGCATGCAATCGAACTCCAAACTTTTTTGTAAGTAAAATAATTTGTTGCAAGTCATCAATTGCTCCTAATCCTGTTGTGCCGATATTTACAACTAATGTACCAATTTCATTTTTTGATAATTCTTTTGATAATTCTGTTAAATCAATTTTTCCATTTGGATGAGTTGGAATTTCAACAAAAGGAGTTCTAATTAACTCGCAAATTCTTTTGTGTGTGTAATGACTATCGGAAGAAAAAGCAATTTTTTTATTTGGATTAATTTCTCTTGCTACCCAAAGTGCTTCAAGATTTGCAATTGTTCCACTTGCAGTTAAATGTCCGAGCCAAATATTGTAGCCAAACATTTTAGCAAGTTCTTCTATAACCTCATTTTCTAATTCAGTTGTTGACGGTCCGCCATCGAGCGCATGATTATTTGGATTTATTTGCATCGCCATGAAATATGCAATCTTCGCAATTTGGTGTGGTGGCGAAATCATTTGTCCAATATAATTTGGATGAAAAAAAGGATAACTTTTATTTAATCTGGTTTGTAATTGTTCGAGAATATTTTCTGTTTTAGCAGAATCCAATAAAAGAGAATTATCCGTTTGAAATTCTTCCCAATTAGATTTCCATTTTAAGTTATTATCAATTACATCTAAAATAGATTTCTTGTAAGTCGAAATATCCATTGAAAAATATAAACTATGTTTCCCTTTTAAACAATATTATATAATTGAAGAAGTAAATATTATTCTTATTTTATCTACCATAATGGTAAATAATTCATATTTGTTGGGTGTTGCAATTGTACTTACATAAGAAGCGGTGAGTCATTTATTACATAATGAAATGTTAGAAATACTAAAAAGTAATATGTAATTTATCAAGTCTATGCTTGAACTAATTTCACTTTCAAAAAAATATGGTAACTTCAAAGCTGTTAACAATCTCAATTTGGTTGTTAAGGAAGGTGAATTTTTTAGTTTGCTTGGTCCAAGTGGATGTGGAAAAACTACTACTCTTCGTTTAATTGCTGGCTTCGAACAACCAACTTCAGGAAAAATTCAATTGAATGGAAAAGATATTACTGAGCTTCCTCCTTTTCAAAGAAATATAAATACAGTTTTTCAACATTTTGCTTTATTCCCACATTTATCAGCATTTAATAATATTGCATTCGGGTTGCGAATTAAAAAAAAGAAGGAAAATGAAATCAAGCAACAAGTAACTGAAATGTTAAAATTTGTTTCGCTCGAAGGAAAATCCGATTCGTTACCAAATCAATTATCCGGTGGCCAACAGCAGCGTGTAGCGCTTGCAAGGGCATTAATAAATCAGCCATCGATACTTTTATTGGACGAACCACTTGGTGCTTTGGATGAAAAACTGCGCGATCAAATGCAAGTTGAATTGTCAAACCTTCAAAAAAAAGTAGGGATTACCTTCATTTTTGTAACACATAATCAGGAAGAAGCACTTACAATGGCAGACCGAATTGCAGTTATGAAAGATGGTACAATAGATCATTTGGGAACGCCTGATGAAATTTATTTGAAACCTTCTTCAACTTTTACCGCTAGTTTTATTGGAAATACAAATTTATTTAAATGCGTTATTGAAACTAAGACTGAAAATTCTCTGATGTTGAGAACTGAAAATAATTTTGTATTTGAAAAATTTGATGCGAGCGGAGATAATATAGTGGGAAAAAATCTTACAATATCTTTACGCCCAGAACAAATACGACTTTCAAGAAATAATCCGCACAAAAATGAAAATGGTTTAAAAGGTATAATTAAAAATGAAATCTTTTATGGTGATATGTCAATTTTTTGGGTTACAGTATTAGAAAATATTAGAGTTGCAGTAAGTATGCAAAACTATGTTGCCTCGGAAAATGTTTCAAAACCATTTCAAGAAGGGGAAGAAGTTTTTATTTGTTGGGATAAAAAAAGTGGACACCTCATCACAGAATAATCTTTTATATCGTTCAAGTAAATATTATTTACTTTTACCTTCTTACTTTTGGGTAATTGTTTTTTTTATTCTACCACTTATTTTATTATTCACAATCAGTTTTGCTTCAAAGCAAACTTATGGCGGATATGAAATTAATTTCCATTTAGATAACTACGCAAGAGCAATAGATCCGATATATTTAAAAATTGCAATACGAACTTTTTTTTATTCAATTACTACAACAATATTTTGTTTTTTACTCGGTTATCCAATAGCCTATTATATTTCATTCACAGATGGATTTAAAAAAGTTGTGTTAATGTTTTTGATTCTACTTCCATTTTGGACAAATTTTTTAATTCGTGTTTATTCATGGAATACAATTTTAGGTTCATACGGACTTATTAATAGTAGTTTAATTTCTCTCGGCGTAATTGATACGCCATTTGATTTGTTGAACAATTATATTTCTGTCAACATTGGTTTACTTTACGGCGAATTACCTTATATGGTTCTTCCAATAGTTGCCTCAATTGATAGAATTGACAGATCTATTTTAGAAGCCTCTTCGGATCTTGGTGCGAGTAAATATTATACTTTTTTTAATGTAACATTGCCATTGTCAATGCCGGGAATAATTTCCGGAGTAGTATTTGTTTTAATTCCAACTCTTGGCCAATTTGTAATTCCAGATTTATTAGGTGGAAATGATTCATTTATGATTGGAAATATAATTACGAATCAATTTATAGTTGTACGAGATTGGCCTTTTGGTTCAACACTTTCTGTTTATATGATGGGTTTTGTTATGATTCCTCTTTATTTGTATTTGCGATACTCGAAATTAAGTTTAAATTCAGTTATATCATAAATGAGCAGAAAAAATGATTTAAAATTTGGAAGAGGGAAAAGCGTTATACTCTTAACAATTGTTGGATTTATTTTTTTATACACACCAATAATTGTTTTAATAATTTATTCATTTAATTATTCTAGATTTTCATCAACTTGGGGTGGATGGAGTTTGCAGTGGTATTATAAACTTTTTGATGACAGTTCGATGTGGTTAGCAATTAAAAATTCACTTTTGATTGGAATTGTTAGTACTATTTTTGCAACTATTTTAGGAACAATGTCGGCTCTTGTTATTAAAAGATTTGTATTCAAAACGAAAACACTTTTTACAAATTTACTTTTTGTACCAATTGTCATTCCGGAAATTGTTTTGGGGATATTATTACTTTTGCTATATAATTTAATTAAGCTCGAACTTGGATTAACAAGTATTATTCTTGCTCATATAACTTTTTCAATTCCATTTGTAACTTTAGTTGTACTAAATAACCTTAAAAATTTTGATTCAACAATCGAAGAAGTAGGAATGGATTTAGGAGCAACACCTTGGCAAATATTTTGGAAAATTACTTTTCCAAATATATCTACAGGAATATTAGCCGGAGCATTATTAGCATTTACTTTAAGTATTGAAGATTTTACAATTACATTTTTTACTTCAGGTCCGGGAGCTACAACACTCCCATTAAAAATATACTCGATGATTAAATTTGGAATAACACCAGAAATTAATGCGATCTCAACTTTACTAGTTCTATTTACAACAATTATTTTGGGAGTAATGTATTTTATTTTGAATAAGCAAGAAAAGAAAATATTAACTTAAAATTAAAAAGGAGTGAATATGAAAATATATTTATTTGTATTTCTATTAATAATAGGATGTAGTAAGAAAAATGAAAATGTTTTGTATGTCTATAATTGGTCGGACTACATTGATGAAACTGTATTAACTGATTTTGAAAAGGAATATGGAATAAAAATAATTTACGATACCTACTCTAGTAATGAAGAATTATTGGCCAAACTTCAGGCTGGCAGTGGTGGTTATGATGTGATATTTCCATCCGATTATATGGTTACAATTATGGCTCAAAATTCATTACTTGAGGAATTGAATATAAAAAGTCTGACAAATCTTAAAAATATTGATCAATTGTTTCTTAATCCAACATATGACCCGGAACAAAAATATTCTATTCCATATACTTCAGGTTTAACAGGAATTGCATATCGAACAGATTTAGTAACCGATGAAATTGATAGTTGGAAAATATTTTGGAATGCTAAATACAAAAATAAAACAATGCTTCTTAATGATATGAGAGAAGTTTATGCAATGGCTTTTAAAATACTTGGTTATTCTGTTAATGATACAGATCCAATTCATTTGGCAGAAGCGCAAAAACTATTGATTGATCAGAAAAAATATTTAAAAAAATATGAATCAGATATGTCAAAAGATTTTCTACTTACAAAAGAAGCTTCCATAATTCAACAATGGGTTGGTGATTCATATCAAATTATGGAGCAAGATTCTAATATTGCATTTGTAATTCCAAAAGAGGGCTCAATTAAATTTACAGATAACATTTGCATTCCAAAAGGAGCAAAGCATAAAGAGAATGCAGAAAAGTTCATCAACTATTTATTACGTCCGGATATTGCTGCTCGGATTATTAATGTAATATCTTATTCGATGCCAAATCTCGCAGCGCTTCCAATGGTAAATGATGAAATTAAAAATGATAAAAATATTTATCCTGATGAAGAACTAATTAAAAAATATGAATTTGTACTTGACTTAGGCGAATATACTTCTACAATGGAAAAAGCCTGGACTGAATTAAAAAGTTATTAATTTAATTCGGAAGTGTTAGATTATTTTCTTTAATAAAATTCAAACAATAGTTTTTAATTTCATCTCTCACACGTCTGAAGTTAGACAAAACATGTTTATCTGAGTTCCGCAATATTGATGGATCCTCAAATCCATGGTGAATTCTTATTCCTGTCCCGGGCAAATAAGGACAGACTAATTTTGCATAATCACAAACGGTAATTATAAAATCAAAATGAATTGAAGAATATTTATTAATATTATCGCTTGTGTGTTTTGAAATATCAATTCCTAATTCTGCCATAACTTTAATTGCATTGGGATGAACAAAACATGGATTAGTTCCCGCGCTAAATATTTCTGCATTATTTTTTAAAAAATATTCAAAAAATCCATGTGCGATTTGACTGCGAATGCTATTTCCTGTACAAATCACAATAATTTTTAATGGCATTATTTAGTCCCTATTAAAAACAAGATTATTGCTACTTATTAAAATTCTTCAGCAGAAGCACGTGTTATATTTGCTCCGGCTGCTTGTAATTTTTTTTCAATAGATTCGTAACCACGATCGAGATGATATACACGAAGAACTTCAGTCTCACCTTTTGCTGCCAAACCTGCAAGAATTAACGCGGCAGAAGCACGTAAATCAGTCGACATGACTTTTGCACCGGCTAATTTATTTGATCCTTTTACTGTTGCAATATTTTCCGAAAGTGAAATATTTGCGCCAAGTCTTTGCAGTTCAGGAACATGGCTGAACCGATCATAATAAACCGTATCAGTTATTTTTGAAATACCTTTTGCAACGCTCATAAGTGAAATCCATTGCGCTTGCATATCAGTCGGAAAGCCGGGATAAACTTCAGTTGTAACATCAACAGACTTAATTATTTTTGGAGCAGAAATTGTAACTGAACTTCCACTTATTTTTATTTTTGCTCCCGCTTCTTTAAGTTTTAGAAGTACTGAAGTAATATGTTTAGGTTCACAATTTGTAATTGTAATTTTACCACCACACATCGCGCCTGCAATTAACATTGTTCCTGCCTCAATTCTATCTGGAATTGTAGAAATTGAAATAGGATGAAGTTCATCAACACCTTCAACTTCCAAAATGGTTGTACCAATTCCATTAATTTTTGCTCCCATAGAAATTAACATTTCAACTAAATTTGTAATTTCCGGTTCTATTGCAGCATTTTCAATTTTAGAAGAACCTTTTGCAAGAACCGCAGCCATCAAAGTATTTCCCGTTGCACCAACACTTGAAATGTCAAAATTAATTTTTGCACCTTTCAATCGTTTCGCTTTCGCGTTAATATATCCACGCTCGACTTCAATACTTGCACCTAATTTTTTTAATGCTTCAATGTGAAGATTCACTGGACGTGGTCCCCAGGCACATCCACCGGGCAGGGATACTTTTGCATTACCATATCTTGCAATAAGCGGACCCAAAACATAAATTGACGCTCTCATTTTTTTAACGTGTTCGTATGGCGCTTCAAATTTGTTTACTCGAAATGTATTTACATGTAATGTCGAATCTTTTTGTTCGAAGGAAACACCCATCGACGAAAGTAATTTTATCATGGTAGTTACATCTCGCAAATTTGGTGTGTTTAAAAGTTCATATTTTCCACTGGCCAAAAGAGTTGCGGGCATTAACGCAAGAGAAGCATTTTTAGCGCCACCAATGGGAATGATTCCATTTAACTTTTTACTCCCTCTGATGATAAATTTGTCCATATATTCCTAAGATATTTTTGTATAATTCGATACTAAATAATAAGAATTATTTAGATTAACAAGATGAAGAAGGTACTTCTAATAACATATTATTGGCCACCCTCGGGTAGCGCAAGCTCGCATTGGCCATTAGCAATTGCTAAACATCTACCAAAATTTGGATGGGAACCAATTATTTTAACTATTGATGAGGAGAATTTTTCTACAAAAGATTTTTCACTCTTGAAAACTGTTCCTGAAGGGGTAGAAGTAATTCGATCAAAAGCGAATGATCCATTTTCCTTTTACAAAAGTTTTATTGGAAAAAATAAAAATGATTCACTTTCATCTTCCGAGGTTATTTCAACCGAAAATAAATCACTCAGACACCGAATTGCAATTTGGATTCGTATGAATTTATTTGTTCCTGATGCACGAGTCGGTTGGTATTATTCTGCAACTAAAATGATTTCCAAATATTTAGAATCAAATAAAATTGATTCAGTGATTACAATTGGTCCTCCACATAGCACACATTTAATTGGGCATTATATTTACAAGAAATATAAAATCCCATTTTATCCAGTTTTAATTGATCCGTGGGTTAATATTATATATTACAAAAATTTTAAAAGATCAAAACTTACTTTATGGTTGGATAATTATTTAGAAAGAAGAGTTTTGCTTGATTCTACAAATTCAATTTTTGTAACCAAAACCTCTGAAAGTGATTACATAAAGAAGTACAATTTTCTCAATGACAGAACTTCTGTTTTATCATGGGGATACAACGAAGAAGACTTTAAGAATCTAAAACAAAAAAGAAAATCATATTCTGTAATTTTACATGCTGGAAATATTTTTGATTATCAAAATCCAAAATATTTATGGAAAGCAATATCAGCAGAAAGAAAAAAGGGGATTGATTTAAGATTAAAATTTATTGGGACTGTAAGTTCTGCAATTAAAAAGGAAATAGAAAAAGAAAATTTAACTCAAGTAACAGAATACGCGGGATTTCTTCCGTTTAAAGAAATTCACGAAGAAATGTTAAATGCTGATTACTTGCTTGTATGTGCATCGGAACCGCGACATGTCCCGGGTAAATTGTATGAATATTTGCGAGCCGAAAAACCGATTATTGCTTTTGGTGATAATAATCCGGAAGTGGATGGAATGATTATGGAAGGAAATAGTGGAAAGTTATTTCCGTATAATTATTCTAAAAAAGATATTTTCAGTCTTGTAAACAGATGTAAGCCGGATATCAAAACTTCAAAAAAATATTCTCGTTTAACAATTACCAAAGAGTTGGCAAATTTATTAAATAAATTAAAATGAATTTAACACTTCAACAACTTTTGAAATATCGTTTTTAGTATGACAAAATGATAAAGGAAGACTTAAAGTAGTATTGTGGATTTCAGTTGAAATAGGAAAATCTAGCGAACCAAAAATACCTTGCATTGCTTTTTGTTTATGTGGTGGTACGGGATAATGAATTTCTGTTTTAATTTCTTTTTTTAATAAATATTCACGCAATTCATCTCTTTTTGGATGACGGATATTGTAAATGTGGTAAACATCGAAATAATCATTTTCGATTACAGGTTTAATAAAATCGGATTTTAAATTTCCGTTGTAAAGTGCAGCTAATTTTCTTTTATGATTTGTAATTTCATTTAAATGTTTCAATTTAACAGAAAGAAATCTGGCTTGAATCTCATCCAAACGCGAATTAAATCCGATAACCTCATTGTAATATTTAATATCAGATCCATAATTTCGTAGTCGTTTAACAGATTTTACAATCTGTTCGTTGTTTGTAACTATAGCTCCACCATCACCCAAAGCGCCAAGATTTTTTGTTGGATAAAAACTAAATGCACCAATTCCAAAAGTTCCGGTAAGTTTATTTTTATATTTAGCTCCATGAGATTGGGCGCAATCTTCAATAATTTCTAAATTATTTTTATTAGTGATAGAAATAATAGGATCCATTTCACAAGATTTTCCGTATAAATGAACAACCATTATAGCTTTAGTTTTAGAAGTTACAACCTCTTCAATTTTGGTTGGATCTATATTGTAAGTATGAATATTTGGTTCAACAAGCACTGGTTTGAAACCACATTGTAGTATCGAAAGAATTGTTGCAATATAAGTATTTGAGGGAACAATAATTTCTGAATTATTTGGAAGATTAAGTGCTTTTAAAGAAAGTGTCAATGCATCTAACCCTGAATTTACGCCAATACAATATTTTGCTCCCAGAAAATTTGAGAAATCAGTTTCAAATTTTTCAACTCCTTTTCCTAAAATAAACCAACCACTTTGTAACGCTTTTTTAAATGAATTTAAATATTCATCAAAGAATAAAGAATTCGAAGCTTGTAAATTTTCGTATTCAATCATGATAAGGTTCAAAAATATAATCTGTGGGATCAAATGATTCTGAAGCAAAAACAAGCAACACTGCATCTTTAGAAAAATTTGACATTGTATGCCAATCACTATTTTCTAGAATCAAACATTTATTTGGATCGTCAAGTTTAAAAGATTCTTTTTTCTTTCCATCATTATTTGAAACAACACACGAGCCATTTATGCAAACCGCAGCCTGAATTGTTTTATGATGGCGATGACCACCGCGAACGGAATCATCAACACCGTAAATGTAGAAAACCCTTTTTATTGGAAAGGGAAGTTGCTTTTCAATTACAGTTAGATTGCCACGTTTATCCGAAAAAGTTGTTAGTGTTATAAGTTTTGCCATTATTTAATCAAAATACGAAAGTGGATAAATATTATATGTGCCTCTCAATTTTCTCCACAAATAAATTATTGGTGACTTCCATGAAAATATAGTACTTGAAGTTCCATTTGGATCGAATGAATTATCGATTTGAGAAATTATTATTTTATACTTTTCCAATTCATGAATATAAGGAGCATAAAGTAAATTAAGAACTTCTTTAGAAAGTTTTCTTCTGCCAAGTTCAATTTTACTATTTTGTAAAAATCTTAAATAATGAAAGTGATAGAAAATAAGTGGAGCTTTAACACCATAATTGTTAACGATTAAATTATTTGATGATTCTGTTATTTTATACTGTTGAACATTCCATGCAGCAACTCCGCCGCCAAGATGTTGAAGAATATGGACATCTTTGAATCTTGTTGTCCAGTCATCCAAATATTTTTGGTCACCAAATTTTCCATTTTCGCTTCTATTAAAACACCACTCTAAGCATCTTTCGCGCCACCATTTAAGTGCAGTTAAACTGATTTCATCATTTTTAAAAGTAATAAACTGAACACAATACTTTCCTGCTTTTTTCGACTTATCGTAAATTTTAGAGTATCGATGCTCTGTAATTAAAATAGATGCGCCGTTCATTTCGTCGAAAATTGGTTTTGGCGAAGAATAGAAAAATAAATCGGAATCAATATATGTACAGCTTTCAACTTTAAATTTACTTAAAACAAATAAAATTGTTGATGAGGTTGCTGTCCAACAGTATTCTGCAACAGAACGAGTAGGTTTTACTTTTAACAGTTCATCATCTTCAAATTCTTTAAGTGATATAGTTGTTGCATTCTTCAGTTTGAGATTATTTAATATTGAAAATGTACGATTATCAAAAGCAAAAATATAAATATGAAAATCAGAACATTCTTTTTCTAAAGAATAATATAACGCAAGACCCCGAGTTAAATAATTAGAATCGAAGAGTGTGCAGAAATTCATTTACTATAAAAAAATATTATTAATTTTGACTAAAATTGCATTCAATAAATATTTATTAAAAAACATATATTTTATTTTAAACGAAGAATGATTTTTCATTTCAATAAAAATATTATCTGAATATTTTTCAATACCAATTTCTGCTAATTTATGTGCAAATCCGTGGTGCTTTTGAATTGTTGCAAAAACCCAGCCAAGTAATAATTCTCTTTTTGAATTAATTGTATTAAAGGAATTGAAATAAGTCATTTCAATCCAACCAGGATTTATGTTTTGCGAAAAAGAAATAATTTTTTGATAAAATTTTGATTTAGTTAAACTATCAATTTGGTTTTGAGTAATTCTCGAAGAGCCCTTAATAATTGCCGATGAAAGCCAAAAATCATAACTCTCCATAAATTCAAGGAGATTATACAGTTTATCCTCACCAAAATATGCATCAATAAAACCCGGTTCAAACTCAGCTACAAGAATATTATTATTTATTTTCGCTTTAATACTTTTAAATATTCGCAAATCAATTCCTTGAGAATCGCTTTTAAACCAATCAATATAATTTATATTTATTTTAGCAAGGGCAGTTGATAATGAGGTTGAGTTTAGGGTAATTTCTTTTTCGATAATAAACTTTTCTGCAAATGCCCAATCTTTCAGTGCATTATGATTTGGTTTCAATGTGCTCGAGCAGTATGGATTTTCTGTTAAATAAAAATTTGTTGTTGATGCCTCTTTATCTATAACTAAAGTGTTAAAAACAAATTTCTTTAGAAATCCAGATTTATCATTTACATCAATATTAAATTCTCTTGTATCGCCATCAAATGCAAGACAAATAGAATATTTTGCAATTGCTTTCCATTTAGGGTTGATTTTACCAGATGCTCCAATATCAACCAAAACAGGAGGGTTATTTTGCAACTCTTGGAGAGAAAATATTTTATCAAACAGCTTCATTATTCTTTTTCTAATAAGCAAATAAATAAAATTTGAAATAGATTTGGAAATAATTTAATAAAAAACCACTTAATAGTATTTTTGGGTTTTAGCATTTTTATGTTCTTTATTCTCATTCCACCAATTTTATTTATCAATTCTTCAAAATCTATTTTAGAAAGTTGATGAATATGTCCAGTATTAAACCAATTGTAGCCAAATAAAGTTGGACGTGGCATTCTTCCATTAAAAAGTAAATCAAATCTATTTTTATAAAATCCAAAATTTGGAAATGATATAATTTGATATTTTGAAATCCTTTTCATCTCCGAGAGCAAAACCTCCGGATACATTACCATTTGAATTGTTACATTGCAAATTGCGTAATCAAATTCATTATCTGCAAAGGGAAGTGCCTCGTCAATTCTACCGTATAAAACATCGAGTTTATTCCGTTTGCAAACTTCTACGGCACTTGAAGAGATTTCAACACCTTTTGCTATGCAGTTATTTTCTTTTATTAATTTTGTAATTAACGAACCATTTCCACAACCAAGATCAACTATGTTTGAATTATTATGTACTAATTCCGCAATCAAATTATATTCAGTGCGTTCTTTAAAATCAGAGTATGTATAATCGTAATTGCGATTATCGTTTGGACTCATTTAGATTTTAAATGTGATGAAATAATTTCATGAATATTTAAAATCCGATCTTTTAATTGATGAGTTTTTAATGTTTTAGCTTGTCCATTTTTTGCAATTTTTTCAGTTTCAGTGGGATTATCGAGCAACCATTTAACTTTATCAACGCATTCGCCATTATTTTTATATGTAACGACTTCATTGTCTATCTCAAAAAGATCCTGCATATTATTTTTGTGATCAGTTAATAATACTGAACCCATTCCGGTAGTTTCAAAAAGTCTGATATTACAAGCAAAATTACCAGCTACTTCGCCGTGGTTATTAAAACATATTTTACTTTTAGAAATCATTTCAAACATTTCTTTTCCATAAATAGAAGTAGAAAAACTATTTTTCATTTTAATTGGAAAGGATAACCATTTTGGAAAGGATTGCAATTGCGAAATTTTTCTTAATGGAGTAATTGATTCAACAATATTATTTAAACCAATATTGTTAAGTAGTTTTGCGCTCATATATCCAATTGATTTTTGTAAATATGTAATTGGAGAATCCAATTGATAACTTACGTTTGCATTAAGTTTAATATTCGCGTTGTAAATATTTTTCAATAATTTAGCTCTCTCTTCATGAAATCCATCACCCGGAATAAGCGAACCAATAAATGTAAAATCGTTTTGTTTTGTTTGATTATTTATTTTCAGTTTACTTAATATAGAATCCTCAAATCCATGATAAACTTGATAAACATTAAAACCTTTATTTTTAAATTCTTGATAGAAACCTGGAGAGCAAACAAACATTAAATCATATTCATTAAAATTAGTTTCATGTTTAATTGTATAAGGAGAACAACACCAACCAACAATTAGTTTAACTGATGAGATTTCAGCGCGGATTTTTTTTAACAACCAAGTTGGGCAAAACAAGCTATCTTGAAAAAACAGAACAGTTGGTTGTAAATATTTTATTTGATCAAATAGAAAATCGAATCCAATTGATTTAACACCAAATTCATTTTTCCAAGTATTTTGCAGTGGAGAAGCGTTGGCAACAATTTCAAATGCTTCTACATTTACTTTTGAGAGATGATTCACAAAAAAATCAGACCATCCAAATAATTGCGACATCAGATGTTGATGTTGTTCGTTGTAACTCTTTTCTTTAATAAACGAATTTCTATCGTAATATTCATTTAAAAAAGATCTATAATAATTTGTAATTTTTACGAATCGGTAAGGCATATATAATTATCTAACTTTCAGTCGATTGAATAAAGAAATTAAAGTGTTGTTAATATCTTCAGAAACCTTCAATCTAAAAACTAGAAAAATAAACACAGTTGATATTATTAATGATCTAACTATTATATCAATAATTGGATTTGAGAAAGATGAAATTATTAATGACAAACTATATGTTAATCCTAATATAAAGAGTGCAATAAACGTATTTTTAGTAAACGGTTGAACTCCTAATTTCCACTTAACAAAAATTACAAGAATTAGGTTATAAGCAATTATAGAAATAAAAGTTGCAAACGCCGAGCCAACAATTCCCCATATTGGAATAAAGTATAAGTTATTTATAATTGTTAAAATTGCTAGAAAAAAAATAAAATAAAGTGTGTAATAAAAATATTTTGAGTTTCCCAAAATGATTCCATTTATTCCAGTTAAAGCATCAAAGACTTTAGCTAAGCCAATAAAAAAAATAACATATTTGCCGGTTTCATATATTTTACCATTTGGCATAATGGTAAAAATATTTTCTACATTTATCCAAATTAATAAAAACAATAAACCAGCAACAATAAATTGATTCAACGACGTTCGTTTATAAATTAAATCAACAAATTGAATATCATTATTCTTAAGTGCGTCAGAAGTGAATGGAGTTATAATTTGGAAAATAGCACGTGAAGGCATTTCGATGAATGATGCAATGAAAAATGCAATTGTAAAAATTCCTGCACCTGATAAACTTACTTGGCTGCTCAACATAAATACATCAATTCGACTTGCTACTGATGAGCCAATTCCAACAACAATCATATACAACATAAACCATAGCAGTTCTTTTTTAATTGATCCCTGTAAAAATTTCAGATTTGGTTTGAAATTTATTTTTTTTATAGAATTAATATAAATCAGATTAAGAGTTGTAGCAATTCCATAGATTATTGTAAATAAAATTACAAATTGATCTAAAGAAATCTTGTTATAGTAAAATGCTAATACAATTATTAATGTGAGAACCCGAACTAATACTTCTTTAATAAATTTTGGCACAACAATGCGTTGTAAAATAGATGCATAAGTTTCTGATATAGTTGTATAAATTGTAAAGAGGGTAAGCGGGATTATAAAAAATAAATATTTTGTGAACAGTTCTGATTTTTGAGCAAAAATTAAATCCACTTCATTTTGAAAAAGTTGGAACAATAAAATAAAAAGTATAAATCCAAAAAGAGGGACGAAGAAAATAAAAAAGACGAAACCATTATCGTTATTTACTGGATCTTTAAAATAAGGGAAAAATTTTAATGCAGTACTGCTCATCCCAATTTGCGCAAAAGAGGAAAAAATTAAAGCAGATTCCATTAAAACTCTTGTTAATCCAATTTGTTCCGGTGTAAGACTTTTGGGATAAATGTAGATTACTAATAGAGCACCCAAGCAAGCACCAAAATAACTTACAATTGTTGCCTTAATACT
>SXSI01000013.1 GCA_005792285.1 Bacteroidota bacterium
GCCGTGAAATACACCAGTCGCGAATATTTCCCATCCAATGCTCGTAAACTTTTGTCCAATGTTCCGGATAAAATTTTATTTCTCCATTTTGAACAACTTTCAATGCTTGTTCCGAAAGTGGTTTCATTTTTACAAACCATTGATCGGATAAATATGGTTCAATAATTGTTTCACATCTGTAACATTTTCCAATTGAATGTTGATGAGCGTCGGCTTTAATTAGCAGTCCAAGATTTTCTAAATCAGTGACAATTTTTTTTCTGCAAACAATTCTATCTAATCCTTGATAAACAGTTGGAACATTTTCATTCATCATTGCAGAAGTATTCATCACAACAATATTTGGCAACGAATGTCTCTGCGCAATTTGAAAATCATTTATGTCGTGAGCTGGAGTAATTTTAACTGCGCCGGTTCCAAATTCCATTTCAACATAATCATCTGCAATAATTGGAATTTTACGATCCACAAGAGGGAGCAGAACATTTTTTCCAACTAAATGTTTATACCTTTTATCTTTTGGATTTACTGCGACAGCAGTGTCACCCAACATTGTTTCAGGACGAGTTGTTGCAATTGTAATTGTTTCGTCCGAATTCTCAATTGGATATTTTATGTGCCACAAATTTGTTTGTTGTTCAGAAAAATTAACTTCATCATCACTTAATGCAGTATGATCTTTTGGACACCAATTGACAATATATTTTCCTTTATAAATTAATTTCTTTTCGTAGAGATGAACAAATGCTTCAACTACAGCTTCAGATAATTTTGGATCGAGTGTAAATTTTTCCCTTTCCCAATCACAAGCAGTCCCGAGTTTGCGAAGTTGTTTAATTATTGTTCCGCCGTATTCATCTTTCCATTTCCAAATTTCATTTACAAAATCTTCGCGCTTCATTTCTTTTCGCTTCAAACCTTTTTTAGCTAAAGATTTTTCAACAACATTTTGAGTTGCAATTCCAGCGTGATCAGTTCCCGGAACCCAGCAAGATTCATAACCTTGCATTTTTCGCCATCTAATTAATAAATCCTGAATGGTATTATTTAAAACATGCCCCATTGTTAAAATGCCGGTAATATTTGGTGGGGGAATTACAATTGTAAATGGTTTCTTTTTAGAAGAAGCCTCGCCGTGGAATAATTTATTTTCTTCCCAATAAGAATACCACCGATCTTCTACAATTAACGGATCGTATATTTTAGACAACTCACTCATAAAAATTTTGGGGAAAGTATTTTATCGTTCTAAAGCAAGACTTAATGCTGTAGTAAGTTTCAAAACATCTTGAGAGGTTTTATCTAAGCGACTACCTACAATTTTTACAAGATTTAATAAAACTTTATATCCGATAGTATGATTTGATTCGATTAAATTAAAAAAAGTTTCTTTTTTTAGAATTGCAAGTGAAGATGCTTTTTTAGTCATAACTGAAGCACTTCGTTTACTATTTTCATCAAACAATCCGATCTCACCAAAAAATGGACGAGTTGAATCATCTAATTGCAAAAATGATTTATCACTTTTATTTAAACTTTTATTTTGTTGCTTAATAATTAGCGAACGACTAATCTCAACAGATCCTTTAAGTAAAATAAACATTTCATCTCCATGAGTTCCTTCTTGTATGAAAGTTGTATTTTCATCAATTTTTCGGAGCTCCATAATATTCACTAAATCTTTCAATTGAGTTTCATTCAAACCAAGAAAAAGTGGAATATTTTTTATATCTGAAATTAAGATTGAGTTCATACTATTGTTCCGATTACAATTGCTAAATCTTTTTGTTGGATTATATAATATGCAGAAGGATTAATATCAATTCTCATACTTGTTCGTTCGGAAACATTTACTCCAGCTTCCAGAAATTTTCTTTCGATGAATTGATCGATTGCGGAAGTGTCGTGAGAAATTAATTGTTGAAGTCCAACAACTTCTTCTTCCTTTACAATTCCAATTATTGTGATATTCTTTTCACGTTTGAAATAAATAAATAATTCTTCGAAAGATTTTCCAATAAAATTTTCAGGAATTGCAATTCGGTGAATATCATTTTCGCTATTTCCATTTAGTAAATCTAAAGTTAATTCGGCAGTTCCCGGATTAATAATATGATTAGCAAGAAAGAAGTCAATATGTTGATCGCTTATAATAACTTCATCAGCACTTGCCCGTTTCATTGGCTGAGAGTTTTCGCTATCCATAATATTCACGAAAACTTTTGTTTTTGGTGAAATCCCTTTAATTGCAATCAATGAGAAAAGTGATTTATCGTCATTTGGAAATCCTGTTGAATTTACTGAGTCAGGAAGAATTATTACAGCTCGTGCTTCTTTCACATTAGCACGTTCTAGAATTGCTTCTTTGGAATGATCGCCTCTTGTAAATTTTAATTCCAAATTTGGGAAAGCTTCTAAAATACTTTCTATTTTTTCCGGAAGCATATCGTTTACTAAAACTACTGGTAAACTATTTTTCTTTTTGGAGCTTGAATTTAATCTTGCAAGTAAATTATCAACTTTACTATTCCAGCCACAAATTAGAATATGATCTTTTAAAGTAATGTTTTGCAAACCTTGACTCTCCTTTAATTTTCTTGCTACAAAAAGTGATGAAATAGTTGCTGTAAAAAGTGAAACTAATACAACGCTACTAATAATTGTTAATGATGCAATAATTCGACCGATTCCTGTAATTGGAGCTTTGTCTCCATATCCAACTGTTGCAACTGTTACGATTGACCACCACAAAGAGTCGGCAATTGATTGAAATTGTGGATTCGAACTTTGCTCGATAAGATATACAAAAAGTGCTGCAAAATAAATAAGAAGAAATATAATACAGCCAATTAATAAAAGCTGATTTTGAAATAATCTTTGGAAAAATTTAGAAATATCTTTCAGCATTTTATTTATTAATTAGTCCAAATAGTTTTAGTATAACCTACATAATTTCCAACTCTGTCCGTTATATCAATACTAACAATATGTTTTCCTTTTTCAATTTTACTTTCTGTATAGTTGTAAAATGAAACTGTCCTTTTTTCAGGATCATAAGCCGGAAAAATTCTTACATCATCAAGATACACAGCAATTTTGTTAGCATCAATACCGGATAAGTTATCGCTCACTTTAAAATTAAATAAATAACTTGTTTTGCTAAAAGATTTGTTGTTTCTCCAATTATTTATTTCAGGTGGTTTTTTATCGGAGAGAATTACATATTCGCCGAGCATTGTAGTTCGCTTCACAATAAAAGTTTTATTATTAATATTTTTATCATTTGATAAAAATATTGGATTACTTCCTCTTAAAACATAAACTGCATAAGTGTTATCAATAATTTTTTCGTCAGGAAATTTTATTTGCATATTCATTCCATTGCGGAGAAAAATATTTTTTGCGTTAATTGAATAGTTGCCATTTTTTTGTTTTTCTATAAGCATTGAAACTGGTTTATAAACAGCTTCTTTTTCAAATGAAAAATAAAATTTATTATCGGGAGAACTTATTGTTAATCCCATTTCAGGTCTCAATAAATAATATTCAACTGAATCCAAAAGTTCCGTTGTATAATGACCAATCGAAACAAATGATTTCAAAAATATTTTTCTATCAGCTTGCGATGGAATTGTAAAAATCCCTTCATATTCAAAAGGGGAGCGCGGAATTAAAGTTACAGGAAATGTTTGTTGGTTATCGTACGCAATTATCGATGGCGCTTTTGTAAATCCTTGTGTATTATTTAAAGTTATAAATAATTGATTTCCTTTAATTATTTTTTTTATTGTAGTGTGCGAGTAAGAATATTTTGGATTTACAATATGAAATTGTGGAAATGATTCTGTGCCATATTTATTTTTGGCGATAATTCTAATTAAATCTGTTTTTGCGGAATTAACCGGAACTGAAATATTTGTTTGCGTTGGATTATAAGTTGTAATGCCGTATGAAATTATATCCCATTTTTTTTCGTTGAAAGTTTTTTCAGCTACTTCAATTGATTGAACTTCATTTAAATTTGAGATATTAAGCGAAATTGATTTTGTAGAAATTTCTTTAACTTCCAAAGCTGGTGGATGATTCAAAACGAAAACGCCGTTACATTCACTAATAGTTCCATTATAATCAATTGCACGAATCGAATAATTATGAAACCCTTCACTTAAATTTTCGAGTGAAATTTTACCAGAATATTCATTTTTTTTTCCAGCTAAAATTGAAAGTGGATAAAAGGAAAGTGAATTTGCAGCGTCAATATAAAGTGTGTGAAATCTTCCCATTTGCGATTGCAAAAGATTCCAATCGAAGTACAAACTTACTTGTCCATATTGTGCGGTTAAAAAAGTATTTCTCTGAGAAATAAAATATGGTTTTCCGTCAACATATAACTCTAAACCATAAATTGTAATTTTATCTCCACGTTCAGAAGTTCGGTCAAAAACATCAGTCGAAATTCCGATAGTTCCTGTAAAATACATTGTGTCTCGAATTAAATATGATTTCGAATTTTTTAAAGTTGGTAAAAATATTTGTGGTGTAAGTTCATGATTTACAAATGAATTATCATTTAATGGAGTGAATGCTACTTTTTTAAAAACCGGTGGATAGAGATCTACATAATTTCGCATGTTTGGAAAAAGTAAAGGATTCACCGGATTGAATAAATGATCTCGGATTTCAAAATGCAAATGAGGCGGACCTGCACCACTTTCTCCACTAAATGCGATTAGCTCCCCCTTTTTTACAACAAATTCATCTGGCTGAAAAGATATTTCAACCGAATAAGATTTTTCACGTTGCTGTGCTTCTAAAACTTTTTTTTCAATATCAGTTCTAAAAGATTGTAGATGGGCATAAGTTGTATAAAAATTATCTTTGTGTTTTACTACAATATATCTACCATATCCACTTGGCGAGACGATAATATTTTTTACATATCCATCTCTTGCAGAATAAACTTCCAAACCAATTGCATGTTCTGTACTAATATCAATTCCCGCATGAAAATGTGTGGCGCGATATTCTGCGAATGAAGAAGTAATAAATGGTTTTGCTTTTATTGGCCAGTTGTAATCATAAATATCAGTATTAAATTTAGCTCGATCTTCCGAAAATAATTTGGAAACAAAAATAAATACAAAAATAATTACAGAAAATATTTTGTTAAACTTCTTCATTATTTTACAAATGCTCGAACTTCAGAAAGTCCGGAAATTGTTCCAACTAAAGAATCTCCCGATATAACTCTGCCAACTCCTTCTGGAGTTCCCATGAAAATTAAATCACCCGGCTCTAAAGTAAAAATTTTAGATAAAAATGAAATTGTATAATTGATTTTGAAAATCATAAAACTTGTATTTGATTTTTGTTTAACAATTCCATTTACAGTTAATTGAATATCAAGATTTTCCGGATTACTAACTTTTTCTTTTTCGATAAAAGTTCCGAAAATAGCAGAAGTGTCAAATCCTTTTGCAATCGTCCAAGGGTTACCTTCTTTTTTAGCAATACTTTGTTGATCTCTCAAAGTCATGTCAAGACCAACACCATATCCGGAAATATAATTTTGCGAATCACTTTTAGAAATATTTTTTCCTTTTTTCCCAATCAATATTACTAATTCAACTTCATGATGAAGTTCATTTGAAATTGAGGGAATTTCGATTTTCCCATCTTTATCGGCAATTGCTGTTGAAGGTTTGAGGAATACAATTGGGCTTTTTGGAACATCGCCACCCATTTCTTTTGCGTGTTCAGAATAGTTTTTACCCAAACAAAGAATTTTCCCGACGGGAATTTCTTCTATCTTTAAATCATTCTTTTTTAGAAATATACTTTTCATTAAATTAGTAAGTTATAATATTGAACTTAGCTCTCTCTTTTTAAGGAATATATTTAAGGGATTGCTTTAATTCAAGCTATTGTTACAATTAAAACAAATTAAGCATTTATAATGGTAATTGGAAAAATTTGATTTACTTAAATGTGATTAAAATCTACTTATTTTATTATCAACTTTACTTAAATTTATAAACAAAATAATGTAAATAAAATGACAATAACGTATAAAAATGCAGGTGTTAACATATCGGAAGGTGAAAAGTTTGTTAATGAAATTAAAAAAAATGTGAAGGCAACTCACTCAAAATCAGTTCTCACCGATATTGGCCATTTTGGTGGTATTTACAATGCATCTTTTCCTGGAATGAAAGAACCATGTTTAGTTTCTAGTGTAGATGGAGTTGGAACGAAATTAAAAATTGCATTTATGATGAGACAATTTAATACAGTTGGACAAGATCTTGTAAATCACTGTGTTAATGATATTGCAGTTTGCGGTGCGAAGCCACTTTTTTTTATGGATTATTTTGCAACTGGAAAACTACAAAAAAATATTGCTGTAGAAGTTGTTAAAGGTTTTTCAAAAGCTTGTATCGAAAATAAATGTTCGATTATCGGTGGTGAAACTGCAGAGATGCCGGGATTTTATCAAGATGGCGAGTTTGATATTGCCGGAATGATTGTTGGAGTTGTCGAAAAGAAAAATATTATTGATGGCTCAAAAATTTCCAGCGGTGATTTACTTGTTGCATTGCCATCAACCGGACTCCATACAAATGGTTATTCACTAGCGAGAAAAATATTATTTCCAAAATATTCAAAAGGAAAATATTTTAATAAATTAAATTCCACTTTAGGAAAATCTTTGATGGCAGTTCATCGATCATATTTAAATCCAATTGTTGAACTTCACAAAAAGAAAATAATAAATGGAGTTGCACATATAACTGGTGGTGGTATTTTGGGAAATACTTATCGAGTAGTTCCCAAAGGATATTCACTTGTAGTGGATTGGTTGCGTTGGAAGAGACCGTATATTTTTGATTTAATTCAACAAGAAGGCAATGTACCTGAAAGTGATATGAGGCGAACTTTCAATCTTGGAGTTGGATTAGTTTTTGTAATTAATGAGAAGAAAGTGGATTTAGTTTTTAAATGCTTAAAACAAATAGGAGAGAAACCATTTATTATTGGTGGAGTGTACAAAACAAAATTATTCGCGTAAACTATCGTAGTTTTCTAAACTTTTAGTAATAAATATTTTCCAAATAAAATTATCTTTCTCAAGCTCCAATATTCCTTCCTCGTATTTTAATTTTGAATACCCAAAACTTGAAAGGACTGAATCGCTTTTTATTTGATAAAGTGAATCAGTTAAATTTCCATGGAGTTTATTTTTGTTATACAAAACCAGTAAATTTGAATGTATTTCCGCTAATTTCTCTTCTGTAGGATTTAATAAAGCCCGTTTTTGGCATCCAAAAGGGGATAATATTATAAATATAAATGTTAAAAAAATTGCTATTTTCTTCATTTTTTTGTACTTTTTAGCATAAAACTGTCAATTTTTACTATTTTTTTCATACTTTAATACTTAACTTTACCTTAGAAAGGATTTCATATTATCATGGCAACAACCTCAGACTTGAAAATAGGAACTTATATTAAATTTAACAACGAATTACATATTGTTGAAGAATGTCAACACAGAACGCCGGGAAATTTACGAGCATTTTATCAAGTTAAAATGAGAAATATCCGAAATGGTCGCTTTTTAGAAAACCGTTTTAGATCGGGAGAGGAAGTAACTCTCGCTCGTGTTGAAAGAAGATCTTTTCAATATTTATTCTTCGATGGCAACCATTATAATTTTATGGATCAACAAACCTTTGATCAATTTCCAATTGAAAGTAAATTATTAGGTGATGGTGCAAAATATTTAAAAGAAACTGAAATTGTTGAAATAATGTTTGATGGCAATGAAGCTGTTGGAACTATTTTACCTTTTAATGTTGAACTTAAAATAACTGAAACAATTCCCGGAGTAAAAGGTGATACAGCAACTGGTGCAACAAAACCGGCAACTACTGAAACTGGTGCAGTTGTAAATGTACCACTTTTTATAAATGAAGGAGATGTAATTCGAGTAGATACTAGAACTGGAAAATATTTAGAACGTGCAAAATAATCATTCACTAATATACGAGGTGTAACGATGAGTACTTCTGATAAATATAAATTAGATCTATCGCTTGTAAAGAAATTAATTAAAATAATTGAATCAAGTGATGTAAATGAAATTGAACTCGAAGAAGCTGGTGTAAAAATTCGTGTTGCAAGAAATCCGCAGACAACTGCTGTTATAACAACTCCGGTTCATCATTCGGCAAACATAACTCAACCGCAAATTAATTCTAACATTGGACAGAGTGATTCAAAAGTAGAAAAAACTTCCGAACAAAATGTAAAACTTCACGAAGTTAAATCACCAATTGTTGGAACTTTTTATAGATCTTCATCACCAGATTCACCATCATTTGTTGAAGTTGGTTCGAAAGTATCTACGGGTAATGTGTTATGCATAATAGAAGCAATGAAATTGATGAATGAAATTCAAAGTGAAGTTTCTGGTAAAATTGTAAAAATTTTAGTTGAAAATGGAAAAGCAGTTGAATACAACCAGCCACTATTTTTGATCGAGTTATAATTTACAATTTCAAAATTAAATTCAATTAATATGTCGTCAATAAAAAAATTATTAATTTCCAACAGAGGTGAAATAGCATTAAGAATAATCCGTGCTTGCCGAGAATTGGAAATAAAAACAGTTGCAGTTTATTCCGAAGCCGACAAAGAATCGCTCCATGTTAAATTTGCTGACGAGGCAATTTGCATTGGTCCTGCGCAATCAAAAGAGAGTTACTTAAATATGTCGCGCATTCTTTCTGCAGCAGAAGTAACAAATGCAGATGCAATTCACCCCGGTTATGGATTCCTATCTGAGAATGCAAAGTTTTCAGAAATTGTAACTTCGCACAATATGGTTTTCGTTGGTCCTTCTCCGGAAATGATAACTGCGATGGGAGATAAAGCTCTTGCAAAGGAGACAATGAAAAAAGCTGGAGTTCCAATTGTACCGGGAAGTGAAGGAATAATTTCCAAAATAGATGATGCAAAAAAAATCGCTTCAGAAATTGGTTATCCGATAATTATTAAAGCAACTGCTGGTGGTGGTGGACGTGGAATGCGTGTTGTGACGAAAGAAAGTGATTTAGAAAATGCATTTAATTCTGCAAGAGGAGAAGCGGAATCTTCATTTAATAATCCGGAAGTTTATATCGAAAAATTTATTGTTGAACCACGACATATTGAAATACAAGTTATGGGTGATCGTTTTGAAAATATAATTCATTTAGGTGAACGTGATTGTTCGGTGCAAAGACGACATCAAAAATTAATTGAAGAATCTCCTTCGCCGGCAGTTGATGACGAGCTTCGAGAAAAAATGGGACAAGCAGCAATCAAAGGTGCAAAGAGTGTAAATTATCTTGGTGCAGGTACAGTTGAATTTTTACTCGATAAAAATAAAAATTTTTATTTCATGGAAATGAATACTCGAATTCAAGTTGAACATCCTGTTACAGAATTTGTTACCGGACTTGATTTAATTAAAATGCAAATTCAAATAGCTGAAGGTGAAAAATTATCCAAGAAAAAAATTAAAACATTTGGGCATGCAATCGAAGTTAGAATAAATGCAGAAGATCCAAAAAATAATTTTCGTCCATCTCCGGGAAAAATTACATCGGTTCATTTTGGTGGAGGTCCCGGCGTACGAGTGGATTCACATATTTATTCAGGTTATAGTGTCCCGCCATATTATGATTCTTTGATTGCAAAAATAATTGTACACGATTTAGATCGCGAAGCTGCAATTAATAAAATGTGTCACACTTTGGAAGAATGTGTAATTGAAGGAATCGCAACTACAATTCCATTTCATAGAAGTGTAATGCAAAACGATATTTTTAAAAGTGGAAAATTTGACACAAATTTTATAGATTCATTAAAAATTTAAAAGGCAAAAATAATGAACTTTCCAAATAATTTAAAATACACCAAAGAGCATGAATGGATTAAAATTGATGGAGAAATTGCAACTGTTGGAATTACCGAGTATGCACAAGGCGAACTTGGTGATATTGTTTATCTAGATCTTCCTAAAATTGGTCAAAAAGTAAATCACGGAAGTACGTTTGGTACAATTGAAGCTGTTAAAGCTGTTTCAGATTTGTATTCTCCGGTTGAAGGTGAAGTTGTTGAAGTAAATCTGAATTTGAATTCATCGCCAGAATTGGTAAATAAATTTCCATATGAAGATGGTTGGATGATTAAAATAAAAATATCTGCAACTTCAAATCTTGCCGATTTATTAGATTCTGATTCCTATAAATTATTAACTGGAAAATAGTAATTTAAAAATTTTTACAATTTAAATTTCAAAATGAAAAAAGAATTATTTCAATCTCGGCATTTAGGAAACGATATTTCACAAGTTTCCGAAATGCTTACAGAAATTGGTGTCAACTCACTTGAACAATTAATTGATGAAACAATTCCTTCGAGTATTCGATTGAAGGAAAATTTAAAAATTCCAAAAGCAATAAGTGAATTTGAATTTCTAAATCATATAAAACAATTAGCAAAGAAAAATAAACCATTTCGTTCTTTTATCGGGATGGGATTTTATGAGTGTATTACACCAACAGTAATTTTACGAAATGTTGTTGAAAATCCGGGATGGTACACACAGTATACTCCGTATCAAGCTGAAGTTGCACAGGGAAGATTAGAATCGCTTTTAAATTTTCAAACAATGATTTGCGATTTAACAAAAATGGATGTTGCAAATGCTTCTCTGCTTGATGAAGGAACTGCTGCAGCCGAAGCAATGAGTATGCTTTATCATATTTCTGAAAAAGAAAAACCGAATGCACATAAATTTTTTGTTTCAGAAAAAACTTATTCATACACAATTGAACTTCTTCAAACAAGAGCAACGCCAATTGGAATTGAAATTGTAATTGGAAATTTGAATACAACAAAATTTGACGAAACTTATTTTGGAGCATTATTACAATATCCAGATGATGATGGGAACGCAGCTGACTACTCTACAATTATAAATGAACTTCATAAAAAAAATATTTTTATTTGTGTCGCCACCGATTTACTTTCGTTAGCATTGTTAACTCCTCCTGGAGAAATGGGTGCAGATATTGTCGTTGGAAACTCGCAAAGATTTGGTGTTCCAGTGGGTTATGGTGGACCGCACGCTGCATTTTTCTCAACCAAAAATGAATTTATAAGATTTATGCCGGGAAGAATTATCGGTGTCTCAGTTGATATGCAGGGCAATAAAGCTTATCGGATGACATTGCAAACTCGAGAGCAACATATTCGCCGTGAGAAAGCAACTTCAAATATTTGTACAGCGCAGGCGCTTTTAGCAAATGTAGCTGCAATGTTTGCTGTTTATCATGGATCAAAAGGAATTAAAAGAATTGCAGAAAATATTCATGGCGCAACTTCATTACTCGCAAATAAACTTTCAGAACTTGGATTTCAACAATTAAATTCTAATTACTTTGATACTTTAAAAATAAAAACTTCGGATTATTCTAAAATTAAAAAAATTGCCGAAAGTAAATTTATTAATTTCAGATATTTTTCAGATAACTCAATTGGAATTTCACTCGACGAAGCAATTACAGTTGAAGAATTAAATTTAATAATTTCAATTTTTTCAGAATCAGTAAATAAATCTCCAATTAAAATTTCAGAAGAAGAATTATCAAAATCTGGAATTTCTATTTCGGATTCCTTAATTCGTAAAAGCGATTATCTCTCTCATCCTGTTTTTAATACGCATCATTCCGAACATGAAATGTTGCGCTATTTAAAATTACTCGAAAATAGAGATCTTTCACTTGCTCATTCAATGATCTCACTTGGTTCATGCACAATGAAGTTAAATGCAACTTCAGAAATGATTCCAATTACGATGAAAGAATTTTCTTCGGTTCATCCATTTGCACCAATCGAACAAACTGAGGGTTATCAAATTATTTTTAAAGAATTGGAAAGCTATCTTTCCGAAATTTCCGGATTTTCAGCTTGTTCATTGCAACCAAATTCCGGTGCACAAGGTGAGTATGCAGGATTATTAGTAATTCGGGAATATCACAAAACTCGTGGAGATGAAAAAAGAAATATAGTTCTAATTCCTTCTTCTGCTCACGGAACAAATCCCGCTTCTGCAGTTATGGCTGGATATAAAGTTGTAATAATTCAGTGCGATGAAAATGGAAATATTGATTTTGAAGATTGTAAAAAGAAAGCTGAAGAAAATAGTAAAAATCTCGCAGCATTGATGGTTACATATCCTTCAACGCACGGAGTTTTTGAAGAAGAAATTCGAGAAATTTGCGAATTAATTCATTTTCACGGTGGACAAGTTTATATGGATGGCGCAAATATGAATGCGCAAGTTGGATTGACTCAAGCGGCATTAATTGGCGCAGATGTAAATCATATTAATCTTCATAAAACTTTTGCAATTCCACACGGCGGTGGTGGACCGGGAATGGGACCAATTTGCGTTGCTGAACATTTAAAACAATTTCTTCCTGGACATTCAATAATTAAAACCGGTGGCACAAAAAATATTTCTGCAATTTCTTCAACTCCTTGGGGAAGTGCAAGTATTCTATTAATTTCTTACGGATATATTAGAATGCTCGGTGTTGAAGGAATTACGAATGCAACTAAGCACGCAATTTTAAATGCAAATTATTTGAAATCAAAACTTGAAAAACATTTTAAAATATTATTTCAAGGGAAATTAAATAAATGTGCACACGAATTTATTTTGGACATGAGAGAGTTCAAGCAATCCGCAGGAATTGAAGTTGAAGATATTGCTAAACGATTAATTGATTATGGATTTCACCCACCAACTGTTTCATTTCCAGTTGCAGGAACTTTAATGATTGAACCGACTGAAAGTGAATCAAAAGAAGAACTCGATAGATTTGCTAAAGCATTAATTTCTATTAAAAATGAAATCACAGAAATTATTGAAGGTAAGTGTGAAAGCACTGATAATGTTTTAAAAAATTCGCCACACACTGCAAGCGAATCATTAAGTGACCCGTGGAATCATTCATATTCAAGATTCAAAGCAGTTTATCCTTTAAATTATCTTCGTTCAAATAAATTTTGGCCGAGTGTTGGAAGAGTTAATAATTTATTTGGTGATAGAAATTTAATTTGTTCTTGCCCTCCAACAGAATCCTATATTGAAAAATAATATTTGTGAATTATTTAAAGTTTAATGAAGTCGTTTATTAAACGCCACATCCCTGTACATCTTTATTATGTAGCTTTAATTTACGTTGTTGGAATATTATTCTTTACACAACTCGAGCAAGTTTTAATAATTCCCGAAGCCGGTAAAATATTTCTTAATTCTTTTATGATGGGATTGAGATTTGATACTGTAATTTCAGCATATGTTCTGTTTTTTCCACTTTTATTACTTTCAATTTTAACATTCTTTAAAAAGGATTCCAATACAGTTTATAAAGTTTTAACATATTTAATTGTATTCTCATTTTGGATTTCATTTTTAATCTGTGCGATAGATATTCCATATTTCAATTATTTCTTTACAAGATTAACAACTGGAATTTTACCAATTATGAATGACTTTGCATTTTCTTTTGAAATGATTTTGCGAGAGCCATCATTTTTAATTTATTTTTTTGTTCTAATTGGAGCTTTATATTTCTATCAAAAAATAATATTTAAAATTACGCAAAAAATAATATCAGATAGAAAAATAAATTTCTATATCCACGAAACAAATTATATTTTCTTTTTATCAGTTTTAACTTGTTGCTTAACAATACTTAGTGCGAGAGGCAGGTTAGATGTAAAATCTCCAATTAGAATTGGAACTGCATATGAAAGCAATTTTCCACTTCCAAATATGTTAGGATTAAATCCCGTATTTACATTTTCGAGAAGTTTGTTAGATGATATGCAAAATATCAACCAAAATTATTCTTTGATGAATGATGATGAAGCTGTAGCAAATGTAAAAAGTTATTTTAATGGGAATGATACAATATTAGGTTCTCCAATTTCTCGTAAAATAAATTTTGAACAACCTCCAAAAAATTATAATATCGTTCTTGTTATTTTGGAAAGTATGTCTGCAGATAAAATGGGATATTTCAATAATCAAAGTCCATCTTTAACACCATTTCTTGATAAAATATCTAAAGAGGGAATTGTGTTTAATAATTTTTACGGCGCAGGAATTCATACTTACAATGGTTTGTATTCAATTTTAACTTCATTCCCTTCGTTAATGAAGAAGCATACTTTAAAAGATGTTGTAATTAGAAATTACTCCGGATTGCCAAAAGTTCTTTTCGAAAATAATTATCAAACTATATTTTTAGTGAGTCATGATTCTGAATTTGACAATATGGGGGGATTTATGCGTGCAAATAATTTTCAAAAAGTTTTCAGTGATGATAATTATACCTCTGAGGAAATATTAAGCAACTTGGGAGTGCTGGATCATTATTTATTTAAATTTGGTTTGAACGAAATTAATTCACTTAATAAAAATAGCAAACCATTTTTAGCTGCATTTTTAACTGCAAGTGATCATTCGCCATATATTATTCCAAAAAATATTTCATTCTCGACAAATCGAACAAAGGAAAAAGAAAAAGCTGTTGAATATGTCGATTGGTCAATTAAACAATTTATTGAATCGGCTTCGAAAGAAAGTTGGTTTGATAATACAATTTTTGTTTTTACTTGAGATCACGGCGTAAATTGGGGAGAGAAAAAACACGAACTTCCTTTATCTTATCATCACATTCCGTTAATAATTTACGCGCCAAAAATAGTTACACCAGAAATAAACAATTCTTTTGGAAGTCAAATGGATATTTTTCCGACTTTAATGGGAATATTAAAAATGCCGTATATTAATTCAACTATGGGAATTGATTTAAGAAGTGAGAAGAGAGAATTTATTTATTTTTCTGCTGATGATAAAATTGGCTGTATCGACAATGATTATTATCATATAAATAATTTATCCGTTGGAGAAAGTATGTTTAAACTTACAGATGATAAATCAATAAATATTATTTCATCAAAAAAAGAAATTGCAGATAAAATGAAAAATTATTCTTTGTCATCAATTCAAGCAGCTCAGTGGTTGGTAAATAATAATAAAACAGGATATCAAAAATAATGGATGAAATAAAAAAAGAATTTCGTTCCGGATTTGTTGCAATAATTGGTTCGCCAAATGTCGGAAAATCAACATTATTAAATTCTATTTTAAAACAAAGAATTTCAATTGTAACTCCAAAAGCGCAAACTACTCGAGATAAAATTATTGGAATACTAACACAAGATAATTATCAAATTGTTTTTGTTGACACACCAGGAATTATTAAACCAAAATATTTATTGCAAGATGTGATGATGACTTATTCAACATCTGCTGCTCGCGATGCTGATATTACACTTTATATGGTTGATGCAAAAGATATTCAAAATGAAATAATTAATTCTGAAAAAATGTTTCCAATGAAAATGAGACCGGTTTCAAATCAGAAATTATTTTTAGTAATTAATAAAATTGATTTATTAAAAAAAGAAGATGTTTTATTATTAATTCAAAAATTAAAAGATGTTTTCAATTGGGATGAAATTATTCCTATTTCAGCAATTAAAAAATATAATCTTGATGAATTAATAAAAGGAATTGTTAAATATTTACCGATACATCCAGCATATTATGGAGAAGAACAAGTAAGTGATAAAAAAGAGAAATTTTTTGTAAGTGAGATTATCCGAGAAAACATTTTCCAGCTGTATTCGGATGAAATTCCATATTCAACAACAGTAGTTACTACTGATTTTAAAGAACGAAAATCCAAAAAATTTTATATAAGTGCAGAAATATCTGTAGAAAGAACATCGCAAAAGGGAATAATTATTGGAAAAAATGGAGCGAAACTAAAAATCCTTGGTGAAAGATCAAGAATACAAATTGAAGGATTTTTACAACATGCTGTATTTTTAGAATTATTTGTAAAAGTTAGAGAGCAATGGCGAGACAATAAAGATTGGCTCAATCGACTTGGATATTCCAGGGAATAAAATTGCCAAAAATTAAACCATTCAATGCGCTTCGTTTTAATCAAAAATTTGTTTCGTTAAAAAATGTAGTTGCCCCTCCATACGATGTAATTTCTGAAAATTACCAAACCGAATTATACAATCGAGATAAGTTTAATATTGTTCGTTTAATTCTTGGAAATGAAGTTGACAGATATTCTTCATCTGCAAATTATTTAAAAAATTGGAAGCAGGAAAAAATATTAATCAAAGATGAAAAAAAGGGATTTTATTTATTAGTTCAAACTTTTAAATCTCTTGATGGAAAATTAGTAAAGCGAAAAGGAATAATTGCACTTTGTAAAATTGAAGAGTTCGACAATAAAATAATTCTACCTCACGAGAAAACGCTTTCCAAACCAAAAGAAGACAGATTAAAATTATTATATTCTACCAGAACAAACCTCGATCAAATCTTTGGATTATATTCTGATGAAAGTTATTTGGCCGAAAAAATATATGAAAAATATTTATCGCAAAAACCAATTTTAGAAGTTAATTATGAAAATGTATTAAATCAAATTTGGAAAATAGAAAATGAAAATGATATAAATAGTTTAACTGAACTTCTAAAAAGCAAACAGGTTTTAATTGCAGATGGTCATCATCGATATGAAACTTCACTTGATTACAAAAATTTTCAAAGAGAGATTAATACAAATTACAATGGTGAAGAAAATTATAATTATGTCGTGATGTTCTTTACGAATATGAATGATGAAGGATTAGTAATTTTCCCAACTCATCGAGTTGTTCATTCATTACCAGATTTTAATTGGCAGAAACTTCAAAATTCAATTGCACTTTATTTTGATATTATTGATTTCCCAAGTTTGCAGGAATTAGAAGTTAATCTTCAGAAAAATTTCAAACATACATTTGGTATAATAGTAGGTAGTGGAAATCCATATAAATTATTAAAAATTAAGAATTTGGCATTGTTAAATTCATTTAATTCTTTAAATCTACCAAAGGAATTATTTGAACTTGATGTTACAATTTTACACACTGTGATTTTGGATAAGTTAATGGGTATTTCAGTTGCAGCGCAGGAGAAGAAAATATATATTCGATATATACAAAAAATAGAAGAGTGCGAAAAAGAAGTTTCATCGAACGAAGCTCAAATTGCTTTTTTAATGAACTCAACAAAAATTGATGAGGTAAAAAACATTTCACAAAAGGGATTTACAATGCCACAAAAATCAACTTACTTTTATCCAAAATTAATTTCCGGACTTTTATTACGCGAACATTAAGCCAATGAGCGACAAACTAAAAATTATTCTACTTTACGTATTAGTTTGTTTCGTTTGGGGTTCATCTTGGCTTGCAATGAAATGGAATGTTGAAGATGTAACTCCGCTACTTGCTTCCGGGACAAGATTTATGGTTGCTTGTATTGGCTTGTTTATAATTATAAAATGGAAAAAAATTCAAATACCAAAAGATTCATCTCATAGGAAATTCTTTTTTATCGTTTCATTAACTGCTTTTAGTGTTCCATTTGCATTAAATTATTATGCTGCTGAACGCATTCCATCCGGACTTTCCGCAATACTTTTTGCAACTTATCCATTTTTAGTTGCGATACTTTCTTTCTTAATGATCCAAAATGAAAAAGTAACTGTAACTAAAATAATTGGAATGCTCGCAGGATTTGCTGGAGTTTATTTATTATTTAAAGGAAATATTTTAGTTAAAAACTCAGACACAAATATGTTACTTGGAATGATTGCAATTCTTTTGAGTGCATTCATTCAAGCATACTCACTTTTACTTGTAAAACTTCGTGGAAAAGATATTAGTCCATTTGTAATGTCATATCAACCAATGTTATATGCAGCAATAATTTCTTTAGTTATAAGTTATTTTGTGGAAGATTATTCAAAAGTACATTTTACAACGAAAGCAACCGTCTCACTTTTATATCTCGCAATTTTTGGATCGATAGTTACATTTGTTTCGTATTGGTGGTTAGTTAAAAAAATTGAAGCAGTACTTTTATCATTCACTGCTTTTATAACTCCGGTAGTTGCAATTTATTTAGGAATAACATTTGGTAATGAATCTGTATCAACAGAAATTTATTTGGGGACATCGCTTGTGCTTTTAGGAATGTTGATTGCTAATTTTCAAGATGTGCTTAAACTCTTTAAGCCAAAAAATGTTAATAACTCAAATGTCTAAAATCCCTATCAATTAATATTTTCTAGTCGCTAAAATAAATGATTTTACGAATTGCACATATTGGTATAGCAGTTAAAAATATTGAATCCTCAAAAGATGTTTTCTCAAAAATATTTGAAATTGAAAGTCCATATTCAGAACATGTTCCAACCGAAAAAGTAAATATATCATATTTGCCAGTTGGCGACACTTTGATAGAATTGTTGGAAGGAACTGATGCCGCTTCAACTTTAAATAAATTTATTGATAAAAAAGGGGAAGGCATTCACCACATTTCTCTTGAAGTTGACGATATTAAATTTGAAGTCACTCGACTAAAAAAATTAGGATTTAAATTTGTAAATGAAGAACCATCAATTGGTGGCGATGGATTTATTGTTGTTTTTCTTCATCCAAAATCAACTAATGGAGTTTTGATAGAACTTTGTCAAAAAAAGTGAGTTCCATTTCGCACTGAGGAAGTAATGACTTCCAAAAATCAAAAAGTAAAAGTCTCCGGTAAAAAAAATAATAGAAGTATTGAGGAGCAACTTTCAACTCTTCCAACAACTTCCGGCGTTTATCAATTTTTCGATATTGATGGAAAATATCTTTACATCGGGAAAGCTAAAAATTTACGAAATCGAGTTCGTCAATATTTTCAACAAAGTCGTTCGCGAGATGCTCGTATAGATGCGCTTGTTGGAAAAATTGATACAATCGAACTAATCGCAACGAATACCGAAATTGATGCGTTGATGCTTGAAGCAAATCTAATTAAATCAAAAAAACCTTATTACAATGTTTTAATGAAAGATGGAAAAACTTATCCATATATAGTTATTACAAAAGAAAATTATCCGCGTGTTTTTGTAACTCGAAATATAATTCGTGACGGCTCACGATATTTTGGTCCTTACACAGATACTACTCGAATGAGAAATGCATTAAAAATTGCACGAGATATTTTTAAAATTAGAAGTTGTAATTATGCAATTAGTGATGAGTTTATCAGAAAAAAGAAAATTCGTGTTTGTCTCGATTACCACATTAAAAAATGTGAAGGTCCTTGCGAAGGATTAGTCTCAGAAAATAATTATAATCAAATGATTGATAATGTTGCACAGTTGTTACATGGAAAAACTTCGAAATTATTAAAACAGATGAATGAACAAATGTTTGCTTTTGCGAATGAACAGAAATTTGAAGAGGCAACGCAAATGCGCAATCAAATTAGAACTTTAGATGTTTATGTGAATCAGCAAAAGATTGTTGATATAGAATTACACGATCGGGATTTTATTTCGATTGCAATTGAAAAAGAAAATGCCTGCGGAGTTGTTATAATTATTCGGGAAGGAAAACTAATTGGTCGTCAGCATTTTTATTTAACGAACCTTCAAGATAAAACTTACAACGAGCTACTCGAAATTTTTGTTGAAAGATATTACATGAACGATGTCGAAATTCCTCGGGAAATTATTTTGGAAGAAGAATTGCAAAATTCAAAATTTATTATTGAATGGTTGGAATCTAAAAGAAGAGATCAAGTTTCACTTCTAATTCCCAAAGGTGGAAAAATGAAAGAACTTCTTAAAATGAGTAAAAAAAATGGAGAATATTTGCTGAATGAATTTCTACTTCTTAAAATTAAACAAAAAGATTTTATTCCGAATTCTCTTAAATCAATTCAACGGGATTTGAGATTAACTTCTCCTCCAAGAAGAATTGAATGTTTTGACATTTCACATATTCAGGGAAGTGAAACTGTTGCATCGATGGTTCAGTTTGTTGATGGAAAACCGAAGAAAGGCGAATATCGCCGTTTCAAAATTGAAACTTCCGAAGAAAATAAAATTGATGATTTCGCAAGTATGCGTGAAGTTGTATTCCGAAGATATAATAGAATTAAAAACGAAGAATTACTTTTTCCAGATTTAATAATTATTGATGGTGGCAAAGGGCAACTTTCAAGCGCAATGGAATCTTTGGAAAAATTAGAATTAAAAATTCCGATTATTAGTTTAGCCAAACGACTTGAAGAAGTATTTTTACCAAATGAAAGTGATCCATTCCAAATACCGAGAACTTCTTCATCGCTTCGTATATTTCAACAAATACGGGATGAAGCACATAGATTTGCAGTAACTTATCACAGATTATTACGAGATAAGAGAACACTTCAAACTGAACTCGATTTAATAAATGGTGTCGGCAAGAAAAAAGCAAAAGAACTTCTTGAAACATTTGGTTCTGTGCAAGGTGTAAAATTTGCAACTACGGAACAAATTGAGGAAGTTGTTGGTGAAAAGATTGCAGAAAGAATTAAAGAATATTTTTTAAATTAATTAAAGAAAGCATTGAACCTTAAGTTATAGACTGCTATTTTCAGTTAAATAAAAGAAAGGATTTATTTATGGAAAGTGTAAACGAGTTGTTACAAGTTTTATATCGCTGGCTTCATGTTGTGTTTGGAATAATTTGGATTGGACATTTATATTTTTTCAATTTTGTAAATGCACAATTTGTTACAACGTTGGATGCTGAAACAAAAAAGAAAGTTGTACCGGAACTTTTACCACGAGCATTATTTTGGTTTCGTTGGGGCGCAGCTTGGACTTGGGCAACAGGAATTTTAATGTTAGAATATGTTTATTATAGAGGCAAATCAGTTTTTGATGATCAGAATATGTCAATGGGTAAAGAAGCCGGGATTATGATTGCAATTACATTTTTAGCTTTTTTCCTTTACGATTATCTTGCAAAAAGTTCTATTGGTAAAGATGCTAAAAAATTTGGAGCTGTCGCATTTCTAATTTTAGCTGGAATTATTTATTTGTATGTGAAATACGGAATGTTTGGTTACAGAGGTATGATGACGCATACAGGAGTTTTATTTGGAACAATTATGGCAAGTAACGTTTGGTTTAGAATTTGGCCATCGCAACAAAAAATTATTACTGCTGTAAAAAATGGTGAAGCGCCAGATGCTTTACTTGTTTCACTTGCCGGACAAAGATCAAGACATAATACTTACATGTCGGTACCTTTAATTTTTACAATGATTACACAACACACAACTTTTTTTGCAGGTGGAAATTTAGGTTTAACAGCAGAAAATTATTGGATTGCCTGGCTCGTAATAATATTATTTAGCTGGCATATTGTATATCAATTTTATAAAAAAGCTGGAAAAGTAAAAGGGTTTTAATTTTTTCTGATTTATTTTAAAAAAGGGAGTGGATTAATTTTCACTCCCTTTTTTTATTTACTCCTAAATATATTTCAATCCATATTTTTCCATAAACTCATTTACTTCTTCTTTAAAAGATTTTATTGAATGATGCAATTCTTGGTTATGTATGTAATCTCTAACAGATTGAAGATGATCTTCGCTTACTCCAACAGCCCAATAATCATCTTGCCAACATGAATATAAACTCTTACCCAACTCATAATTATAATTTCTTTGATTTATTATTTAATCAATTTATTTCAATTCAATTCAGTTCACTAAAGTGAACTGCAATAGATATTTTATATTTTATTTCTCTTATCAGTCAGTTAAAACTGACTGCAATAACTATCATTTTCAATTGTATTAAATGACAAATATACTATAAAACGAAATTATTCTGCATTTCATATACAAACAAAAAAAATGCCCTACAATTTGTAGGACATTTAGAAATTTTATGGATAACTTTATACCACACCTTGAGCCAACATTGCGTCAGCTACTTTTACAAATCCAGCTATGTTTGCTCCTTTAACGTAGTCAACATATCCGTTTGCATCAGTACCATATTGCACACATGAAGCATGAATGGCAAGCATAATGTTTTTTAATCTTTCATCAACTTCTTCAGATGTCCAACTTAATCTCAATGAGTTTTGAGACATTTCTAAACCTGAAGTTGCAACTCCACCTGCGTTTGATGCCTTTCCAGGTGCAAATAATATTTTTGCTTTTTGGAAAACAATTACAGCTTCTGGCGTTGTTGGCATATTAGCTCCTTCAGAAACACAGATACAACCATTTATAATAAGTGTTTTTGCTTCGTCTTCGTTCAATTCATTTTGAGTTGCACAAGGTAAAGCCACATCACATTTTACTTCCCAAGGACGTTTCCCAGCTACAAATTTAGCATTTGGATATTTAGTCAAATAGTCGCTAATTCTTCCTCGAAGGTTATTTTTGATTTCCATTATGAAAGCCAATTTTGTAGCATCAATTCCTTCAGCATCGTGAATATATCCTGATGAATCTGACATTGTAACCACTTTTCCTCCTAATTGAGTTGCTTTTTCAGCAGCATATTGGGCTACATTTCCAGAACCAGAAATCACTACTGTTTTACCTGTAAAACTTTCTCCTTTAGTTTTTAACATGCTCTGCGCAAAATAAACATCGCCATATCCAGTTGCTTCGGGACGAATTAACGACCCTCCAAAAGAAATTCCTTTCCCAGTTAAAACTCCTGTAAACTCGTTTCTTAATCTTTTATATTGCCCAAACATATAGCCAACTTCTCTTCCTCCAACTCCAATATCTCCTGCAGGAATATCTATATTTCCTCCGATATGTTTAGATAATTCAGTCATAAATGCTTGACAAAAACGCATCACTTCATTGTCTGATTTTCCTTTTGGTTCAAAATCGGCACCCCCTTTTCCACCGCCCATTGGCAATGTAGTTAAACTGTTTTTAAATGTTTGCTCGAAAGCTAAAAACTTCAAAACACTTAAATTTACTGAAGGATGAAAACGAATTCCACCTTTGTAAGGACCAATAGCAGAATTCATTTGAATTCGATACCCTCTGTTCACTTGGATTTCACCTTTATCATTAGTCCAAACTACTCTAAAAGTAATGATACGCTCTGATTCCACCATTCTTTCCAAAAGCATTTTGTTTTGGTATTTTTTATTTTCCTCAATAAACGGAATTACTGTTTCAGCAACTTCGTGTACTGCCTGCATAAATTCAGGTTCATTTGGATTTCTTTTAGCTACTGCTTCTACAAAAGATGTAATACTTTCTGACATACTATTAATTTATTTAACGGTTTAAGAAAACGTTTTCGTATTTATCTTGCAAATATACATTATAAACAATAATGAGCGTATTTTATTTTTATTTATCGATAGAATTATCTATTTATTAAGATATATTGAAAATACGTGCGTTTAATTTAATTTTTTCAACAATACACTTGTTTTATTCATGAGCTAATTAGCATTTTTATGACATATTGTATATTGCGTGTTATATAAATAGCACAAATTTCAATCATAAAATTTAACAGCTATGCTAATGCTTGTTTTAAATCTTTAATAAGGTCTTCAATATCTTCAATTCCGACACTTAATCGAACTAAATCATCTGTAATTCCAACTTCTTTTCGTGGGCATTGCGGGGATCGAACCTGCGACCTTACGCGTGTGAGGCGTACGCTCTGAACCAGCTGAGCTAAATGCCCAATTTTTAATTCGGTATTTCTCTTCCCATTGATTTGTAAATACTTGTTATCATTTGTATGTTTTCATTTGCCTCACTATTTGTCGGATCAATTTCTAATGCTGAGCGATATTGTTTTAGCGCTCCAGGATATTTTTCTTTTGGTGGTAATGGCGAATCGAACATTAAATAATTTCCATACAAAATTAAAGTTCGAACTTGTGTTGCCTTCAGGTTTTCATCATTTGGAAAATCATTTGAAAGTGGAGTTAATAAAGTAAGTGCTTCTTCATATTTTCCATTTTCAACTAATTGATTAACTTTCGATAGTGAATTGGCATCAACTTTTTTTTCGGAGCAGCTCATTAATATCAATAAACTGCAACAGATAATAGATTTAATTATTTTATTCATAACGAAATATACATTACTTTTGTGAATTATAGTAGAGGAAGATTTTTAGAAAAATTTTGTAATTATAAAATAAATAACAGGACTTTTATGAATATAGATATTAAACAACTGAACGAAAAAGTACAATTAGAAAGTAGTTTTGTTGATTTGCTTTTAATGGAAACTAACAAAGTTATTGTTGGCCAAAAACAAATGATGGAAAGATTGTTAATTGGGCTTCTTTCAAACGGTCATATTTTACTTGAAGGTGTTCCCGGTTTGGCAAAAACACTCGCAGTGAAATCTCTTGCGAAATCTATTACTGCAAAATTTCAGCGAATACAATTTACGCCCGATCTTTTGCCGGCAGATTTAATTGGAACTTTAGTTTACGATCCAAAGAAATCTGACTTCGAAACAAAAAAAGGGCCGATCTTCGCAAACTTTATTCTTGCTGATGAAATAAACAGAGCACCTGCAAAAGTTCAAAGTGCATTATTGGAAGCGATGCAGGAAAGACAAGTTACAATCGGTCAAACAACTTTTCCACTTGAAGAACCATTTTTAGTTTTAGCAACTCAAAATCCATTGGAACAAGAAGGAACATATCCTTTACCGGAAGCGCAATTGGATCGATTTATGTTGAAAGTAAAAATTGGTTATCCAACTAAAGATGAAGAGAAAGAAATTCTACGAAGAAATATTCCAACTGAATCTTATTCCACGCAAGCGGTAGTTAATGCAAAAGATATTCTTAAAGCTAGAAAAACTGTTCATGAAATTTATATGGACGAAAAAATTGAAAAATATATTTTGGATATTGTTTTCGCAACTCGTTACCCAAAAGAATATGGATTGGAAAATCTAAAAGGATTAATTCAATATGGCGCATCTCCGCGAGCAACAATTAATTTAGCACTTGGAGCAAAAGCATTTGCATTTATAAAACGACGAGGATATGTAATTCCGGAAGACATTCGTGAAATTTGTAAAGATGTAATGCGACATAGAATTGGTTTGACTTACGAAGCCGAAGCTGAAGAAATGACAACCGAAAATATTATTGATACAATTTTAAATAAAATAGAAGTTCCATAAACTTTTTTATGAACACGCAGGAATTACTTAAAAAAGTACGATTAGTTGAAATCCATACAAGAAAATTAGTTAATCAACTTTTTTCCGGAGAATATCATTCAGTTTTTAAAGGAAGGGGAATGGCATTTTCGGAAGTCCGGGAATATCAATACGGCGACGATATTCGATCGATCGATTGGAATGTGAGCGCGAGATATGATTTCAGCAAAAGATTTGAAAAACTTTTTGTGAAAGTTTTTGAAGAAGAAAGAGAATTGTCTGTTTTGCTTCTTGTTGATATGAGTAAATCGGGAGAGTTCGGAACAAATATTCAATTTAAAAATGAATTGGCTGCCGAAATTAGTGCAGTATTATCATTTTCTGCAATTAAAAATAATGATAAAGTTGGTCTTGTAATGTTCACTAATCAAATTGAAAAAGTAATTCTTCCTAAAAAAGGGAGAGCGCATATCATGAGAATTATTCGTGACATTCTTGGTTTCGAGCCAAAAAATAATGGTACAAATCTTTCATCCGCGTTAGAATTTGTGAACTCGATGATTAAGAAAAAAACTATTTTATTTATTCTTTCAGATTTTATTGATGAAGGATTTGAAAAACCACTTCGTATTGCAAGAAACAAACATGATGTAATTGCAATTCGGTTGGTTGATAAATTGGAGCAATCAATACCAAAAGTTGGTTTGTTGCAATTAAGAGATGCAGAAACTGGAAAAGTTAGATTGGTAGATACTTCGCAAAAATATTTTCAAATGAGTTTTACAAAAGAGATGCAAAAACGTGAAGAGAAACTTTCTAAAATATTTTCACAAAATAGTATTGATGTAATTACAGTTCGAACAGGGGAATCATACTTCAAACCGTTACAGCAATTTTTTAAGAATCGGGAAAAACGACTTGCAGTTTAATTTATGATGTTCCGATTTGCATTAGTTTTATTTTTGTTGACGAGTAATATTTATTCGCAGGAAGTTATTTTCAAAGTTAAAATTGATTCACAAAAAGTTGCAGTTGCAACTCCATTTGAAATTACTCTCGAAGCGGTTACAAGTGAAAGCATCTCTGTACAATTTCCGAAGTACGAACAACTCTCAAATGAATTTGAAATTCTAAATCAGGGAAAAGTTTTAATTACCGAAGAGAATAGAAAAATTAAATTCACAAAAAAGTTAACTTTAATAAATTTCAAATTAGATTCGTTAACAGTTCCGCCATTCAGAATTAACTACTCAAAAAGTGGAGACAGCACAAAATATTTTACAGTTACTGATTCGCTGAAGTTAATTGTAATTCCTCCAACCTTAGATTCTGCAGCAACTTACAGGGATATAAAACCACCAATCGAAGTTCCCTTAAAATGGAAAGATATAGCCGAATATAGTTTGTACGTTTTGGTTGCAATTATTTTGTGTTTGTTAGTTTATTATTTATTTAACAGAAAGAAAAAAATATTAATTGTTGAAGAAGAAAAAATAATACTTCCACCGGAAGTTATTGCGCTTCAGCAATTGGAAGAATTGGAAAAGGAAAAATTGATAGAAAAGGGTGAAGTAAAATTATTTTATTCACGCATTTCGGATTTACTCAAAATATATTTTGAATCTCGATTTAGTTTTCTGGCAGTTGAACAAACTACAAATGAAATATTGTACGAACTGAAAGTAAAAATTCCTGATAAAGAATTATTTTCTGCAATTAAAGAACTTCTGCAAACTTCAGATTTAGTAAAATTTGCAAAATTAATTCCGGCAAATTATGAGAGCGATACAATTATTCCAAAAACAAGATTGATTATTAATAAGACAGCACCAAAAATATCTGAGGAAGTTAAAAATGTGGAATGATATTTATTTTGCAAATAAGTATTTTCTCTTATTGTTATTAATTATTCCAATTTTGGTTTACTGGCATTTTGTTTACAAAAAGAAAAGTATAAATGTAATTCAATATCCAACCTTACAAACGATACAAAATATTAAAGTTTCAATAAGAGAAAAGTTGCAAGATTTGCCATTTATACTTCGAACACTTTCAATTCTGTTTGTAATATTTGCACTCGCAAGACCGCAATCTACATTCAAAAGTGAAGTTGTTAAAACTGAAGGGATTGATATAATTCTTGCGATTGATATTTCGTCGAGTATGTTGGCAGAAGATTTAAAACCAAACAGAATTGAGTCGGCAAAAAAAGTTCTTCAACAATTTATTTCACAAAGAAAAAATGACAGAATTGGACTTGTAGTTTTTAGTGGAGTAAGTTTTACACAATGTCCGCTGACTATTGATTATAGCATTTTACTAAATGCAATTCAAAATTTAAAAAATGGAATTATTGAAGATGGGACTGCAATTGGTTTGGGAATTGCAAATAGTGTAAACCGATTAAAAGAAAGTAAAGCAAAAAGTAAAGTAATAATTTTATTGACTGACGGTGTAAATAACAGAGGGGAAATCGATCCTTTGACAGCAGCGGAAATTTCGCTCGAATATGGAATTAAAATTTATACAATCGCAACCGGAACTTATGGAACTGCTCCATATCCATTTGAAACACCTTTTGGCAGACAATATCAAATGGTGCCAGTTGAAATAGATGAAAAAACTTTACAACAAGTTTCAAAACGAACTGGTGGAAAATATTATCGGGCAACTGATAATTCATCACTTAGAAAAATTTATTCTGAAATTGATAAGTTGGAAAAAAGTAAAATTGACATTCGTTCATATCGTCGTCATAAAGAATTATTTTATATTCCACTTGCGATTGGATTAATATTATTATTTATAGAAGTAGCACTTTCGCAAACTTGGTTTAGGAGAATTCCTTAAAATGTTACAGTTTGAAAATAATATTGTTTTATGGCTGGGAATTATAATTCCAATATTAATTATTATTTACATTTTAACTTTAAGAAGAAGAAAATTATTTTCTGAAAAAATTTCAAAAACCTTATGGAATAAACTTGAAGGGGATTTAAGTAAGTTTAAAAAACATTTGAAGTTTTTATTTTTAATTTTAGCTCTGTTACTTTTTATACTTGCACTTGCAAATCCATTAAGAGGAACCAAACTTGAAGAAGTGAAACAAGAAGGAATGGATATTTTTATTGCACTCGATGTTTCGCTTTCAATGACAGCAGAAGATGTTGCGCCGAATAGAATTGAGAAAGCAAAATTCGAAATAAATAAATTAATTGGAAAATTAAGTGGCGACAAAATCGGATTAATTATTTTTTCAGGAATGAGTTATATTCAACTTCCTTTAACAATAGATTATAGCGCGGCTTCGATGTTTGTAGATGTTATCAGAATTGATGCTGTTCCAACTCCCGGTTCGATAATTGAAGACGCAATTAGATTGGCGATGAAATCATTTTATCAGGAAAAGCCAGCACAAAAAGTTTTAATAATTATTACTGATGGCGAAAGTACTGAAGGTGATTCCTATAAAGCTGCCGAAGATGCTGCAAAAGATGGAGTTATGATTTATACAATTGGAATTGGAACGCAGGATGGAACGCCTATGCCTATATTTGATCAATATGGAAAAAAAGATTTTAAACGCGATCGATCAGGCAATATTGTTTTAACAAAATTGGATGAAACTGGATTAATCCAAATTGCAAATTTAGGTGGTGGTAAATATATTAATTCCAAAACAAATGTTGATGGTTTAGATGAAATATTTAAAGATTTGAATAAATTACAGAAAAGAGAATTTGGCCAAAAAATGTTCACAGAATATGAAACTGAGTTTCAGTATTTTGGATTTGTTGGATTATTATTTTTGCTCATTGAGTTCTTTATGAATGAGAAAAAATCAAGTTGGATTCGGAAGTTAACTTTTAAAAAGAACACAGATTAATTAAGTGAAAAAATTATTTTTAATAATATTGAATATTTCGGCATTTAGTTTTACAGATGCTCAATCACTTCGATCTATTATTTCAAATGGAAATGATATTTACAAAAACGAAAAATATTCTGATGCTGAAGTTGAATATTTAAAAGGAATTGAGAAAGGGAAGGATGAAGTTTATGGTTACTTTAATCGTGGAAATACTTTACTAAAACAAAATAAAGATTCAGTTGCCGAAAAAGAATATTTAACTGCCTTAACAAAAACTGAAAATAAAAATTTCAAAAGTCAAATTAATTATAACATCGGTAATGTAGAGATGAAAAATAATAATTATGAAAAAGCAGTTGAACATTACAAGCAATCACTTCGACTTAATCCAAATGATGAAGATGCAAGGTATAATTTAGGTTATGCATTGAAACAAATTCAAATAGTAAAAAAAGATTCTTCAGAAAAGAAGAATGATAAAAAAGAGAACAAAGAAAATAAAAAAGAAAAACAAGATCAAAAAAATCAACAACAAGATCAGCAAAAACAGAATCAATCTGAACAACGAAAAGAACAACCTCAAGCAAAAAAATCGAACATTACAAAAGAGAGTGCTGAAAGAATTTTACAAGCGATAAACGAAAATGAAAAAGATGTTCAGAAGAAATTAAAAAAGCGAACTGCTGTTAGAATTGACGTTGAAAAAGATTGGTAATATTTAAATGAAAATTAACAGATTAATTATTTTAAATATTTTATTTAGTTTCATTCTCTTTTCACAGGATGCAACGTTTGTAGCTTCTGTTGATAATAATTCGCCACAAGTTGGTGAACAAATGACTTTAACATTTACATTTAGTGGAAGTGGTGGTAAAAATTTTCATCAACCTGATTTAAATAATTTTTTTGTTTTAGGTGGACCAAACCAATCTACAAATATGCAATTTGTAAATGGAGTTGTTTCATCTTCATTCACAATTACTTATCAAATTCAAGCACGTTCTGAAGGAAAATTTACAATCGGAAGTGCGACAATTGAAGCTGGTGGAAAACAATATTCGTCTAATAATATTGAAATTGAAGTTCGAAAATCAATACAAAAACCAGCTTCGCCTCAAACAGGTTCGACTACTTTAAGCAGTGAAAATTTATTTCTTCGTGCAACAATTGATAAATCAAAAGTTTATGTTGGCGAGCAGATTACAATTGTTTATAAAATTTATACACGACTTCGAATTTCAAATTATTCGATTAAAGCTTTTCCGGCAACATCTGGATTTTGGGTTGAAGAAATTCCGCAAACTCAACAAATTCAATTAATAAATGAAGTTGTAAATGGCGTTCAATATCAAGTTGGTGAATTAAAACGGATTGCATTATTTCCAACACAATCTGGAATTTTAGAAGTAAAACCATTTGAAATAACCTGCCAAGTTCAAGTACAATCAAGACGCAAAACAAATGATCCGTTTGATATTTTTAATGATCCATTTTTCAATACAATGCAAACGCAAAATGTTCAAATAAAAAGTAATTCAGTAAAAATAAATTCAATCTCATTGCCGTTAGTTAATGTTCCAAAAAGTTTTTCAGGAGCAGTTGGTAATTATCAAATGAATATTATAACTTCAAAAACAAAAACTGAAACAAATGAAGCAATAACACTTCGAATGAAAATTAATGGAACTGGAAATGTAAAATTAATTGAAACTCCGGAATTAAAATTGTCGAATGAGTTTGAATTGTATGCTCCGAAAGTTAATGACAATATTAATACCCAATCCAATCCGATAACAGGAACGAAGATGGTTGAATGGTTATTGATTCCAAGATTTCCCGGAGATAAAAAAATTCCAGCTTATGCGTGGAGTTATTTTAATCCGTCGCAAAATAAATATGTAACAATTTCAAGTTCTGAAATTTCTTTAACAATTAAACAGGGGAGTAAAAGTGGTGCGCAAATTGGTAATGGTATTTCTAAAGAAGAAATTGAAATATTAAATCAGGATATTCGGTTTATTATAATTTCAAATACATCTTTCACGGATATTGGTGAAAGTGGAAAATCATTTACAACGCGAATGTTGTTATATTTTATTCCAGTTTTAGTTGCAGGAGGACTTGTTTATTTCAGAATAAAAAATGAAAAATCAAAATTTTATATTATTGATTATAAATCCAGAATAGCATCGAGAGTAGCAAAAAATAAATTGAAAATTATTGAAAGTTATTTGAAGAGTGATGAACAAAATAAATTTTTTACTGAACTTTCAAACACGTTGACTTTGTATATTTGTGATAAGTTAAATATTCCATTTTCTCAATTATCGGAAGTAGAAATTATAAAACAATTAAAAGAAAAAAATATAAATATCGAGTTAATAGATTCTTTTACAGCACTTCAAAAAAATTGTGAGTTTGCAAGATTTGCTCCTTCCGCAGAAATTAGTTCAACAAAAAATGAATTATATAATGAGTCAGAAAAAGTAATTTTCAAATTGGAAGAGGAATTAAATAAATGAAAAATCTAATTTTATTTTTCATTTTATTTTCAATTTTAGATGCGAAAGAAACTAATCTTAATTTCCAGAATGGGAATAAGTTTTATATCGAAAAAAAATATAGTGATGCAATTAAAGAATATGAAGCAATTCTATCATTGGGAATTGAAAGTCCGGAAGTTCATTTTAATATTGCCAATTCTTATTTTAAAAATAACAATTTAGGAAAGGCGATTCTTCATTTTGAGAAAGCAAATAAATTAGATAGGGATAATGAAGATATACTTTTTAATTTACAATATGCTCAAGCTAAAAGAATTGATAAAATCGATTTGATTCCTGAATTTTTTTTAAAAACTTGGTTACTGAAGATCAACAACATATTTTCTTCAGGAATCGGATTCATAATAATGTATCTTGGTTTTCTATTTGGATTAATATTTTTAACGGTTGTTTATTATTATTCATCATTAAATAGAAAAGTATTTTTTGTTGGAATAATTTTATCTCTACTTTCTTTTTGTACAATATTAATTTATGAATATGGTGAATCAGAAAAATCATCAAAAGTTGAAGGAATAATTACAACTTCGATTGTAAATATTAAACTATCACCAGTTCGAGATTCGGAAGATGCATTTTTATTACACGAAGGAACAAAATTTATTTTACTCGATAATGTTGGCGATTGGTTTAAAATACAATTATCCGACGGAAAAATTGGTTGGATTGAATCTACAAACTTTGGAAAAATATAATTTATGACAACTGCAGAATTAGATCAACTTTGTATCAGAACCATCCGAACACTTTCAATTGATGGCGTACAGAAAGCAAAATCGGGACATCCTGGAATGCCAATGGGCTGCGCGCCGATGGCGTATGTTTTGTGGTCGAGATTTCTTTCGCACAATCCACCAAATTCGGAATGGATAAATCGCGACAGATTTGTACTTTCTGCGGGACATGGTTCGATGTTGCTTTACAGTTTGTTGCATTTATTTGGATATGGTTTAACAATCGATGATTTAAAATCTTTCCGACAATTTGGAAGTAAAACAGCTGGTCATCCGGAAAGACATTTAACAAATGGTGTCGAAACTACAACTGGACCTCTCGGACAGGGATTTGCAAATGGTGTTGGAATGGCAATTGCACAAAAATTTCTTTCAGTAAAATATAATAAAAATAATTTTCCAATTTTTGATTACAATATTTATGGAATTGTAAGTGATGGCGATTTAATGGAAGGTGTTTCATCCGAAGCAGCTTCACTTGGCGGTCATTTAAAATTGGGAAATATAATTTATTTATATGATGATAACCACATTAGTATCGATGGAGATACAAATCTTTCATTTTCTGAAAATGTTGCAGCAAGATTTACATCGTATGGTTGGCACACACAAAGAGTTGATGATGGCAATGATATTGATAAAATTAGTTTAGCAATTGAAAATGCAAAAAATGTAAAAGATCGCCCTTCAATAATTCAAATTCGCACACACATTGGATTTGGCAGTCCAAATAAACAAGATTCTGCAGATGCACATGGCTCGCCACTTGGTGAAGATGAAATCAAATTGACAAAACAATTTTATGGCAGTAACCCTGAAAAATATTTTGATGTCCCAAATGAAGTTTATGATATTTTTAATAAATTATCTTCAGAAGGAAAAATAAAAAAAGAAAGCTGGAAAATACTTCTTCAAAATTATTCTGAAAAATATCCAACTGAATATTCTGAATTAAAACAAATTTTGAATCCAACAAAAAATAACGAATGGGAAAAATCACTTCCAATTTTTACTGCTGAAAATGGAAATATTGCAACTCGTGAAGCGTCCGGAAAAGTATTGGATGCAATTTATTCGCACTTCCCAACGTTAATTGGTGGTTCCGCAGATTTAACTCCGTCGAATAATACGAAACCAAAAAGTTCTGAAAATTTTCAATCGAATAATTATGGAGGAAGATATTTAAGATTCGGTGTGCGTGAACATGCAATGGGTTCAATTTGTAATGGTATCGCTTTAACAAATGGTATGATTCCATATTGTGGTACATTTTTAATTTTTTCAGATTATATGCGTCCTGCAATTCGGTTGGCAGCTTTAATGGGATTAAAAGTAATTTATATTTTTACTCACGATAGTTTTGCACTCGGAGAAGATGGTCCGACTCATCAACCAGTTGAACAGTTAACAAGTTTGCGTGCAATTCCAAATCTCAAAGTTTTGAGACCCTCTGATGCAAATGAAACTGTTGAAGCGTGGAGTTTCGCATTGAATTATAAAAATGGTCCAGTCGCATTAATTCTTACTCGACAAAAAACTAATTTTATTGATAGAACAAAATATTTCTCACAAAAAAATTTATATCGTGGTGGATATATTCTTGCTGAAAATAATTCTCAACCGGAATTAATTTTAATTGCAACTGGCTCTGAAGTTGGAATTACAATAAAAGCATTTGAAGTATTGTCGAATGAGAATTATAAAATCCGAGTTGTCGCAATGCCATCGATTGAATTATTTGAAGAGCAAGATGAAGTTTATCGTGAATCTGTTTTACCTTCAAATATTAAAAAGAGAATTGTAATCGAAGCGGGATCGTCGCAATGTTGGTATAAATATGTTTCTTCAAAAGAACAAATGATAACATTAGATCATTTTGGAGCTTCAGCGCCGGGAGAAATTATAATGAAAGAATTTGGATTTACTGCTGAAAATATAATCATCAAATCGAAAAAATTATTATCAACTTAACTTAGTCAAGTCAGAAAAAAAATAAATCTTTTTAAAATTCTAAATATTTGAATTAAAGGTAACAATATTGTAATTGTTGCCTTTTTTTATTTAAGTACTTACGATTTTTATCTGTGATATAGATTACATGAATAAGAACGTACCTTGATTTGTATACAAAAATTGAGCAATATGCACATGTAAAAATGAGCAAAAAGTTAAATATAAGCTGGCAAATAATTCTAATTTCTACTTCATTATTTATTGCAGGATGTGCTCCTACAATTTATGATGTTCTTTCACAAAAACTTGATGAAGGAAAGAACGATGAAGTTATCAGCGAATTGCGAGAATCTCTCATAAAAAATTCCGGAGATCCGCAGATTGTAAAGTTTATGGGAGTTGCACTTTATAACAAAAAATATTACTCCACAGCTCTCCCTTACTTTGAACGAGTTTATAAAATGGATCCTGAAGATGATCAGAATATTTATTATCTCGCTGCTAGTTATGAAGCAGTAATTGAATATCCGCAAGCAATACAATTTTACAGACGTTATAATGAGATGACAATTTTTGGAGAATATCGTGAACATGTTGAGGCACGAATGAAACTTCTCCACAAAAGCCAGATGGAAATGGATGCTAAAAAAGCATTACTCGAAGAATCGATGCTTGATGTAGATAGAATTCCACTTAACACAATTGCAGTGTTAAATTTTGAAAATAAAAGTGGAAAGAAAGAATTAGATCCACTTCAAAAAGGTCTCGCCGAAATGACAATTACAGATCTTTCAAAAGTAAAAGCATTAAAAGTAGTTGAACGAGTTCGACTACAAAAATTAGTTGAAGAAATGAATTTTGGAGAAACAGGTTTAGTTGATGACGCAACTGCTCCGAGAATTGGTAAATTACTCGGCGCTTCTAAATTAGTGAAAGGATCTTATTTTGATTTATCAAATGATGAAGTTAGAATTGATGCACTAATTGCGCAAACTCGAACCGGAAGTTTAATTGGAACTACAGACATCTCAGGAAAGACAACCGGATTTTTCCGTTTACAAAAAGAACTTGTCTTTAAAATAATTGAAGAATTAAATATTAAAATTTCCGATTCTGAAAGAGAAGCAATACTTACAATCCCAACTGAAAATATGTTTGCATTTTTACAATTCTCACAAGGAATTGATTTCGAAGATAAAGGAATGTATAACCAAGCGATTGTATCTTATACTGCTGCTGTTCAAGCTGATCCAAAATTTTCTCAAGCAGGTGCAAATTTATCTTCTGCGAAACAAACTTCAAATATTATTTCAACTTCAAGTTCATCAACTACATCAACTCGATCTTCCAGTGGAAGAGGTTCAGGAATTTCTACAACAACTCCACCACCACCACCAAATAGTGCTTCAACAAAAGATGTGTTGAATAGTGTAAGTGATCGTGCAAATACTTCACAAGGAAATGCTTCAAGTGGATTTACATCAACTCCTGGTTCAACTCAAGGCCCACCATCGGTTTTAACAAATCCGTTACCAGCACCACCAAGACCGCCACTATAATGAAATTATTGAAATTAAATATTCTATTTATTTTTGTAATTTCAATTTCACTATTTGCACAACAAGGCACACTTCAATTTATCGGTCCATCTGGTGGAAATATTACAGCGATCAATGGAACTTCAAACGCAGATAATATTTTAATTGGTGTAAAAGATAAAGGAATATTTTATTCTTCAACAAGTGGGAATCTTTGGACGCAATCCGATTTGAAAGATGGATTTATTCATAGTTTTGCATTTAATCCTACAAATTCGAAAATAGTTTTTGCTGCAACTAATACTGGATTATGGAAAAGTATTAATGGTGGAAAAAATTGGATTTCGACAAGACTTATCGGCAAAATAAATTCAATTGCCATTTCATCTAAAAATGCAAATATAATTTTTGCTGGAGCTAATCGATTAGATACTTCAGGATTTGCTCGTTCTTTTGATGGTGGAGAAAATTGGCAGTTTAGTAACACTGGACTTTCCATCGAAGCTAAAAATGTTACTTCAATCGCAATTGATCCTGTGAATGATTCTTTAGTTTATATTGGAACTTTTGGATCAGGGGTTTTTCAATCTAACAATAAAGGAACAAGTTGGATTGAGATGAATAGTAACCATTCACATTTGCCAAATTTTCATTCCAGAAAAAGAATTAACAGTTTATTATTATCTCAAGATGCAAACTTTCCAAATTCTGTAATTATTGGAACTGATGATGGCGCATATTTTTCTTTAGCTCGTGGTGGAAGTTGGCTTCCTCTAAAACATGGATTGGAACAAAGTGATAGTGTTGTAAAACAACTTTTAATTATTTCTGATGATCCAACTGACCTTCGAGGTCCGAATAGTATGTTTATGGTTACTATTCCTTCTTCAAATTTGTTGAACACATATCCAAGCTCAAGTGGATTTCACAGTGCAGCTATTTCAAAAGAAAATTTTTCTCAATCTTGGGAAGCTAAATTTCAACGAGTAATTTATAATCAATGTTTTTTCATTCCACAAAATATTCCGACAACAGTTTTTTTGGGAACTTCAGATGGAATTTATTACAGTGCAAATAAAGGAAGTAGTTGGGAAAGAAAAAACTTTAATTTGAAGTTTGTTGAAACTTCTAAAATAGCTTCTTCAAAATATGGAGATACATTATTTATTTCTTCAATGGGAGGAGGGATGTATCGCTCGATTGATTTTGGAGTTTCGTGGAGTAGTATAAATAATGGAATTGAAGATCCATTTGTAAATAATTTTGAAATCGATCCAACAAACTCATCTCTACTTTATTCTGTTAATAGATTAAATTTTTATAAATCTACAAATGCCGGAGAAAAATGGAATAAAATTTCGATTTCATCTGTTAATAGTGAAAATACAAATAATGATTTCAATGGACAGTTATCTCTTTCTAAAAGAAATTCAAAAAATATAATTGTTCATAGTTCGAGAACTGAAACGCAATATTCACTTGATTATGGAGTGAGTTGGCAACGACTTAATATGCCAAGTACAGCTTCAACAAAATTATTAAATGGCACTGTAGTATTCCATTCAAAATTAGATAATACAATTTTGCTCAGTAGTAATGGTATTTGGCGAACTTCTGATTTAGGAACGAACTGGAAAAATATTACAGGTACTTTACCATTAACAAATAATTCCGGAAATAATGTTTATGCTTTTAGAATTTTCACTCATCCCGCTTTAGATTCGTTAATTTATGTTGCGCGTAAAACAGATGGTGACAAACCAGAGTTTATGTATAAAACTGCAGATTTACAAAATTGGGTTTCTGTGGATCTGGATATTAACTCACTTCTTTTACACAAAACAAAACCAAATAATTTATTTGCTTCAAGCTATAACAAAACATATTTCAGCGATAATGCAGGACTAAGTTGGATACCGACAACTTCAGACTCAACGCATTCATTAGTAAGTAGAGTTAGTGCTTCATTAGTTGATAAATTTTTATTTTATTTAGCAACAAAGGGTGGAGTTTATACAGAATATTATTCGAAAGATCCTGCTATTCTAATTCCAAACAAAAATATTGATGTCGGTTCATTGTCGGTTGGTGAATCTAAAAATATTAGTCTCACATTTAAAAATGTCGGTTCACAAGATTTAACAGTTAGAATTGATTCATTGGATAATGCAAAAGATTATTTTGGAAAGAAGAATCAACTATTAACTATTAAACCAAACACAACGGGAGTTCAATCAATTATATATCAACCATTAACTTCAGGAATTTTATCTTCGAATATTTATTTTACAACCAACGATCCTGAGAATAGTTCAATTCAACTTTTATTAAATGGAAAAGGAATTGCTAAAACAATTATTCCTAAAAAAATACTTATCGACTCTTTGCATGGATTAAGTTTTTCTGATACCGGATTAACAGTTCCAAAATATTTTAATGGCTTAATTAAATCTCTCGGCGAAAGTGGAATGTCTGTAACTTCAAACCAAAGTAGTTTTGATACAACAGGATTTGATGCAATTATTTTACCTTCTCCAAAATCGAAATATGATCAACGTGAAATTCTCTCAATTATAAGATATGTGATGGGAGGTGGATTTCTTATTTTACTTGCCGATCAATCTTCAAATGAAGGGAATAAATATTTAAATGAAATTCTTACAAATTTCAGATGGAAAGAAGATTACAAAGATAGCACCGGGCTTTTAATTCAAACGGATAGATATATTGTTGATTCGGTTTTAGCATTTCAGGGAAATCCATTAAATATAGTTGCAAGACAATTTGCAAATAAAGCTCATCCGTTTCTTAACAATGTTGACACTTTAGTTTTATTTGGAAGTACAAATATTTTAGCTCAAGAAGGAAAAGCAAATATTTTTCTGAGAGGTGAAGCTTCAACATTTTCAATTAATTCTGTGACAAACAAACCCGATTCGTTGCGACCAACTTTAATTGCTATTTCACAAGTTGGTAAAGGAACAATATTGGTTTTAGGCGATATGGATATTTGGAGTGAAAAGAAATTAAATAATGTAACAACTACTGGAAATATTATGAGTGGTTTGTTTGCAAAATCTAATCTTACTTTTGCGTTAAATATTTTTTCTTCAAAACAGAACTACGAAGTCAAACTTCCGCAACAAACTTTAAGTGAACGATATTTACTTTTAACAATTCCATTTGACTTGAATAGTTTTAATATCACTCAAGTTTTAAAAGATCTCGGTTCTATAAATCCAATTAATTGGAGATTGTGGAAGTGGGAATCTGAAAAACAAGTTTTTGTAGAATTCCCAAATCCGGCATTTACAACTTTTAAAAGAGGCGAAGGATATTGGCTAATTACAAAAGGGGATAAATCTTTGAATCTTGGAAATGCAACTTTAACTTCTTCAACAGGTTATCACGAAATAAAACTTTATCCAGGTTATAATTTAATTGGAAATCCATTCCCATATACAGTTAGTTGGGAAAACTCAAAACGGGATTCAGGAATTGAAAATAAACTTTGGCGATGGAATAAAACAAGATACGAAGCTGTTACAACTAACTTACTTCCATTTGAAGGATATTGGGTAAAAAATACTTCAACTCGAATATTAACAGTTTTAATTAATCCCGCAAAAATTAGTGGAACAGGAAAAATGGATCCGGGTAATTCTATCTCAAGTTCTAAATGGAGTTTAAAATTGCGTGCACTTTCATTAGTTGCAACTGATGAAGATAATTTTATTGGGATGCATCCCGAAGCAAAAATTGCAAAAGATGAATTTGATTTTTCAGAACCACCGATTGCTCCAACAAATTATCTGCAATTAGCTTTCCGAAAAAATAATTGGAAAGAAAATCCGGGACTTTATTCTTCCGACTTCAGACCAATTTCCGAAGAGGGTGATTATTGGGATTTTGAAGTTTCAAGTAATTTGCATTCGCTCGAAACAAAATTAGTTTACGAAATTGAGAAAGAACTTCCCGATGGTTTTAAAGTTATGCTTTTGGATAAAACCGAAGAACGTATTTATAATATTTCAAATTCAACTTATAACTTTATTTTTAGAAAAAATCAGCTAACAAGAAATTTCAGAATATTAATTGGAAGAGAATCTTTTATAAGCCAAAATTCTGAAGGTGTTCCTTTGATTCCTCCAGATTATACTTTAAAACAAAATTATCCAAATCCATTCAATCCGCAAACTTCAATTCAATATTCACTTTCGTATAGTGGTGATGTTGAAATTGTAATTTATAACACTCTTGGACAAAAAGTAAAAGGATTAGTTAGTCAACATCAGAAAATTGGAACTTACAGTATTAATTGGAATGGAAAAGATGAATTCGGATTAAATGTAAGTGCCGGGATCTATTTTTATCGAATAAAAACAGGCAATTATCTTGCAACTAAGAAAATGTTGTTAATAAAGTAAAATTGTGGCGATGATAACACTAAAAAATTTCAAATCATTTTATATTATTCTTGTATTAGCAAGCATGAATATAAATATGGTTGAATCACAATTAAAAGGGCCCAAATACGACGAACGTTTGTTATTTAAAAATGTTCGTGGAATTAATTTATCTTTTGTCTCACAAGAATGGAACTTAGCAGATTCAGCAAGTACAAAAATAACTGTAGCGCAAACTTCAACTCCATTCTCAACATCAATTCCAATTACAACTAGAATGTTATTAACAATTACCGGTTCTGTAGCATCTTCTTCAAATGATGTTCCGCAAGTTGTTACTGATACTTCTGGAAATATTACAACTTTGGAAAATGATAAATATGAAATGAAAGGGTTGTCGGATACAAAATTAGCAATGTCGTATGTTGTTCCGGGAGATAAATTATGGATTAATGGCGGTTTAAGTTTCCCAACTGGACAAAAAAAATTAACATCAGATCAATTTAAAGTTTCACGAATGATTTCTCAAGCGGGATTAAATTTTCGAGTTCCAATTGCTGGACAAGGATTCAACGCAAATTTGGGATTAGCTTATGCATATTCATATTCACGAAGAATAGTTTTAGGATTTGGAATGTCCGGAACTTATAAAGGAATTTTTGAACCGATTGCAATTGAGAATATAGAAGGAAGTAATACTACTTTTCCGAATGTTGAATATAATCCGGGCGAAGATTTTTCGATGAATAGTGGAATTGATTATACTTCAGCAAATAAAGAACAGAGATTTTCTAGCGATCTTACATTTTCATATTATTTGCCCGATCAAATTAATAATCAAAAAACATTTCAAGTTGGTCCAAGATTTAATGCACTCATTTTACTTTCTCAAAAATTTGGTCCAACAACAAATGTTGCACTTTTAAGAGGAAGATATAGATTAAAGAACACAATTTTTTCTTCAGATTCGTTAAGCACGCCAAATAAATATCCAAGCGCCAAACAATTTGAATTTCAATATGTGTTAACAGTTCCTGTTTTAAATTGGTTTACCTTAAATGGAAATTTTGAATATAAATATCATACAGCCGATCAATTTCCACTTGGAGATAAAATTATGGAAACAGGCAATGTAGATATGGCGTCATTTGGTGTTGATGTAAATGCGCCAATAACAGATTGGCTTGTGCTTATGTTGGCAACTAAAAAAGGAAGTGGTAAATTAGTTATCGAAGGAAAAGAATATGATGCAGATGGATTCGAATTTGGACTAGGAGTAAAAATTTCACTTTAATTTATTTTGAAAACTAAATAATAAATATGAAAAACATTTTAAGACGGACTTGTAAAATTTTTGTAACGTTACTTTTTACAGTAATTCTATTTGCACAAGATAAACAACCACAGACAATGGCAATTTTATATTTTGAAAATAATTGCCTGCTCGATCGTGAAAAAATGCAACCTCTAAGTAAAGGTCTTGCAGATATGATGTATTCCGAAATGGTAAAAATAAAAGGTCTCAAACTTGTTGAGCGAAATAGAATTAAAAGTATTATAGACGAAATGAATTTACAAGAAACAGGAATACTTGAAGAATCCTCAACACAAAAAATTGGGAAATTACTTGGCGCAAAAGTTATGATGTTCGGTGCATTTACAAAATCGGATGATGATGAAATTAGAATTGATGTTCGAATAGTTCGTACCGAAACTGGAGAAACTTTAAATGCTGAAGAAGCAACTGGTGAACTTAGCCAGTTTGTAACTTTACTGCGTTCGATCGCAAAAAATGTAGCTGAAAACTTAAAAGTAAAATTAACTTCTGAAGAAGAAGATTATCTTGAAACTGAACTCGAAGGAAATTTTGATGGTTATATTGCATTTGCAGAAGCAATCGCTTTAGAAGATGATTCTCGTTATAAAGAAAAATCAGGCAACGCTGCAAAAGCAAAAGATGGATACCAAAAATCATTAAAACTTTATCAGGAAGCATTATCAAAATCACCAAATTATTTACCGGCAAAAGAAAAAGTACAACAATTGAAAACAATAATCTCAAAATTAAAATAAGAAGGAGTAAATCATGAAAAAAATTATTTTACATGCAATAATATTTTTCTTTTCGTTCATTACAATACTTTTTGGTCAAGATATTGAATTGCCTCGAGTTATGGTTGTAGTAGACGAAAAGATTGATGACCAATCAACTTCGGCAAAGAAGGTTGTTGGTAAAATCGAAGAGGCTTTGCTCGAAAGGGGATTTCGATTAGTCGATAAGGCCCAGTTCGGTGAAATTTTAGCGAGAGACCTTTCACTCGATCTTACAAATCCTGCAAAAGCAAAAGCTCTTGGAAAAAGATTTGGCGCAGAAATAATTATTACCGGTGGTGTACAAGCAAACTTTGGTGGAGATATTGAAGTTTACGGAACTAAATATGCAGATTATACGGCAGATGGTTCTGTTAAAATAATTCTCACTGATGTTGGAGAAATTCTTGCAGTTTCAAGTGCTGATGCAAAAGCTAAAGATCAATCTAAATCTCGTTCCGCTTCTAAATCTTTAGAAGACCTCGGAAAAAAATTAGCAACTGATGTTGTTACTAAAATTGATAAGAAGCTGAAAGATATGCGTGATAAACCAATCGTTATTCAATTGGCATTGCTCGGCGTAAATGATGCTTCACTTCTTGAAGAAGAGAAAAAATTACCAACTAAAATTCCAATGATTCAAAAATTAAAAGTTCGATACATCGAAGGAGATATTGCAATGCTCGATTTAACCGTAAAGGGAACGATTGATGATTTACGAGCTCAATTCACTTCTTTAGGAGAATATAAAGTTGTTGGATTTACCGGCAGTAGATTGGATGTTTCAACAGATACAAAAGGTGTAAAAAAAGTTTCTGCATATATTCCAAGTGAACTTGAAATTTTGGAATTCAAAGTAGAAAATATTTTTCCTGCACAATTTAATTATTATGCATTTAATCCAATTGGAAATATGATAATTGAAAATACCGGCAAGAACGATATTAAGAATGTAAAAGTTTCTGTGATGGTTCCAAAATATATGCAACTTGCTTCCGAAGAAGTTATTCCACTTTTAAAAGCGAAAGAGAAAAAAGAAATTCCTGTTAAAGCAACATTGGATAATACAGTTTTGCAAGATGTAAAAGATAATATTGCTGCACAAGTTCTAGGAAAAATTACATTTGTTGTTGATGGTCAGGAAAAAAGTCGCAGCATAACAAAGACAACTACAATTTATAGTCGCAATTCGGTTTCATGGAACAGACCAGATGCAATTGGCGCATTCATCACACCGAATGACGAAGCAGTAAAAAATTTCTCACGTTTTGTTATCGGAAATGTTAAACCAGATAAAACAGCATATCCTGACGCACCGCGTAATATTATGAATGCAATGGCAGTTTGGGATGCAATTCGTGCATTTCAAATAAATTATGTAGTTGATCCATGGAGAGTTGCCGAAGGTGATGTTTTAGATGATATTCAATTTCCAAGAGAAACATTGGCGAACAAAGCTGGTGATTGTGATGATAGTTCTGTTCTGCTTGCTTCATGTTTAGAAAATATTGGAATCAGAACTTTTTTAATTGGAACATCAGACCACGTTTTTATAATGTTTGATACAGGAGTAAATGCTAAAAATGCATCGCGTGTAAGTTTAAATGAAAGAGAATATATCGTAAAAGATAATACTGTTTGGATTCCACTTGAGACAACTATTATTGGAAAACCATTTACACAAGCATGGTCGATGGGAGCTGAAGGATATTATAAAACTGTTGATGCAAATGGAAAGTTAGATATGATTGATGTCAGAAAATCATGGGAAAAATTTCCACCTTCAAATTTAGCATCGAATGTAAAAACAAGTGAACCTCCATCTGCAGAAAAAATTGCTTCACTTTTGAATGAAGAATTAATAAATGTAATTACTAATTACAAAGAACAAGTTGAAGCAAGAGTTGCTGCATATAAAGTTGATGGAACTGAAAAATCCGCACAAAAAGCTTCACAACTTTTAGCAAATGCCGGACGATTCGATGAAGCTCTTGAAGTTATCAAGAAATATAGTTCCGCAACTTCAACAAATAATCGTGCCAATATTTATTTATTGAAAGGTGATTCTGCAAACGCATATAATAATTATACCGCAGCATTGAAATCGGATACAAAAGATGGTGGAATAAATTTAAATTTCGGATTGTTACAATTTTTAGGTGGTAATCCTGCAGAAACTGTTGAATCATTTGCAACAGCTGTGAAAAAATTTCCATCTAAAGAAGAAGCATTTACAAAATTAGGAATTGATAATATTGTGGCTGAAATGGGACAAACACGTGCTGCTGAAAAAACTCAAGCTGTGGATAAAGGAGAATTAAAAAACCTATTATCTTCAGCGCTTCAAGATGTAAATGCAAAGAAAGATTCAAAAGCAAACGGAAAAGCAATTAGAAAAGGTGAAAATAAGTTTATTTTTGGAGGTCGTCGAGGAATCGATCCAACTGCATTAGGTAATATAAAAGATTTTCTATATTGGAAGGAAATATAAAAATTTATATTATTCAATAAAGGATTGAATGACATCGCGCACTAAGAAGAAGATAGTAAAAATTTTAGTTGGTGTAGTAATTGCGTCAGTTTGTGTTGGAGCAACATTCTCGCTCTTTCACACAAGCGCAATGGATAAGTTATTTGGTTCAAATATTTTTCTTACGCTTGATAGAAAAGCCTACGACACTTATTTAAATGTTCGTGGAGTACGTGAGCATACCGACAATTTAGTTGTTGTTATAATTGATGAAGCAACTCTTAATGAACTACTCTATCCAATTCCGAGAGATAAATTTGGTGCGCTATTTGCAATCATGCAAAGTTATGGCGCAAGAGTAATTGGTGTAGATTATTTTTTCCCTCGTGTAAGATCGAATGAAGCATCAGATTACGAACAGGAACAATTTCTCAAATTCTCAAATATGGCTAACAATGTTATTCATGCAATTGGTCCATTCATTCCATCTGATGATACCGAATTGGACTCAACAGAAATAATTTGGGAAGCGTATCCATTTTTACATCCACATGGAATTCCGAAAGGAGATAATTTTCATTATTTCCCGCAAAGTTCTTTTGTTGATGAAAGACCATTTGATTCTTTGGCAAGACTTTCTGCTGGAGTTGCACACGTTGCAATGGCGCCGGATTCAATTGATGGAATAACTCGTAAAGTTCCATTCTTTATAGAATATGGTGGAGATTATTATCCATCATTAGGAGCAGCGATAGCTTTGTATTCATTAAATGTTGATAGTAAAAAACTTATTGTTAAGGAAACTGATAATGGTTTAATGGTAAAAGGAATTGGAATTGAAATTCCATTAGATAAACATGGAATGCTTTCAATTGATTATGTTGGAGAAACAAAATTTTTCAAAGAAATTTCGATGTATGATGTACTCGATGCTTTCGCAAGAGGAGATACAACTACACTTTCAATATTCCAAAATGCATCAGTAATAGTTGGTCCAACAGCTCGTTCAATTGGGGATCTCGGTCCAACTCCGATTTCTGAAAAATCGCCAAATTGCTATATTCATGCTAATGTTTATGATCAAATTGTAACAAAGCATTTTATAACATTTCCAAAATTACAATCTGAGCTTTGGTTAACGCTAAATTTAGCATTATCAATTGGAGTATTATCATTGCTCGTTTCACTTCGTTGGAGCAGTTTATATTTTGTACTTCTAATAACTTCATATTTCTTTGTAGTAAATGAAATATTTCAAATTACTGGATTAATAATTAGTTTTCCTCAGGCAATAATTTCTTTCTTTTTAACTTACGCAACTGCTGTCGGATATATTTCTATTACAGAAGGAAAACAGAAATCCGAAATTAAAAACATGTTCACAAAATATGTTGACGCATCAGTTGTAGAAAAATTAATTAACAATCCTGAAATGTTGAAACTTGGTGGTGAAGAAAAAGAAGTTACAGTTCTATTTTCTGACATTGAAGGTTCAACAACAATTGCCGAAAAATTGGGACCGCAGAATACAGTTACTTTGATTAATGAATATTTAACTGACATGACGAATATTATTTTGGAAAAAGGTGGAACTTTAGATAAATATATTGGTGATGCAATTATGGCATTTTGGGGCGCGCCGTTAAACGATCCAGATCATGCATATAATGCTTGCGAAACAACTTTGTTAATGCAGCGCAAACTTAAAACACTTCATCCATATTGGACTGAAAAAGGTTGGCCATTAATTTTACAACGTGTTGGTTTAAATACCGGAAAAGTTATTGTTGGAAATGTTGGTTCAACAAATAAATTTAATTATACAGTTATGGGTGATGCAATAAATCTTGGTTCGCGAGTTGAAGGAGTAAATAAAGAATACGGAACTTATATTTGCATTACAGAATTTACGCATGCAAGAGTTGCTGAACGTGTTATTACGCGTGAGCTCGATCTTGTTGTTGTAGTCGGAAAGACAGAACCCGTTCGTATTTACGAATTGATGGCGCTCACTTCTGATCCAACAGATGATAAAATTATGAAATTCAGAGAAGTATATTCAAATGCATTAGCTCAGTATAAAAAACGAGAATGGAAAAGTGCGATTTCAATTTGGGAAGATGCTTTACAATTAAGAGAGGATGAAAAAGCCTCAAAAATGTATATCAAGCGTGCAAAAGATTATATAGAAAATCCTCCCGGCGATGATTGGAGAGGTGTTTATATCTCCACCAAAAAATAATATTAATACTAATAATCTTGTAACAGCAAAGATTTTCAGTTATTTTTGTAATGATAAAATTTCTGAAATGAATATTTTTAATTCCTATTTAACATCATCAGTTGGTAAAAAAATATTGATGAGCTTAACTGGCTTATTTTTATGTTCATTTTTGGTTGTTCATGTGGCGGGAAATTTATTACTTTTTAAGAACGATAATGGGGAAGCGTTCGAATTATATTCGCAGTTAATGTCGACCAATATATTTATTCGCTCAATAGAAATAGGGCTTTTCTTCGGTTTCGCTTTACACATTTATCTCGGACTTCATCTTTGGAATCAAAATAGAAAATTGAGACCAATTGGATATAAAAAATATAAACTCTCAGAAAATGCAAATTTTGAATCTCGAATTATTCGACTTACAGCTGTATTCGTTTTAATATTTTTAGTAGTTCACTTAAGAACATTTTGGTTTGAAGGTCGTTTTTTAGGTGCACCTTCTATATTCGAATTAGTAAAAGTTTCTTTCCAAAATAATTATTACAGTTGGTTCTATGTCTTATCGATGTTACTTCTTTCATATCATTTGAAACATGGATTTCAATCTGCATTTCAAACTCTCGGCTTAAGAAATAAAAAATATTTATTAATATTAAATTTAGTTTCATTTATTTTCTGGTTTATCATTCCACTTCTATTTGCATCAATGCCAATTTATTTTCTTTTTAGAAAATGATTAATCTAAATTCAAATATTCCGGAAGGACCGTTAGAAAAAAAATGGACGAACCACAAATTTAATCTTAAACTTGTTATTCCAGCTAACAGAAGAAAATATAATATTATTGTAGTTGGAACAGGATTAGCCGGAGCTTCTGCAGCAGCATCACTTGCTGAACTTGGATACAATGTACATTCTTTCAGTTATCACGAATCACCACGAAGAGCGCATAGTATTGCTGCGCAAGGTGGAATTAATGCACCAAAAAATTACGCAAATGACGGTGATAGTATTCGAAGATTATTTTACGATACAATTAAAGGGGGAGATTATCGCGCACGAGAATCAAATGTTTATCGTTTAGCGGAAGTCAGTGGTTCGATAATTGATCAATGTGTTGCGCAAGGAGTTCCTTTTGCAAGAGATTACGCAGGTTATCTCGATAACAGATCTTTCGGTGGCGCACAAGTTTCGAGAACATTTTATGCTCGTGGACAAACTGGACAACAATTATTATTGGGATCTTACCAGGCGTTACTACGACAAATTGATGAAAAGAAAGTTACATTTTATCAACGTAGAGAAATGCTTGATCTTGTTTTGCATAATGGAAAAGCGCGGGGAATAATTGCGAGGAATCTTGTAACTGGTAAATTGGAAAAATATATTGCTGATGCAGTTGTACTTGCAACCGGTGGATATGGAAATGTTTATCATCTTTCAACAAATGCAAAAGCGAGTAACGCAACTGCAATTTGGCGCGCACATAAACGTGGTGCCTTATTTGCGAATCCTTGTTACACACAGATACATCCAACTTGCATTCCTGTTAGTGGAGATTATCAATCGAAGTTAACTTTAATGAGCGAAAGTTTGCGTAACGATGGCAGAATTTGGGTTCCAAAAAAGAAAGATGATAATCGAAAGCCAAATGAAATTCCGGAAAGTGAAAGAGATTATTATCTCGAAAGATTATATCCTTCATTCGGAAATTTAGTTCCGCGTGATATTGCTTCGCGACGTGCAAAAGAAATTTGCGACAATGGATTTGGTGTTGGCACTTCAAAAATGTCTGTCTATTTAGATTTCGAAAATGCAATTAATCGGCTTGGAAAAGATGCAATTGCTGAAAAATATGGCAACCTTTTCGATATGTACAAACAAATTACTTCCGAAAATCCTTACAAAGTTCCAATGCGAATTTATCCTGCAGTGCATTATACAATGGGCGGATTATGGGTTGATTATAATTTAATGGGCACAATTCCTGGATTATTTGTACTTGGTGAAGCAAATTTTTCTGATCACGGTGCAAATAGATTAGGTGCAAGTGCTTTAATGCAAGGATTAGCGGACGGATATTTTATCGCACCTTACACAATTAGTAATTATCTGGCTACTGAAAAATTTGATAAACTTTCTATCGATAATACTTCAGTTACAAAAGTTGAAAAAGAAGTTGAGCAAACAATTTCGAAATTACTTTCAATAAATGGAAAAATAACTGTTTATGAATTCCACGAAACATTAGGAAAAATTATGTGGAATAATGTTGGAATGGCAAGAAATAAAAAAGGATTACAAGAAGCAATTAATAAAATTTCAGAATTAAGAGAAGAATTTTGGAATAATGTTAAAGTTGTTGGAAGAGGAGATAATATAAACATGCAACTTGAAAAAGCTCAACGTGTTGCAGATTTTATTGAACTTGGAAAATTAATTGCTACTGATGCACTTAATAGAGAAGAATCTTGTGGCGGACATTTTAGAGAAGAACATCAATTTAATGGTGAAGCAAAACGAGATGATAAAAAATTTATTTATTCTGCTGCTTGGGAATATCAAGGAACAAATAAAAAAGAAAAATTGCATAAAGAAAAATTAGAATTTGAAAGTGTATCATTAACACAAAGAAGTTATAAATAATGAAACTTCATTTAAAAATTTGGCGACAAGTAAATAATAATTCAAAAGGTAAATTTATCAATTATGACGTTGATAATGTGAGCGAGCACATGTCGTTTTTGGAAATGCTCGATGTGTTGAATGAAAAACTTGTTCACAAAGGAGAAGATACAATTTCGTTTGATCACGATTGCAGAGAAGGAATTTGCGGAAGTTGTGGAATGATGATAAATGGATTTGCTCACGGTCCCGGTGCTGGAGTTGCAACTTGTCAACTTCATATGCGATCATTTAAAGATGGAGATAAAATTGTAATTGAACCTTTCAGAGCGAAGGCATTTCCGGTATTAAAAGATTTAGTTGTTGATCGTTCTGCGTTTGACAGAATTCTTCAAAAGGGTGGATATATTTCAGCCAAAACTGGTGGAATTCCTGATGGAAATGCAATTCCTGTTAAAAAGGAAGATTCGGAAACGGCAATGGATGCAGCTGCTTGTATTGGTTGCGGTGCTTGTGTCGCTGCTTGTCCGAATAGTTCTGCAATGTTGTTTGTCTCCGCAAAAGTTTCGCATCTCGGTTTACTTCCTCAAGGGAAAATAGAAAATAAAGAGCGTGTAAAAAAATTAGTTGCTGCAATGGATGAAGAAATGTTTGGCTCTTGCACAAATACTTATGCATGCGAAGCTGAATGCCCGAAAGAAATATCGATTACAAATATTGCCAGATTAAATAAATATTTTATTAAAGCTACTTTATAAAATATTTATTTTAGAAATCGACGAACCCCAAAGTAACTTCCAAACCAACCGAGGAAAATTCCCAATCCAAGAATAAGTGTTACAAAAGTTGTTGGCAGAAAAATAATATTACTTATTTCGCTGCTTATAAACTTTGAAAAAATATAAAAGCATAGAATAATAATTCCGAGAGCAACTGTACTGCCAATAATTCCTTGAAATATTCCTTCAATAATAAATGGGAGTCGAATAAAAGAATTTGTTGCACCAACGAGTCTCATAGTTTCAATTGCTTTACGTTTACCGGCAATAGCAAGTCGGATTGTATTTACAACGAAACCAAAACTAACAAGTAATAACATTCCACCAACTCCCAAGCTTACAGAAGTTAAAAATTTTGAACGACTGTCAATAAATTCGAGAAGTTTTTTTCTGTAAACAACATCATCAACTCCTGGAATTAATTTTATTTTAGAAGCTATTATAGCTGTCTTATTGGATTCTTTGAATTCTCTTTCTAGTGTCACTCTGAATGATGCCGGCAAAGGATTAAATTCTAAAACAGTATTTATATCTTCACCAAATTCCTTTTTAAAAATATCAGCAGCTTCTTTCTTAGAAATAAAAATTGCAGAACTAACTCCATCTATATTTATAATAGATGTTTTAATTAATTTATATTCCGTTTCCGAATTATTTAAAAAAACTTCTAATTCAACTTTGTTTCGTAATGTTGAAACAAGATTATTTAAATTAGTTTGTGCAATAATATATCCACCAATTAAAACCAAAGCCAAAGCTATGCTGAAAATAGAAGCAACAACAGATAATTGTGCTTTTTGAAAACCGTTTAAACTTTCTTTTAATAGATATTTTAAATTCATTTTATTTTAAAAATTAGACTCATCTCTCCAACGCAAAATATGCCATTCGCCATCCATCGAATTCCGAGCTAAAGTAAAATTTGCATAACCATTAATTCTTATAACATCACTTGGATTAAAAGTTACAGTCAAATTAAAGCTTTTTGTTAATTGCATTAAAAGAGAATCCTCGTGAGAAGAAATTGTTTGATTCCAAGTTAGATCAAATCGTTGTGAGTTTTGAAATAATCCATAAGTTGTTCTCATCTCTTCATCGCGAGACCAAAATACATCTGTGTTTTTTTCATAATCACGGAATATGAATATAAAATCGGGGGAGAACAACTTTCCGTAAACAGTTGTATCTTTGAATAAATATGATTGCCGGAAATTATGTAACAATCCTTCAACAGTTTTCTGATCACTTAAAATTGAAGAACTTCCGAAATCATTTAAATCTAATCGCGGAGCAAATGGATTAACGCAGGATAGAAATACTGTGCAAATAAAAATTATTTGGATTTTCATTAATTTATGAAAGCTCCTTTGCAATCACTAAAACTTGAATCCTTGCTGGTTTCAAAATCTTCACAAAGTGAAATGCTCCAAATATTAACATTATTTTTGTTCAATGTTAAATAAAATTTTCCTTTGAACTGTGTCGGTATAGAAGTTATCAAATGTTCAACATTTATTTGATAGTTGGAAGAATAGAGAGCCGAATCAGCATAAATGTATTCGTATCTTGAATTTGAAAGTGTTAACGATGGAGAACTTGATGATTTTAAAGAAGTAAATAATTTTGTAATAAATTGCTTTTCTGAAATTTTATTCCATTGTTGAAATAAAGTTGAATATCTCATTTTTGCAGCTGTTGTTGGATTGAATTTATATAATCTTCCATTTTGCGTTGTATCTGAAATTAATTTTTCATATTCAAGGATATTTTTATTTTGAAATGCTGCAATAAAATTTGAAATGACAAGTTGTGGCGTAGTTGCCGGAGGATTAGAATTTGTATCAATAATTGGTTCTTCGGGATTACGAGTAGATAATATATCGCAAGAGAATAAAAAAAGGGAACTGAGAATAACTTTAACAATATTATATCGCAACACGCCCTTCCAATGCTCGTGATAAAGTTGCATCATCAGTAAATTCTAAACTCGCACCAATTGGAATTCCTCGCGCAATGCGTGATAGTTTCATTCCTAGTGGCTTCAATAGTCGAGATAAATATAACGATGTGGTTTCTCCTTCAACAGTAGGATTTAATGCAAGAATAATTTCTTCAACATCATTTTTTTCTAAACGTAAAAGAAGTTCTTTAATTTTTAAATTTTCCGGAGTAATATTATCGAGAGGAGACAATGCTCCGCCGAGAACGTGATACAATCCGTGATATTCATTTGTCCTTTCAAGTGCGAGAACATCATTTGGTTCTTCGACAACACAAATTAAACTTGAGTCGCGTTTTGAGTTTTTACAAATCGGACATGGATTTTGTTCTGTTATATTGCAACAAGTTATACAATATCTAATTTTATTTTTTACATTAATCAATGATGAAGCGAATTGAGAAACGCTTTCATGTGGCATTTTTAAAATATAAAGTGCTAATCGTTGGGCAGTTTTTTTCCCAATTCCCGGAAGTTGGGCGAAATGTTCAACAAGTTGTTCGAAAGATTCTGAAGTGTAAATCATTTATCTCAACCGTAAATTTCTTGTTCAACTTCTTGAAAAATAATATGACCAATTGTTATGTGTCCTTCTTGGATTCTTTGTGTGTCGTTTGAAGGAACAATTATCGCAACATCACATAAATTTTTCGATTCACCACCATCTTTTCCTAAAAAGCCAATTGTAACCATTTTTTTCTCACGAGCAATTTTAAATGCATTATTTACACTCGCAGAATTTCCACTGGTTGTAATTCCAATTAAAATATCACCCTCATTTCCAAGACCTTCAATAGAACGAGCAAAAACATTGTCGTAACCAATATCATTTGCACCAGCAGTCAAATTTGATGAATCAGTTGAAAGTGCAATTGCAGGAAGTGCGGGGCGTTTTATTTTTGGATTTAAGCGAATTATAAATTCAGTTGCTAAATGTTGTGCGTCTGCAGCGCTGCCGCCATTTCCGCAAAGAAGAATTTTTTTCTTATTATTTAATGCAAAAATAATTTTGTCGATTGCTTTTGAAATATCTCCGGTGCAAGTTTCTCCGATTTTAGTTTTCAATTCAGAACTCTCTTTTAATGAATTCAGAATAAAGTTTTGTCTGTAAACAATTGTTAAAGGTAAGTGTGCCATAAATTATTTTTAATTGTGAATTGCGTTTGCAAATTCTTTAAATAGTGTTGATGAATGATTAGTTTCGTAAATATTTCCTGTAACTACAAAATTTGCTCCAGCTTCAATTTTTTTACGGGCATCTTGCGGAGTTTTAATCCCACCCCCAACAATAATTGGAATTGAAATTTCTTTTCGAACTTCAGTAATTATTTTATCGGGAATTGATTCATTAGCGCCACTTCCTGCTTCAAGATAAAGAAATTGGAATCCTAAAATTTCGGATGCAATTGCATAATTTATAATTTGAACATTATCATTTCGGGGAAGTGGTTTTACTTTTGTAACTCTTTCTGCTGAACTAATATTTCCTGATTCAATTAAAATATAAGCTGTGGAAATTGTTTCAAGTTGAATTTTGCGAATATACGATGCAGCTTCAGCTTGTGCGCCAATTATATAATATGGATCGTGACTTTGTAAAAATGAAAGATAAAGTATCGCATCTGCATATTGTGAAACTTGATGGACTCCTGCCGGAAAAATAATTACAGGAATTGTCGTTTCCTTTTTTATATTTCGAATAATTAAATCAATATCAAATTGTTTTAATGTACTTCCGCCAATTAGAAATGCATCTATATTTGCATCATTTACTTTTGATAAAAAAGAGGGAAGATCAGTTGGAAGTTTTTCAGGATCGAGTAAAATAAAATAGCCACCTCGTTTACTTGCAATATTTAACAACTTTTTATAAACAGTGATCATTATAACATTGTACCAATAAGTGATGGAAATTGCGAGATTAATTCAGGAAGTTTTTCAGAATCTTTTCCGCCGGCAGTTGCAATATGAGCTCTTCCGCCACCGCTTCCATTAACTATTTGTGCAGCTTTATTAACAATTATTCCAGCGGAAAGGTTTTTAGTTTTTATTAAATCATCGGATACAACACAAACTAATGAAACTTTATTTTCAATTACAGATGCCAATAAAGCAACTCCCGATTTAATTTTATTTCGGAGTTCATCCGCAAGTGATTTCAATATTTCAATATCATTTATTGGAAGTTGTGTTACAATTATTTTTACATCTTTAATTATAGCTGCATTTGAAATTAATTTATCGATTGAAGCAAGTTGTTCGTTTATTATTTTAGATTGATTTTGTTTTTCAAAAGTTTTAACAGCCAAACTAAGGTGTAAAATAAAATCTTCTAATTTTTTTGATAACATACTCTGTGTTGTAAAATGGCTTAAAATATTTTCATTAAGTTTTAATGATCCACTTGTCGTAATATCTTCCAATTTTCTTAATTCAAGATCAAGTTTAAAAACTTCTTCGTCATTACTTTTTAATGAATGTAAATTATCGAGCAGAGAATATGCAAACTCGATTCTCTCTTTATAAGATTTTTGTTGAATTAAAAGTAATTGCTTTGCAGCATCTCCGCAAACAGCTTCAATTCTCCGAATTCCACTTGCACTACTTCCTTCAGTTTGAATTTTAAAAGAACCAATATCTTTTGTATTTGCAACGTGAGTTCCACCACAAAATTCTTTACTGAAATCACCAAACTGAACTACATTAACTTTTTCCCCATACTTATCTCCGAAGAACATTAAAGCTCCCATATTTTTTGCTTCATCAAATGCAATGTTTCTGTGATGTTGTAATTGAGTTCCATCGCTGATAATATTATTTACAATTTCCTCTACCTTTTCCAATTCAGATAATTTCATTCCAGAAAAATGAGCAAAGTCAAAACGAAGATGATTATCCGAAACTAACGAACCAGATTGATGAACGTGAGTTCCAAGTGTCATTCTCAAAGCTGAATGCAATAAATGTGTAGCTGTATGATGACTCATAATTGCTTTTCTTCTTTCAACATCGATTAATGCAGTTGCATCTTTATTAATAAATTCCGCAGGAATATTCCCCTCGACAATGTGAAGAATGCTCGATTTAATTTTTTTTGAATCTAAAACTTTCTTTTTGGAATTATCAATTGTAATCCATCCTGTGTCACTAACTTGTCCGCCAGATTCTGCATAAAGTGGAGTTTTATCGAGAACGATATAACTATTATTTTTATCTGATTGAGAAAATAAAACTTTACTTTTTGTTTCGACAATATTTCCGTAGCCAACAAATTCTGTTTCTGTATTATCAATCGATAATTTATTGAGAACTGAATCGCTTAATTTTACTTGAAATTTATCTCCACTTGCTGAACGAGCTTTTTCACGTTGCTTCTGCATTTCTTCGTTAAACTTGTTTAAATCAACATTTAAGCCACGCTCAGAGCATAAAAGTTCAGTTAGGTCAATTGGGAAACCAAATGTGTCATAAAGCTTAAATGCCTCATCTCCCGGAAATAAACCAGCCACTTTTAAATTATTTGTAATCTTTTCAAAAATTTCTAATCCTCGATCCAAAGTTAAATTAAATGATTCTTCTTCCGATTTAATTACCTTTTCAACGTGTGCAAGTTGCGAATTTAGTTCCGGAAAAGTTTTTCCCATTTTGTCGGATAACGACTTAGTCAACTTAAATAGAAATGGAGTTTGAAATCCAAGAATTCTTCCAAATCTTGCAGCTCGTCGCAAAATTCTGCGTAAAACATATCCGCGTCCTTCGTTTGAAGGAGTTGCACCATCAGAAATTGCAAATGTTAATGCACGAATATGGTCAGCAATAACACGCATTGCAATATTTACTTCTTCTTGTTGCTTTGGTTTTTCATTTTTTGGACGGTTCCAATTATCTTCTTTAGAATAATATTTCATTCCGGACATTATTTCGAGTTGTGAAATTATTTCCTGAAATAAATCGGTATCATAATTCGATGGAAAAACTTTAAAATTATTTTTAATAGAATTAAAAACTGCACAAACTCTTTCAAATCCCATTCCTGTATCAACGTGTTTTGCAGGAAGTTCATTCAACTTTCCACCTTGTTCTCTGTTATATTGAATAAAAACTAGATTCCAAATTTCAATCATCAATGGCGAACCGGAATTAACAGTTTCAGAAGTGAGATTTCCAGCTTCACTTAAATCGATATGAATCTCTGAACAAGGACCGCACGGACCAGTTTCACCCATTTCCCAAAAATTATCTTTTTCAGGAAATCTTAAAATATGTTCCGGGTTTATATCCGTTTCACTTTTCCAATAATTAAATGCTTCGTCATCAGTTGTATAAACGGTTGCCCAAATTCTTTCTTTTGGAAATTTCCAAACTGTGGTTAATAATTCCCATCCCAATTTTATTGCTTCTTTTTTGTAATAATCTCCAAACGACCAATTGCCGAGCATTTCAAAAAAAGTATGATGATATGTATCGCGACCAACTTCTTCAAGGTCGTTATGTTTTCCACTTACACGAATACATTTTTGAGTATCGACAACACGTTTAAAATTGCGGGAATTATTTCCAAGAAAAATTTCTTTAAACTGATTCATTCCTGCGTTTGTAAAAAGTAAAGTATTATCGCCGTACGGAATTACAGGAGCACTCGAAATAATTTGGTGAGAATGTTCCTTAAAAAAATTTAAAAATGAATTGCGGATTTCGTTTGAGTTCATATTTATTTTAAAATTATATTTGAACTTCAGTCATAAGTTGAATCTCTTCAAGCACAGCAGTAATTTGTAAACATTTTATTAATTCACCTGTGAAAACACAACTCTTGCCGAGATTATGAACTTCCCAAGTAAGCGATTCAGCTTTATTTCTGTTACATTTTATTGCTTTGATGATTTGATTTATAACTTCATCAAAAGAATGAATTTCATCATTAAATAAAATTGCACGAGCTGGTTTCCCAACTGAAATTTCTTTTGATGTATCCGGAATTACTTGTTCGATAACTTCAGGATCGCCTGTTGATTGAAGATTAATTGTCATTAGTTAGTACGATATTACTCAAAATTTGAAAGTCATTCAAGACCATTGATTGCAGAAATTTCGATTAAGTTGTATATTCAATAGAATTTATAACTAACAAACTTACAACCAACCTATGATATTCGATTTAGGTATAATTAAAAAACGGTACCAGCAGATTGAATCTTTAATTGAAAAGGGAAGAAAAGTTATTGGACGTCCATTGACTTATTCTGAAAAAATTCTCTTTTCACATTATTTTGACGAAATAACAAATGCGCCGATTCGCGGAAAAAGTTATATCGATTTTGCTCCCGATAGAGTTGCGATGCAAGATGCAACTGCGCAAATGGCGTTACTACAATTTATGTCTGCAGGTATTTCAAAAGTTGCAGTTCCCTCAACAGTTCACTGCGATCATTTAATTCAAGCTGAAGTTGGTTCGAAGGACGATTTATTACGTGCGAACGAAGACAATAAAGAAGTTTTTGGATTTCTTGCGAGCGTTTCAAATAAATATGGAATTGGATTTTGGAAACCGGGTGCCGGAATTATTCATCAAGTTGTTTTAGAAAATTATGCTTTTCCCGGTGGAATGATGATTGGAACTGATTCGCACACTCCAAATGCCGGCGGACTTGGAATGTTAGCAATTGGTGTTGGCGGCGCAGATGCAGTTGATGTTATGGCGGGAATGGCTTGGGAATTAAAATTTCCAAAAATTATTGGGATTCATTTAAAAGGAAAATTAAATGGTTGGACTTCTGCAAAAGATGTGATTTTAAAAGTTGCAGGAATTTTAACTGTTAAAGGTGGAACCGGTGCAATTGTAGAATATTTTGGTGAAGGAACTCAATCAATTTCTGCAACCGGTAAAGGAACCATTTGTAATATGGGAGCAGAAATTGGAGCGACTACTTCTGTTTTTCCGTATGACTCAAGAATGTCGGATTATTTACGTGCAACAAATCGTGAAGAGATTGCAAAACTTGCAGATGAAATAAAATCTCATTTACAACCAGATCCTAAAATTTTAATTTCACCGGAAAAATATTATGATCAAGTTATTGAAATTAATTTGGACGAACTTGAACCACATATCAATGGACCATTTACACCAGATCTTGCGTGGCCACTTTCAAAATTTGCAAATGCAGTTCGAGAGAATAATTATCCCGAAGAAATAAAAGTTGCATTAATTGGCAGTTGTACAAATTCTTCTTACGAAGATATTGAAAGAGCGACTTCAGTTGCAAAACAAGCGTTGGCAAAAAAATTGAAAGCAAAATCAGAATTAATAATTACCCCGGGAAGTGAACAAATTCGCGCAACAATTGAGAGAGATGGACAGCTCGATATTTTAACAGAAGTTGGTGGAGTTGTAATGGCAAATGCGTGCGGTCCTTGTATTGGGCAGTGGAAACGACACGATGTTTCAATGGGCGAAAAAAATTCCATCATAACTTCTTTTAACAGAAATTTTACTGGACGCAACGATGCAAATCCGGCAACACATGCTTTTGTTGCATCGCCCGAAATTGTTACAGCCTTTGCAATTGCAGGACGATTAACTTTTAATCCTTTAACTGATGAACTTTTAAATGAAGATGGTGAAAAAGTAAAATTAAATTCTCCAACTGGAAATGAACTTCCAAAAAATGGATTTAAACCTGATGAAACAGGATTTATTTCTCCAGTAATTGATGGATCGAAAATTGAAGTGAATATAAATTTGACAAGTAACAGATTGGAAAAACTTGCTCCATTTGAAAAATGGATTGGAAAAGATTTAAATAATTTGCGATTACTTTTGAAAGTGAAAGGAAAGTGTACAACAGACCATATTTCGCCAGCCGGTAAATGGTTGAAATTTCGCGGACACTTGAATAATATTTCTGACAATATGTTTATCGGCGCAGTGAATTCATTTTCAGGAGAAGTTGGAAAAGTAAAAAATATTATAAGCGGAGAAATTCAGCAAACTTCCGATGCCGCAAGAAATTATAAATCTGCAGGAATAAAATGGATTGTTGTTGGAGATGAGAATTACGGTGAAGGATCTTCGCGCGAACATGCTGCAATGGAACCACGATATCTCGGCGGAGTTGCAATTATTGTTAAAAGTTTTGCAAGAATTCACGAAACTAATTTAAAAAAACAGGGAATGTTACCTCTCACTTTTAAAAATCCGGAAGATTATAATTTAATTTGTGAAGATGATTTATTTGAAATATCAGGATTAACAACATTTGCTCCATCGAACTCATTATTTTTAATTGCCAAACATAATGACGGAAAAAAAAATAAAATTGAGTTGAATCATACTTATAATCAAGCTCAGATAAACTGGTTTATAGCTGGAAGTGCATTAAATCTAATTGCTGAACAAAATAAAAAGTAAATGTTAAGAAATCTAAAAGCTGATTTAAAAAAAATAGCAACTCCTAAAAAAGCAAAGGCATCACTTTGGTTTTTTAAAACAGGAAAAGGAGAGTATGGAGATGGTGATAAGTTTATTGGTGTATCAGTTCCTGAGCAAAGAAAAATTGCTTCTAAATATAAAAATTTAAGTTTAGTTGACATATCCCAATTATTAAAATCTAAAATTCATGAAGAAAGATCAGTTGCACTTTTTATTTTAGTTAAAAATTTTCAGACTAATGAAAGTAATCGTTCTGATATCTTCGCATTTTATTTAAAGCACAGAAAATTTGTTAATAATTGGGACTTAGTTGACTCGAGTGCAGATAAAATTGTTGGTGCTTATCTTATAGAAAAAGATAAGTTTGTATTGAATAAACTGGCAGTTTCCAAAAATATCTGGGATAGACGAATTGCAATTGTTTCAACTTTTTATTTTATCAAGAATAATAAGTTTGAAGAAACATTTAGAATATCTAAAATTTTAATAAATGACCATCATGATTTAATCCATAAAGCAGTTGGATGGATGTTGAAAGAAGTTGGGAAAAGAGATGAAGGTAAGTTGGAAAATTATTTAAAAGTTAATTACAAATTAATGCCAAGAGCAATGCTTCGCTTTACAATTGAGAAACTTAGTGATTCAAAAAGAAAAAAATATTTATCAGGTAATATTTAAGTAAATTAAAAAAAAAGGAAAAATAAAATGCCATACGATCCAGTTTTAGTACAACCATTCAGAGATGAATTAATATCAGCAGGTGTTCGTGAATTAAGAATCGGATCTGAAGTTGACGAAGTTATGAATGACAAATCGGGAACACTTCTTATTGTTGTAAATTCAGTTTGTGGTTGCGCTGCAGGTGCAGCACGACCTGCAATTAGAAAAGCTTTATTGAATCAAAATAAACCGGAAAAAATTACCTCTGTATTTGCTGGTCAAGACCTTGAAGCAACTGCACGTGCTAGAGAATATTTCGTTGGACTTCCGCCATCATCGCCGGCAATTGCATTATATAAATCAGGAGAGATGGTTCACTTCATTCCACGACATAGAATTGAAGGAAGATCCGGAGATGATATTGCAAATGAGTTAGTAATGATATTTAATAAATTTTGCACAAAAAAAAATAACTTTGCCTCAGATAAAAAAAGTTATTAATGAGTTAGGATATGATGCAGATGAAAGCAAAGCTAAAAAAGAAGATGCAGAGAAGCTTCCAAAATGCTGTCAACCTGGTGGAATGGAAAATATAAAAAATTAATTTTTTTCCTGATTCTTTTATAATTAAAATCAGGTTTTTGACTATATTAAAGTGATAATAGACTTTTATGCTCCCACTTATTCTATTAAATCGCCAAAAAATAGGCTTAAAAAATTATTGTTTTGCAAGTTTTTCTTTCGACAGAAGCACTTATATTCATTTCAGCAAACTCAATTATGTAGAATGGAAAAGCGCAGAAAAAGCGTGGTTATTTAATGAAGAAGAACTTTCTTTCGATTTTCTATATGCTCACTTTAAAGATAAAGCAACCTTTAAATTTATTGAAAAGGAAATTGAAAGTGTTGAGATTAAAAAAGCAAAATTGAGGCCTTGTCATTTTTTAGAATTGGCAAGTGAAAACCAAGATAAAGAAATTGCGCGTTTCAAAAATTATTTACAATCGAAGCGTTATAGCGGAAATACACTAAAAGTTTATGCAGACACGTTGAGTATTTTTATGCGTTACTTTTCTACTAAAGCAATGGAGGCGATTACCAACGAGGATCTCATTACCTTCAACAACGACTATATTTTAAAGAATAAGTTTTCTGCATCCTATCAAAATCAGATTGTAAATGCAGTGAAATTGTATTTCTCAGCCATTCAGCATAAGCGTCTTGATGTGGAATTAATTCATCGCCCGAGGAGAGAAAAAGTATTACCCAATGTGTTAAGCAAAGAGGAGGTGAAAGCAATATTGAATGTGCATGTCAATATAAAGCATAAAATGATGCTAAGTTTAATGTATAGTTGTGGCCTTCGTTCTGGGGAATTGTTAGCACTTAAACCAATGCACATTGATTCCAAAAGAAACATTGTATTACTGAAGCATGCGAAAGGGAAAAAAGATAGAATTGTTCCATTAAGTCCTCAAATATTAAAAATGTTGCGGGAGTACTACCAAATATATAAGCCAAAGATATATTTGTTTGAAGGACAAACAGTAGGAATACCGTATGACCAAAGAAGCTTACAACTTATACTCAAGCAAGCACTTAAGAAAACAGAAATTTCAAAACCAGTGACTTTACATTGGTTGCGACACAGTTATGCTACTCATCTTTTGGAAAATGGAACAGATTTACGTTATATTCAAGAATTATTGGGGCATAGCAGTAGCAAAACGACCGAGATATACACGCATGTAAGCACAAAAAGTATTCAGCAAATTAAAAGCCCTTTTGATGATTTATAAAAATATTTCAGTACTTTTATTCAAGAATAAACGAAACAAACCTTCGCTAATCTACCTATTTTTGGGTGTATATACGAAAGTTTGTTTCGCATATATACAAGTTAGCGGTCATTGTACCGCAGACTCAGTCAAACAACCCTAACAACTTAAAAAACAATCATTGAATGGAAATCATAAATATTTTAAAATCCTCTACACTTCGGATGAAAATCATTATCCTTTTTCTTTCGTTTTCAATCTCAACAGCTGTAAATGGAAAGACAGATATTAACCATAAAGATTCAACTTTAAATACCAAAATTTCTGAAGAAAATTTTATTCTAATTAATGGTATAGAACAATGGGTAACAATCAAAGGAGAAAGCTCAAAACCAGTCATTCTTTTTCTTCACGGAGGTCCAGGCAGTCCGTTAAGCCCATATTCAGATAACCTCTACAAAGATTTGGAAAAGGATTTCATTATTGTTCAATGGGATCAACGTGGCACAGGAAAAACCTTTGGTAAATATGCACCAGAAGAATTGACACCTGAATATTTAAAAGAAAATCCATTATCACTCGATCTTATGACAAACGATGGAATAGAGTTGTCCGAATATCTTTTAAAACACTTAGACAAACAAAAAATCATTCTATTCGGTACTTCTTGGGGTTCAGCACTTGGAGTAAAAATGGCATCAAAGCGACCAGAACTTTATCACGCATACGTTGGACACTCTCAAATTGTCAATCCAACAATTGATTTAGATTTTTACAATAGAATTTATAAAATGGCTGAGAGCAAAAATGATCAAGATGCTTTAGACATATTAAACACAATCGGCAAACCTCCTTATGACAGGGCAAAAAAAGTAGGTCAGTTATTTAGGATTTTAAAAAAATATGAAGGTATTAATTCAAATCCAGCTCCCGATAATTGGTTTGTGCTTTCTCCTAAATATGATAACGGAAAAGATAATCAGAATCGAAGTGATGGAGATGACTATTCATTTGTAAATTATACAGGAGACACTAAATTGGGTGTGCAACCAATGAGTGCAGGCATTAACTTAATGCAAGACAATTTAAATTTTGAAATTCCTGTTTATTTAATACAAGGTAAAGAGGATATCTTAACTCCAAATGAAAAAACTAAAGAATATTACAATAAAATTAAAGCCCCTAAAAAGAGATATTATTTATTGCCCAATACTGCACACGGATTTAATTTGTTAGTTTTAGAAACACAATACAAAATATTTAAGAGTATAAAAACTTTGTGACAAAATAACGTAAGACGAAAACAACGAACCGCTAACATTGGTTTGGCAATATGGCGACTGACGTGCTTCTATGAAACATATGTACTAGGTCCAACAACTGGAATTCTATTGAACTTTTGTGCTGAAAATCCGCCACATCGCCAAGCCGAAAACCGTTA
>SXSI01000014.1 GCA_005792285.1 Bacteroidota bacterium
AAAGATTATTTATTAAATCTTTCCAAAACAATTAAAACCAGATTTATAAAAATAAAAGCTAAAAATTATGGCAACCTCCCTTCTTGGCATGCTGGTGCCGGTGGAGATGCCTATATTTTTATTGACGAAATAATAGTGAATTAGTTGATAATTTAATTTTTTTCAAACATAATTACAGCTATTTTCTTTGCAATAATTAATAATTTATGACAAAGAAAATTTCAAATCCCAAAGAAACAATAACCGAAATTAAACCAAACAATAAATTTAAACAACATATTTTTCCGGTTGTTGCAATTTTATTTTCACTTCTACTTTTCTTTAATGAAGTTATTTTCGAAGGGAAAGTCTATATTTCCGCAGATGCGATTGCGACCAAAAGTTTTGAGAATGTTGTAAAAGAAGCACGCGATGAAGGGATACAAACACTTTGGAATCCATACATTTTTTGCGGAATGCCCGGATTAGCAAGTATGACTTTTACGGGCGATCGAATGTACGATTTAAGCGAACTGGTTCATGGAAAAGTTAGAGAATATTTCAGTTTTATTCTTGGCAATTCCCCGCTCGGCGGATATATTTATTTTTATTTTATTTTCGCAATCGGTGTTTATTTTTATGCATTTGAAAAATTAAAAAGAAAATCAATTGCATTTTTTGTTGCAATGGCAACTTTATATTCCACATTTATAATAATCTGGATTTCGGTTGCACATATGACTAAAATTGCAGTACTCGCCTTCTTCCCTTTTCTATTAATTGTAATTGAGAAACTTCAAAAAAAATTATCTTTTATTTGGATTTGTGCCGGAGTTATTATTGTCCATTTCATGTTGCTACCCGGACACATTCAAATGATATTTTATATTTTACTGTCAATTTTTTTCTATTACTTGTTTTTTTTAATTCGAAAATTAATTTTAAAAGAATCACCAAATCAACTTTTAAAATCAGGCTTTACTTTAATAGGAATTGGAATTTTAGCTTTAGGAATGAGCGGCGATATTTATTTTTCGACACTTGAATACGCTCCTTACTCGATTCGTGGTGCGAGTCCAACAACAATTGAACAGACAGTTGACCAAAATAAACAAGCTTCAAGCGGTGGTTTAGATTATGATTATGCAACAAGCTGGTCCTTTTCTCCGGGAGAAATGGGAACTTTTTTAATTCCATCACTTTATGGATTTGGAAATTTAGATTACAAAGGAATCTTAACTAATAATCAAACAACACGACTCAACACATATTTTGGGCCACAACCATTTACTGATGCGCCACAATATATGAGCGTTGCCGTTTTACTTCTCGCACTTTTTGGAATTTATTATTTTAGAAAAGATCCATTTGTGCAGTTTATGACATTTGTAATTTTATTTTCACTTCTTGTTTCATTTGGAAAAGAATTTTCATTACTGTACGATTTAATGTTTTATTACGTTCCAATGTTCAACAAGTTCAGAATCCCATCTATGATTTTAATTCTTGTTCAATTTTTTATTCCATTACTTGCAGGTTATGGATTACTTGGAATTGTTAATTCGTCAAATGAAAAATTAAGTGACAAATGGAAAATATTATCAATTGTCTTTGGATCGATTTTTATAATTTCACTTTTAGTCCCATCAATTTTTGAAACACTTTACGAACATTTTTTTCCGACACAAGAAATTACAACTTTATTAAGCAGATCCTACGGAACTCAACCAGAAGTTTTATCGGAACTATACAGATTTATTTCCGAAAGAGTTGTAACTGATATTACAATAGGAGTTTTATTTTTATTAGTAATTTCGATTTCAGTTTACTTCTTCCTACAAAAAAAACTTTCTTACAAATATTTAATTTCAATTATTGTATTCACTGCGATTATCGATTTATGGCGAGTAAATTCAACTACAATGGAACTTCATTCTCGTCGAGAAGCGCAATCAAATTTTGTAACTCCGGAACATATTAAATTTATTCTTCAAGACACTACAAAATATCGCGTTTTGGAATTTGTAAACGGACAACCTCCTTACAATAATTCACTTGCATATTGGAAAATAGAAAGCGCTTATGGTTATCAGGGAGCAAAAATGAGAAATTATCAGGATATGGTTGATAATGTTGGTTTAAATAATCCGATGTTGTGGGGATTGATGAATGTAAAATATATTTTTAGTGATCGATCAGATTCAAATCAAATCCTACTTCCTATTTATAAATCAAAAGAACAAAATATTTTATTTAATAGATTTTCTCTTCCGAGAGCATTTTTTGTAAGCAAACTTCAAAAAGCTACTCCCCAACAAATATTGAAACACATTAAAGATTCTGATTTTAATCCAATTGATATTGCATTTACAAATGAAGATGTGAATGAAAAAATAGATGCGCCATTAAATGAAGCCAAAGCAATTTACACTTCACATAAATTGAATGAAATAAATTTAAATGTTACAACTACCGGGAACAATTTATTATTCTTAAGTGAAACTTGGTATCCAAAAGGTTGGAAGGCGTATTTAAATGAAAAAGAAATTCCGATTTATAGATTGAATTACATGTTCCGCGGTGTAGTAATTCCAAAAGGTGAATATAAATTAACAATGAAGTTCGAACCAAGTAGTTATCAACTTGGAAAAACTTTAAGTTTTGGAATTAATTTATTAACAATCGCATCTCTTTTATTTTTTGGAATTCAATATTTCAGAAAAAAATAATTGTGAATAATAATTTTTCACTCGCTTTAATTGGATGCGGAAAATGGGGACTAAATCATCTGAAGACTGCTACAAAATTATTCGGAGAAGATTTAAAGTTAGTCTGCGATTTGAATAGTAATTCAAAAAATACTGTAAAACAAATTGCTCCATTTGTATCGTTTACAACTTCAATTCAAGAAGTCATTCAAAACAAAAAAATAAATTCTTGTATAGTTGCAACTCCTGCATCAACTCATTTTGAAATTGGAAAGAAATTACTTCAAAATGGAAAGCATGTTTTAATTGAAAAGCCAATGACTTTGCGTTCTGATGAATCGCGAATTTTAGCAAAAATTGCTGATGAAAATAATTTAATATTAATGGTTGGGCATTTACTCCTTTATCATCCCGCAATTAATGAAATTAAAAAAATAATTAAGGATGATAAAATTGGTCAGTTGCAATATATTTACAGTAATCGTTTAAATTTAGGAACAATCAGAACTGAAGAAAATGTTCTTTGGAGTTTTGCGCCCCATGATGTTGCGATTTTGCAATATTTAACTGATTCATATCCAATACAAATTACTTCAAAGGGTGCTTCATTTTTAAATAAAAATATTGAAGATACAACTTTAACAATGTTCAGTTATCCAAATAATATCCATGCTCATATTTTTGTTAGTTGGTTGCATCCATTTAAAGAACATAGAATAATTGTAATTGGTAGTAAAGGAATGTTAATGTTTGATGATGTAGAAAAACAAAATAAATTAAAATTTTATTCAAAGGGTTTTAATTATTCTGAATTGGGTTCATTAGAAAAATTTGACGAATCGGAAATTACAATTCCATATTCAGCTGAAGTGTCACCACTTGAAGAAGAATTAAAAGATTTTAAAAATTCAATCAAGTTAAATAAAATACCAATTGCTAATTCAAAACATGCAATTGAAGTTTTAACGATTTTAGAAGAAGCTGAAAGGAATATGAAAAATGCCTAAAACTAAAAAAAAATATTACATTAATAAATATGCCGTAGTTGATAAAGATGTTGAAATAGGTGAGAACTCAAAAATTTGGCATTTTACTCATGTTCAATCTGGAGCAGTAATTGGAAGAAATTGTATTTTGGGACAAAATGTAAATATTGGTAATAATGTAAAAATTGGAAATTTCGTAAAAATTCAAAACAATGTTTCAATTTATGAAGGGGTAATCTTAGAGGATTACGTTTTTTGCGGACCATCAATGGTATTCACAAATATTCTCGATCCACGTTCAAAATATCCACAAGTTGGAAAAGAATTCTACATCCCAACTTTAATAAAAGAAGGTGTATCTCTCGGAGCTAATTGCACAATTGTTTGTGGAAATACAATTGGTAAATTTGCTTTTGTCGGCGCAGGCGCTGTCGTTACAAAAAATATTCCCGACTACGCTTTGGTAGTTGGTAATCCTGCAAAAATTATCGGATGGCTTAGTGAAGCAGGCAAAAAATTAATTTTTAATAAAAAAGGAATTGCTCACTGCAAGAAATCAAAGAAGAGTTATAAATTTAAAAATAATTTTGTAACAGAAATTTAAATTATTTTATGGCAATAAAGCTTTACAGAAAAATTGTTCCATATTCTATTAGAAAATATATTTATGATTTGTTTCTGGAGAATATTCTGTACTTCATTCGTAATTTTTCAGTCATTTTACAGAGTAAAATTTCATACTATTTTTATTGGTTTTTACCAAAAACCGAAATAAATAATGTTTATAAATTCATGGGAAAGCATGGTATTACTTCCTATCCCTATGATTATATGCTTGAGTATAAAAAAAAAGATGTTCAAATATTTGTTGATGATAA
>SXSI01000015.1 GCA_005792285.1 Bacteroidota bacterium
CAGGACTTAAAATCCTGAGGGGCGCAAGCCCCGTGCCGGTTCAAGTCCGGCTCTCGGTACAATGTTTTAAGAAGTTATTTATAAACTAAATAATTAAAAAAATATGAAAAATATAAAAAAATATATTTTACTCCTTGTTGTTATAATGTTTACAAGAATTTCTTTATTTGCACAGTCAAATTTATTTACAGAAGATTTTACTGGACAAAGTGGAACAGTTTTAACTTCCGCAGGTTGGATAATTAGTGGAACCAGTGTTGTAAGTCCACTTACAATTACTTCACCGGGATTGACCAGTAATAATTTCCCCGGATCTGGTGTTGGAAATTCAGTAACACTTGTTTCAACCGGTCAAGATGTTTATAAAAGTTTTAATTCAGTAAGTCAAGGCTCTGTTTATTTTTCAATGATGATGAATGTTGGAACTGTCGGAACTGGTGATTATTTCATTGCACTTTCGCCAAGTAGTGCGCAAACAAATTATTATGGACGTCTTCATCTTAAAACATCTGGTTCAGGATTTAATATTGGAATAAGCAAAAGTAATGAAGTCACAGGCGGAGCACAATATGGAACAACAGTTTTTAGTTTAAATTCAACATATCTAGTAGTTTTAAAATATACATTTACAGGTGCAACTGCAGATTCAACTAATGATCCGATAAGTGTTTATGTTTTAAGTTCGACAGTTCCAGTAATCGAACCAACAACTCCAGAAATAAATGCATATGCAACATCCACAAAAAGTGATGCAACAAATCTTGGTTTTGTTACAATTCGACAAGGAACAACAGGTGCTGCTCCTGGATTAATTCTTGATGGAATTAGAGTTGGAACTTCGTGGGCGAGTATTTTAACAAGTGTAAAAAATTTAAATAACGGAATACCACAAAAATTTGAATTGGAAAATAATTTTCCGAATCCTTTTAATCCATCGACTACTATAAAATTTGGAATACCTGAAGCTGGTAAGGTGACTTTAAAAATTTATGATGCAATTGGAAAAGAAGTAGCAACTTTAACGGAAAATAAATTAGAAGCTGGAAATTATCAGTATAATTGGAATGCAACTGGATTAACAAGTGGAATGTATTTTTATAAATTAGTCTCTGTATCAACAAATGGAAATACTAAACATAATTTATCACAAGTAAAGAAAATGATATTGCTAAAATAATTTCTTCAATTTGGATCCTTAGCTCAGCTGGTTCAGAGCGCTACCCTGACACGGTAGAGGTCAATGGTTCGAACCCATTAGGGTCCACAAATAATAAATGAAAATTAATTTTTCTTAACCCTTCCTTTTAATCACAAAACCAAAATAATTATGAAAAAAATATTTCTAATACTTTTTGTTTTTACTTCACTCACTTCACAAAATAAGCAGCTAACTCTTGAAGACATTTTCCAATCGTCTAAATTCATGAGCAAATCAATAAGTGGAATTCAATGGATGAAAAATGGAAAAGCATTTACTTATTTGGAAATGGATACTACTTCAAAATTGATGAACATTATGAAGTATGATGCAACTTCAAAAATTAGAACAATATTTATTGAAGGACAAAATTTAAAATCAATTGGATCTGCTACGCCGATTAAATTTTCTTCATTTCAACTTTCTGCTGATGAAAAGAATGCAATATTTATTGCTGCACCTCCTGAAAAACAATATATGTCAAGATTAACTCCTGCAGGAAATATATTTTTGTATTCATTAGAAGATAAAACTTTACGTCAGCTTACAAATTATAGTGAAGAAATTTATCATCCTAAATTTTCACCAGATGGAAAAATGATTGGATACGTTTTCAGTCACAATATTTATGTTATAGAAATTTCTTCCGGGAAAATTAAAGAACTTACAAATGATGGAACGAAAAATATTATTAATGGAAAATTCGATTGGGTTTACGAAGAAGAATTTGGAATCGCTGACGGTTGGAGATGGTCGCCAGATGGAAGTTCAATTGCGTTTTGGCAACTCGATCAAACTGGTGAACCTGATTATACTTTAACAGAATGGGATTCACTTCATTTAACTTTAAAGACAATGAAATATCCAAAAGCTGGTGATCCAAATGCAATTGTAAAAATTGGAATTAAAAATATTTCTAATGGAAATACAGATTGGGTTGATTTGGGAATTGAACAGGATATTTATGTACCAAGAATTGTTTGGAAAAATTCTAAAGAATTAGTTGTTGAGCGAATGAATAGATTACAAAATAAATTGGATTTAATCCTTTTTAATGTTGAAACCAAAAATCAATCAAATTTATTTTCGGAACAAGCAGAAAAATATCTTGAAGTTCACAATGACTTAAAATTTTTGATAGATGGTTCCTTTATTTGGACTTCCGAACAAGATGGATACAGACATATTTATCTTTACGGAAATGATGGGAAACTAATTCGCCAAATTACAAAAGGGCAGTGGGAAGTGGATGCATTTTATGGAATTGATGAAGAAGATGGCGCGATTTATTTTTCTTCAAGTGAAGTCTCTCCATTGCAACGAAGAATTTATTCTATAAAATTAAAAGGAACTAATAAAAAGGAATTAACCTCATCAGTTGGAACACATCGTGGAAATTTTTCACCAAGTTTTGATTTTTATATTGATAACTATTCAAATCACACTTCTCCGAATAATACTTCTTTATACAAAAATAATGGAGCTCTTGTTGAATCGCTTACTTCAAACCAAAATTCTAATATGAAAGATTATCAACTTGGAGTTACAAAATATTTTTCATTTACAAGTACCGATGGAATTAATTTGAATGCTTCATTAATGTATCCAGCTGATTTTGATTCAACAAAAAAATATCCAGTTTTGGTTTACACTTACGGTGGTCCAGGCTCACAAGTTGTTACAGATTCTTGGGGAGGTAATCGTGGTGTTTTGTGGAATTCTTATTTATGTCAAAAGGGATATTTAATTTTTATGGTTGATAACAGAGGAACTGGTGCTCGAGGAAGAGATTTCCGACAACTTACTTACGGTCAATTAGGTAAACTCGAAGTTCATGATCAAGTTGAAGGAGCAAAATATTTGTCTTCATTAAATTTTGTTGATAGTAAACGAATTGGAATTTGGGGATGGAGTTATGGTGGTTACATGTCTTCATTAACAATTCTTGAAGGAGCTGATTATTTTAGTATGGCAATTGCAGTTGCGCCTGTAACAAGTTGGAGATTCTATGATACAATTTATACAGAAAGATTTATGGGATTGCCACAATTTAATTCTGCAAATTATGATGATTCCGCTCCAATAAATCATGCAAAAAAATTAAAAGGAAAATTTTTACTTGTTCATGGAGCCAGTGATGATAATGTACATTTCCAAAATGCAGCAACTTTAGCAACTGCATTACAAAAACAGGGAAAACAATTTTCAACAATGTTTTATCCAAATAAAAATCATGGAATTAGTGGTGGTAATACTACACTTCATGTTTATACATTGATGACTAATTACATTTTGGAAAATTTATAATTGTTAAAGTTAAGTCTACTTTTATTTTGTGCTATTAATTTTAGCTTATTAAAAGAAGCAAATTTAAAAAAATATAATCATTACAGCCCAGCATTAAAAAAAGAGCAATCTTTTATCGTTTATATTCCTGAGAAGAATGCTGGGAATAAAATTATATTTTTACTACATGGAGCTTGGGGAAATTATAAAAACTGGACTGATTTAACTGAAATCGAAAATATTGCTGATAAGTTTGATTTAACAATAGTAATGCCCGATGGAGGAGAATTTTCATGGTACAACGATAGTCCTATAAAAAAAGAATGGCAGTACGAAAGTTATTTTGTGAAGGAATTAATTCCATTTGTAGATTCAATATTCAATAATAAAAAGAAAAAAGGAATTTGCGGATTAAGTATGGGAGGTTATGGCTCATTTAAATTCGCAGGAAAATATCCTGAATTATTTAAGTCAGCTTCATCTTTAAGTGGTGTGTTAAATATTCTTACGCATAAAACTAATAGTTGGTCAATGGATTCGGCATTTGGTTCAAAAGAAAATTATTCTTCTGAATGGCAAGAAAATAATTTATTTAATCTTTTAGAAGTATTTAGAGATAGTGTTAAAATTAAATTTGATATTGGAATTGATGATCATTTAGTTGATGGAAATAAAAAATTTGAATCAAAATTAAATGAATTAAAAATTCCGCATGAGTATAAAGAATATCCTGGAAAACATAATTGGGAATATTGGGGAAAGCATATTGAGGAACATTTAGAATTTCATTCGAAAAATTTAGAGTAGCTATTTGCTTAATAAACATTGTAGAATAATCAAAATTTGCATATTTTTGCGAAGTCGGAGTTAATCGTCTCCGATTTTTTTATTATGAGTATAACTTTAACATTACCAGACGGAAAAACAAAACTTTACGAAAACCCAATAACAGGGAATAAGATTGCCTCTGATATTGGTTCGACGTTAGCAAAAGCTGCGTTATCTATTTCTGTTAATGGATTAGTTTGGGATCTTTCTCGTTCAATTTCTGAAAATTCTGAAATAAAAATAAATACTTGGGATTCACTAGAAGGTAAATCAACTTATTGGCACAGTTCTGCACATTTAATGGCAGAAGCAATTGAAAAATTATTTCCTGGTACAAAATTTGGAATTGGACCAGCAATTGAAAATGGATTTTATTATGATATTGAAATTCCTGATTATCAATTAACTGCTGATGATTTATTAAAAATTGAAAAAGAAATAATAGAACTTGCAAATCGTAATGTTGAGTTTATTCGAAAAGAAGTTTCTTGGGATGAAGCAAATAAATATTTCACTGAAAAAAAAGATCCATATAAAATTGAATTACTCGAAGGCTTAAAAGGTGAGAAGATCACAATGTACGAGCAAGGAAATTTTAATGATTTATGTTTTGGTCCACACATTCCTTCAACTGGAAAAATAAAATTTATAAAGTTGCTCAGTATTGCCGGTGCATATTGGCGTGGAAATGAAAAAAATAAAATGATGCAAAGAATTTACGGCATCAGTTTTCCAACAAAAAAAGAATTAGACGATTATTTATTTCAAGTTGAAGAAGCTAAAAGACGAGATCATAGAAAATTGGGAGTTGAATTAGAGTTATTCACTTTAACTTCAAATGTTGGTGGTGGTTTACCACTTTGGTTACCGAAAGGAACAATTATTCGTGAAGAACTTGAAAAATTTATGCGTCGCGAGCAAAAGAAAAGAGGATATCAAAGTGTCGTAACTCCTCACATTGCAAATATAGAATTATATAAAACTTCTGGACATTATCCATATTACAAAGAATCGCAATTTCCTCCGATTCATCTTAAAGATGGAGAAGATTATATGTTGAAGCCGATGAATTGTCCTCATCATCATCAAATATTTATGGTGAAACCGAGATCGTATCGTGATCTTCCAATAAGATTAGCAGAATTCGGAACAGTTTATCGTTACGAACAATCTGGTGAAATGAGTGGATTAATTAGAGTTCGTAGTTTTACACAAGACGACGCGCATATTTATTGCACTCATGAACAATTGAAAAGTGAAATTAAAAGTACAGTTGAGTTAACTCAATTGGTTTTTAGTACTTTTGGAATGACTGTTCAAACGAGATTATCTTTCAGAGATAACAATAATGAAAAATATGGTGGCGAAACAAAATATTGGGAACAAGCTCAAAAAGAAATTAAAGAAGTTGCAGAGGAGATGAAGCTTAATTATTTTGTGGGAATTGGTGACGCTTCGTTTTATGGTCCAAAAATTGATTTTATGGTAAAAGATGCAATTGGTAGAACTTGGCAACTCGGAACAGTTCAAGTTGATTATGTAATGCCTGAGCGATTCAAGTTGGAATATACAGCTTCAGATGGAAGTAAAAAGCAACCAGTAATTATTCACAGAGCGCCATTTGGTTCAATGGAAAGATTTGTTGGATTATTAATTGAACATTATGCCGGAAATTTTCCTTTGTGGATTGCGCCAGTTCAAGTTGTTATTTGTCCAATTACTGATCATTTTGAACATTACGCATTTGAAATATTTAAGAAACTTTCAGATTTAGATTATAGAGTTGAATTAGATAATAGAAATGAAAAAATAAGCTATAAAATTAGAGATGCTGAACTTAAAAAAATTCCGTACATGCTTGTTGTTGGTGAAAAAGAAAATTCTGCAAAAACAGTTTCAGTTCGTCAACATACAAAAGGTGATCTTGGCTCATTCTCAATTGAAGAGTTTAGTAATAAATTAAAAGAAGAAGTTTCAATCATAAATTGAAAGGATAAAAAAAATCAAAGGAATTAAAGTTCGATGTAACGAGGAGATACGAGCACTCCAAGTACGTGTAATCGATGAATCTGGAACTCAGCTCGGAATTTACACTCCTCGTGAAGCAACAGCGATTGCTAAACAAAGAGGATTTGATTTAATAGAAGTTGTTCCCAACGCAACACCGCCAGTTTGTAAAATTATGGATTTTGGGAAATTTAAATATGAAATTCAGAAGAAAGAAAAGCTTCAAAAAAAGAATCAACAAATAATTTCAATTAAAGAAATTCGTTTACATCCAAATACAGATGTACACGATTTCGATTTTAAAGCGAAACATGCAGAACAATTTATTAACGACGGACATAAAGTTAAAGTTTCAGTTATTTTTCGTGGAAGACAAATTACTTATGTTGAACAAGGTGAAAATATAATGAAAAGATTTATTGAGAGATTATCTTTAGTCGCAAAAATTGATCAAGAAGTAAAGTTAGAAGGAAAGTCTTTAAACACTATTTTAACACAAGATAAATCATTGAAGAAAACAAATAAAATAACAGAAAAATAAAGGTAACGTAATGCCGAAAATGAAATCAAATAGAAGTGCGCGAAAAAGATTTAAGCTCACTGGTACAAATAAAATAAAAAGACGAAAAATGAATCGTCGTCATATTTTAACGAGTAAAAGTTCAAAGAGGAAACGTCGTTTGCGAAAATCAACATTAGTCTCGAGCGCAGAAGAACGTCGAATCAGAGAGATGTTATAATTAAATAACCAATTCACTAAACTAAAAGAAAAGAGCAACTATGCCTCGTTCACAAAACAAGGTTGCCTCCCACCGCCGTCGCAAAAAAGTTTTAAAAGCTGCGAAAGGTTTTTGGGGCGGTAGAAGCAAGTTAATTACAATTGCAAAACACCATGTCGATAAAGGATTGCAGTACGCATATCGCGATCGTAAAACAAAGAAACGCTTATTCAAAGAACTTTGGATTACTAGAATCAACGCTGCGGTCAGAGAAAATGGAATGACATATTCCGAATTCATTTTTGAATTAAAGAAAAAAGGAATTGTCATTAATCGCAAAACACTTGCCTTACTCGCTGCAGAGCAACCCAAAGCATTTAACGCAATAATCGAATTCTTGAAATAAATATGATTAACTCCACTATAATGGTCGGAGTTAATTATTTTTTAACACTGGGATGAGTGTGTCTATTCAAATTTTAAAAGTTGAAATAGAAGAGCTCAAAAAAAAAGCTGCTCACCAAATTAAAGAAATTGTTTTTGATAATGTTGAAACATTTCGGATAAAATTTCTTTCCCGCAAAGGAGAGATTGCTATTTTATTTGAAAAGTTAAAAGAAATTTCTGTTTCAGAAAAGCCTGAAGCAGGTAAATTGTTAAATGAACTTCGAAATCAAATCACTGCAACTTTTGAGAAGAAACTTGAAACATTAAATCAAGCTAAAACTGAAAGTGATAATTTTGTTGACGTCTCACTTCCTGGAAGAACTCAAAAATTAGGAAGCTTACATCCAATTTCTCAAACCATGATGGAAATAGAAAAAATATTTTATGGAATGGGATTTAATTCGGTTGTTGGTCCAGAAATTGAAGATGATTTTCACAATTTCACAGCATTAAATTTTCCAAAAAATCATCCTGCAAGAGATATGCAGGATACTTTTTTTATTAACGAGGATATTCTTCTTCGAACACACACAACTTCGGTTCAAATTCGTGCGATGGAATTGGACAAACCTCCAATGCGAATAATAATGCCCGGGAGAGTTTATCGAAATGAAGCAATTAGCTCAAGAAGTTATTGTTTGTTCCATCAAGTTGATGGAGTTTATATTGATAAAAAAGTTTCGATGGCAGATTTGAAAGGAACGCTTGTAAGCTTTGCAAAACAATTTTATGGAAGTTCAATTAAATATAAAATTCGGCCAAGTTATTTTCCATTTACAGAACCTTCACTTGAAATGGATATTACTTGTTTTCTTTGTAAGGGAAATGGATGCAAAATTTGTAAACATTCTGGTTGGTTAGAAATATTAGGTGCCGGAATGATTCATCCAAATGTTTATAAATCAGTCGGTATAAATAAAAATGAATGGAATGGATTTGCATTTGGTATGGGAATTGAACGGATAACTTTATTGCGAATGGGAATTGACGATATTAGAATGTTATATGAAAATGATGTTAGAATGTTACAGCAATTAGCTTAAAGAAAATGAAGATCTCACTTAATTGGCTGCAAGATTATATTTCACTTTCAGAATCACCTGAGAAAATTGCTTCGACATTAACTTCACTTGGATTAGAAGTTGAAAATATTGAATACCAATCTGCGAAGTATGAAAAAATAATTACTGGAAAAGTTTTATCAGTTTCAGATCATCCAAATGCAACAAAACTAAAAGTTTGCCAAGTTGAAATTGGGAAGAAAGAAAATAAATTAAATATAGTTTGTGGCGATTTAAATGTTTCAGCCGGTCAAAAAGTTGTAGTTGCTTTAGAAGGCTCAATAATTCCGCATAATCAACACGATCCAAATGGAAAACCATTTAAATTAGTTAAAACAAATTTACGTGGAATAACTTCTGAAGGAATGTTGTGTTCTGAATATGAGTTGGATATATCAGAAAATAAAGAATCAATTTGCATTCTTCCAACTGATGCAAAAGTTGGAATTAAATTTTCAAGCTATTTAAATTACAATGATGTGATTTTTGATGTTGCTTTAACACCAAATAGAGGAGATTGTTTAAGCCATTTTGGAATTGCTCGAGAATTAGGTGCGAAGTTAAATAAAATAATATCACTTCCTAAAAATTCTTTGAAAGAAATTTTATCAAACAAAAAACATAATCTTTCAATCGAATTAGTTTCGAAAAATACATCTCTTTATTTAGGCCGAATTATTTCCGGAGTAAAAGTAAGTAAATCTCCAAGCTGGTTAAAAAAACGTTTAGCTTCGATTGGTGTTCGTTCAATAAATAATATTGTTGATTCAACCAATTATGTAATGTTTGAAATTGGACAACCTTTACATGCTTTTGATTTCAATAAAATAAAAGGTAAAAAAATTATTGTAAAAGATTCTGTTAAAAATGAAAAATTTAAAACACTTGATGGTAAAAATCATAAACTGAATGAATCTACAATAATGATTTGCGATTCTTCTCAAGCGATTGGAATTGCTGGAATAATGGGAGGAGAAAATTCTGAAATTTCAAATGAAACAACTACAATATTCTTGGAAGCAGCGATATTTTCAAGTGAATCAATTAGAAGAAGCTCGAAATTTCTTGGGATAAATTCTGATGCATCAACAAGATTTGAGCGAGGACTTGATAGTTCGAAAACTAAATGGGCAATTGATAAAGCAGCCGAATTAATTTCACAAATCGCAGGTGGAAAAGTTGAAGAGAAATTATTTCAAGCTGGATCTATATCTACAAGTCCAAATAAAATTACACTTTCATTAAATAAATTATTTTCTTATCTCGGTTATAAATTAAAAGTAACTTTAATCATAAAATATTTTCAAGCATTAGAAATAAAAGTTATTAAATCCAATTCTAAAAATATTGTTTGTCAAGTTCCGAAACATAGAAATGATATTATTCAGGATGTTGACTTAATAGAAGAAATTGCAAGATTACATGGCTATGAAAACATTCCTTCATCAGCTAAAGTGCATTATCAATTTAATAAGCCACAGAGTAAGCAAGAAATAATATCTGATGAAATAAAAATATATTTAGCTTCTATTGGATTAAATGAAATATGTACAAATAGTTTTATAAAAAAAACTACTGGTGAAAAATTAGATAAAAATATTGTCAAATTAGCAAATCCAATTTCTGCTGATTTAGAAATATTAAAACCCAGTTTATTGCCAACAATGCTCGGAACAATTCACTTCAATCAAAATCAGGGAAGTACAAATTTAGCTTTATTTGAAATTGGAACCATTTACAAAAAATCAAATACGTATAAATCCGGGAAAAATATTTCTGAGTATACTGAGCGACAACAATTACTGATAACTTTAATCGGAAAAAGTGAAATAAAAAAATGGTTCCAACGAGAAAGGAATTACGATTTATTCGATGTAAAAGGAATTATTGAATCATTATGTTACAAATTCTTGTTTGATAAATGTAATTTTATTTCTTTTGATAAAACTGAATTAACGCTGAATAATTTAAATATTAATTTTAACTCAGAGTCAATTGGAAAACTTGGATTGGTTCACAAAAAATATTTACTTGATTTTGGAATTGAGGAAGAGGTTTTTTATGCAGAAATTGATCTTGAAGGTTTTGTAAAAGTTGCTAAACAATGTAAAAAACAATTTAAGCCAATTAATCGATTCCCAGGAATTAGAAGAGATATCGCATTAATTACACCAAAATCACTACTTTATAGTGATTTAACTGAGATTATAGAAAAAAATAAAGATGAAAAACTTGAACATCATGAAATTTTTGATTTATATTCAAGTAAAGAGATTGGAAACAACTTGAAGAGTATTGCAATAAGTTTGTATTATCAATCATCTGAGCGAACATTAACTGACGAAGAAGTTGATAAAAGTGTTCATAAGATTATACAAAAATTTGAAATTAACAAAAATATAATTGTAAGAAGAAAACTGGATTAAAAAAATAATGTCAACCCAACAATTAAATCATGTAACTCAATTAGTGGAACGTCTTTGGGAAAATGTTACAATTGCATGTGCAACAATTACTGCACTACAAGAAGAAAATTCACAAGTTAAAGTTACTGCAAGTCAATTGGAATCAAAACTTGAGGAAGAAAAATCACAAATTCAAAATAAAGTAGATCAATTGGAATCTAATTTAAATGATTCGAATAATGCATTAAATTTAACGCAAGATGAAGTCAAAAAGTTAAGTGAAAAATTAGTTGAATCAAATCAAAATATCTCAGCACTTCAGGAAGAAAATCAACAAATTAGCCGTAATGCAAATCAATTAGAATCTAATATGAGTGAATTAAATAATATACTAGACTTGAAAGAAGGTGAAGTCAAAAAACTCCGTGATAAATTAATTGAAGCAAATCAAATAATATCTTCTGGTGCATTTTTTGGTGAAACTGAAAGAGTTAAATTAAAATCAGAAATTGAAGAAGTTTTAGAAAAATTAAATAGTTACATTTCTACATAATAATTATGAGTGAAAAAAATAAAAAAAGTATAAGAGTTAAAATTTTTGGATCAGAGTATCCATTACGAGGTGACAGCGAAGAGTTTACACGACAAGTAGCAAATTACGTTGACTCTATGATTGATACAGTTCACAAACAAATCCCCGATCAACCACCATTAACGGTTTCAGTTTTATCGGCGTTAAACATAACGGAAGATTTGTTTAAAGAAAAAGAATCAGCTAGTACAATAAAAACTTATTTGGAAGATGAATTAACAAAAATGACTCAGTATTTGGATTCGTATTTACCAAAACCAGAAATTGGTATCGAAGAATCTAATGAAAGCATATCTTCCGAATGAGAATTAAAAAAGAAAAAATAGTCCGCGCTGTCAACCATCGTCATTATTACATAAAGAACCGAAAAAGTAATAATAATGGAATGTTACTCGAAATCGTCATATTACAGGCCTCAATCAGAGTAATCTGAAATCGCGTTAATTCGCGGTCAGTGGAAGTAAGAAACGATTCGGAACATACCAAATGTGAATATTGAAAGGGTTCTTTCTGTCACGTGACGAATGTTGATGTGTGCGGATTTTTTATTTAAAGGAGATTTAAAATGGGATATTATTTATTTATAGGGGTTTCGATAGTTACTGGAATTATTGTTGGATGGTTTACTAATGCAAAAATTTCAGCTTCTAAAATTGGAACTGTTGAAGAAAGAACTAAGAAACTTCTTGCCGATTGTGAAAAAGAAGCAACTGCAATTAAACTACAAAAATCGAACGAAACCAAACAAGAGTGGCATAAGAAAAAACATGAGTTTGATTTAGATATAAATCAAAAGAAACAAAAGCAGCAAACTTTCGAAAAGCAATTAAGTGGTAAAGAAGAAAATCTTGAAAGACGTGCAGAACTTTTAAATAAAAAAGAGAGAGAGTTGCAAACCTCAACTAATGAAATTGAGGAGAAAAGAAAAACAATTCAATTAAAAATTGAAGACATTCATAAATTAGTTGAAGAAGAAAATATAAGATTAGAACGTGCAAGTGGCATGTCTCGCGATGATGCAAAAAAATTATTAATGCAAAATTTAACAGAAGAAGCTAAAACTGATGCAGCCCAAACTTTAAAAGAAATTCGCGATAATTTAAAAGAAGAAGCAAAAAGGGAAGCACAAAAAATAATAATTCAAGCTATACAAAGAACTGCAAGTGATCACGCAATAGAAACAACTGTCAGTGTCCTTCATTTAGAAGGAGATGAAATGAAAGGAAGAATTATTGGAAAAGAAGGAAGAAATATTCGAGCTCTTGAAGCTGCAACTGGAGTTGATGTAATTGTTGATGATACTCCTGAAGCTGTAATACTTTCCGGTTTTGATTCTTTCAGAAGAGAAATAGCAAGAGTTTCTTTAGAAAGATTAATTGCTGATGGCAGAATTCATCCACAGCGAATTGAAGAAGTTGTTGCAAAAGTTGAAAAAGAATTATTGGAAGAAGCTATGCGACTTGGTGAAAATACTTTTGTTGAAGTTGGACTTGGCGGCGGACATAAAGAAATTTTAAAACACATTGGCAAAATGAAATTTAGAACCAGTTATGGCCAAAATTTACTTCACCACAGTATTGAAGTTGCTCATCTTTGTGGAATTATGGCTGCAGAACTTGGTATTGATATTACTTTGGCAAAACGTGCCGGATTACTTCACGATATTGGAAAAACATTAGATAAAAGTATTGAAGGTCCACATGCATTAATTGGAATGGATTTTGCAAAAAAATATGGCGAACATGCAATTGTATTAAATGGAATCGGTGCACATCACGACGACATTCCAATGGAACATGCAATTTCTTCTTTGGTTCAAGCTGCTGACTCGATTAGTGGTTCAAGACCGGGATCAAGAAGAGAATCGGTTGAAGGTTATGCAAAACGATTAGAAAAACTTGAAACACTTGCTTCTTCGTTTAATGGGGTTTCAAAAGTTTATGCGATTCAAGCTGGAAGAGAAATTCGCGTAATTGTTGAACATGATAAAGTTGACGATGCTATGGCAGATCAACTTGCATTTGATATTGCAAAAAAAATTCAACAAGATTTAGAATATCCGGGACAAATTAGAGTTGTTGTTATCAGAGAAAAACGTGCTATTGCAATAGCAAAATAAATTTGTGATTATAATTGGCATAACTGGTGGCATAGGTGGAGGTAAAACTACCTTCTGTAATTATTTTATTGAAAAAGGAATTCCTGTCTTAAATGCTGATGAACTCGGACATACTTTAATTGAAGAAGACGATTCTGTTAGAAATCAAATACTTGATAAATTTGGAAATTCTATTGTAGTTGAAAATAAAATAAATAGAAAAAAATTAGCTGATTTAGTTTTTAATGATCAAACGAAACTAAAACAATTAAATAAAATAATACATCCAGCTGTAATTAATTTAATAAAGAAAAAAGTAAATACGCTTAAAGTCACTTCAAATTTTGTTTTAATTGAAAGTGCATTACTTCCAAATTCAATTCTGAAAGATGAATGTAATTATATAATTTCTGTTTTATCTGAAATGAATTTAAGAATTAAACGAAAGAAAAAAGATAATCTTACTAAATATGAATTATCACTTCGAATTGAACAGCAACCGACAGAAAAAAAATTTGAAAAATGTTCCAATTTTATAGTTATAAATAATGGATCACTTTCTGAATTTAAAAACCAAGCTGAATTTTATTTTAATTTATTTTCTAATTTGACAGAAATAAAATAAAAAAGTATGAATCAAATTCACTCTACTAATTTTCTTGTTATTGGAAGTGGATTAGCTGGATTAACTTTTGCCTTGAAAGCAGCAAACATGGGCAAAGTAACAATTCTAACCAAAAAAGAAAAAAGGGAATCAAATACAAATTACGCACAGGGAGGAATTGCTGCAGTATTTTCAAACGATGATTCTTTTGAATCGCACATAAAAGATACTCTGAATGCAGGTGGTGGAATTTGTAACGAAAATGCAGTAAATATTTTAGTTCATGAAGGACCTTCCAGAGTTCAAGAATTACTAAATTTTGGTACAAATTTTACAAGTGAAAATGGAAAATTTCAATTGGGAATTGAAGGTGGACATTCTCATAATCGAATTGTCCATTCAAAAGATTTAACCGGAAAAGAAATTGAAAGAGCACTTCTTCAGAAAATTTCCGAAAATAAAAATATTCAGCTCCTCGAAAATCATATTTGTATTGATTTACTGACGAAGCATCAAATAGTAAATAAGAACACCAGTGACCATTGTTATGGAGTTTATGCACTTGATGTAATTACAAATGAAGTTAAAATTTTTAAAGCAAATTTCACAATACTTGCAACTGGTGGTTTAGGGCAAGTTTATCAACACACAACAAATCCTTTAATTGCAACTGGTGATGGAGTTGCAATGGCTTACAGAAGTGGTGCATTAATTTCTAATATGGAATTTATTCAGTTCCATCCAACTGCATTATATAATTCTGGTTCGCCAGCATTTTTAATTTCAGAAGCACTTCGTGGTTTTGGAGCAATTCTAAAAAATAGTGATAATGAAGATTTTATGTTGAAGTATGATTCAAGAGGATCACTTGCATCGCGTGATATAGTTGCTAAGGCAATTGATTCCGAATTAAAACTACGAGGTGATGATTTTGTGTATTTAGATGCAACTCATTGCAATAGTGAATTGCTTAAAAATAATTTTCCTAATATTTATGCGAGATGTTTAAAAAATAAAATTGATATTACAAAAGAAAAAATCCCTGTGGTTCCAGCAGCGCATTATTGTTGCGGAGGAATTGTAACTACAACTGATGGCGCTACAACAATTCCGGGATTGTATGCAATTGGTGAAGTTGCTATGACTGGTGTTCATGGCGCAAATAGATTGGCAAGCAATTCATTGTTAGAGGCGGTTGTATTTTCACACAGAGCATTTAAAAAAATAGAATCAACTGTCAATTTAAAAACTACGATTCCTGAAATTAGAGAATGGAATGATTCAGAAACTATTAATACAAATGAATGGATTTTAATTTCTCATAACAGAAATGAAATTCAATCTTTAATGATGGATTACGTTGGAATTGTTAGAAATAAAATCAGACTTGAAAGAGCGCAGCAAAGAATAAAATTAATTTTAAAAGAAGTTTTAGATTTTTATCACAGAACGAAAGTTTCAGAGGGATTAATTGAATTAAGAAATTTAGCAATTGTTTCTGATTTGATTATTAGCTCAGCTCTTAATCGAAAAGAATCAAGAGGTTTACATTATATTAGTGATTATCCAGAAGTTGATGATGTAAATTGGAAAAAAGATTCGTTCTGTGGAGTATCAACTTAATTTTTACAATATTACAGTATGCCGAAAAGAATAAACCTACCAAATGACAAACCAAAGTGTGCTTGTGGAATATTTGGCGCTTTTGGAAGTAAAGATTCCTCTCTTTTAACTTATTACGGACTTCACGCTTTACAGCATCGCGGTCAGGAAGCATCAGGAATTGTCTCTTCGCATTTTGATAATAAAAAGAAAAAACAAACATTTAATATTTTCAAAGGAATGGGTTTAGTGACTGATGTTTTTAAAGACCAAACCATACTTTCTGATTTATTAATTGGGAATTCAAGTATTGGTCACAACAGATATTCAACTGCTGGCTCTTCTAAAAGTCGTCAAAACATTCAGCCATTTATAGTAAATTATGCTTTCGGAAATTTAGCAATTGTGCATAATGGGAATTTAACAAATTTTCATAAACTTCGAACTGAACTTCAAAATGCAGGAACACTTTTTCAAACAACATCAGATAGTGAAATATTTTTACATTTAATTGCACGAAGTAAAAAGAAAAATCAAATAGATCAAATCCTCGAAGCACTAAATAAAGTTGAAGGTGCTTTTTCACTTTTAATTCTTACAGATACTTCATTAATAATTGCTCGTGATGCATTTGGATTTCGCCCACTTTCAATTGGCAAAAAAGGAAAATCATTCGTTGTAAGTTCTGAAACATGTGCTTTCGATATGATCAATGCAGAATTTATACGAGAAGTAAAACCGGGAGAAGTAATTGTTATTGATAAAAATTCTTTGAAAAGTGGAAAAATAAAATCTTATAAGCTTGATAAAAAAGTTGATGAAAATCGGCATTGTATTTTCGAATATATTTATTTTTCAAGACCGGATAGTTTTATTTTTGGCGAAACTGTAGATAATGTTCGAAGGAAATTAGGAAAAGCATTAGCTCAAGAATCTCCTGTAAAAACTAATGATGATCTTGAGACAATTGTAATAAGTGTTCCTGATTCAAGTAATACAGCAACAATTGGATATGCATCTGAAAGTGAAAAACAGGGAGTTAATTCGAAATACGAAATTGGATTAATTCGTAATCATTATGTCGGAAGAACTTTTATTCAACCTTTGCAAGAAGATCGTGAAATGAAAGTTAAAACAAAATTCAATACAGTTAAAAATGTTTTAAAAGGGAAGAGAGTAATTGTAGTTGACGATTCGATTGTGAGAGGAACAACTTCAAAACAACTTGTGAAATTAATTAAAGAAGCATCTCCTGCAGAAATTCATATGAGAATAACTTCTCCGCCAATTGTACAACCGTGTCATTATGGAATGGATTTCCCAAGTAAAAAAGAATTAATTGCTGTCCAATGTGACAATAATATAAAAAAAATTGAAACAGAATTAGGTGTAGATAGTTTGCATTATCTTTCGATAGAAAAATTATTAGACTCTGTTCCGAAGAGTAAAAAGAAAAATTATTGTTATGCATGTTTTGGTGGTAAATATCCAACTCCAATTGAACAAGGTAAAACCAAGGAAGAATTAGATAAATAAGAATATTTTATAATTTAACATGCTTCCAAATTTATTAAGCCTTCTCAGACTTTTTCTCGCGATTCCATTTTTGTATGTGATGCAATTAGAGGAATTCCCAAATCAAAGACTAGTCGCTTTTTCAATTGTGATACTTGCGGGAATAACCGATAAGTTGGATGGATATTTTGCTCGTAAATTAAATCAGTTTAGTGAATATGGAATTATTATTGATCCACTGGCCGACAAAATTGTAATTGGAATATTTGTAATAACACTTTGGCTTTGGAATAATATTTCGATTTGGTTTTTAATAGTTATACTAGGAAGAGATTTATTGATTTTAAGTTTCAGCATTTATTTGAAAATGAAGTTTAATAAAGTTTTAAAATCCAATTTAACAGGAAAAATTGCTATAAGTTTTGTAGCACTTGCACTTGTAGTTGCATTATTAAATTACTCCCAAGTTTCTATTATAAAAGAAATAATAATATGCATTGCAACATTGTATTCATTCTACTCACTATATTTATATTGGGAAGAATTTAAAAAGGCAATTGAAATTTCAGAATGAAAATATTTTCACTTTCAAAATTACGAGAAGGACTACAAAAAACTCGTACACTTCTTTCTAATCAATTTTCTAAAATTCTTTTAGGTAATAAAAAGTTAACTGACGATGAAATAAATAAATTGAAAGAAACATTGTTGTTGGCTGATTTTGGCTCTTCATTTTCAGAACATATTATTGAAGAAGCTGAAAATAGTTATACAAAAAATAAATTGGATATTTCAATTCAAGAATTAGTTCAACAAGAAATAATAAAATCATTAAGTATTAATTCAGAATTAAATAATAACTTAGAATTGCCACATGTTATAATGGTAGTTGGAATAAATGGAGTTGGAAAAACAACTACTGTTGCAAAAATTGCAAATATTTTTTTAAAAAAAGGAAAGAAAGTATTAATTGGTGCAGCTGATACATTTAGAGCTGCAGCAAATGAACAATTAACTATTTGGGCCGAAAGAGTAAAAGTTGAAATAATTTCTCAAAAACCGGGAGCAGATCCTTCCGCAGTTGCATTCGATACATTACAATCTGCGATTGCAAGAAATTTTGATGTAGTTATAATTGACACAGCAGGGCGACTTCATACAAAAGCTAATTTAATGAATGAATTAAGTAAAATGAAACGTGCATTAAAAAAACTTATTCCTACTGCACCACATGAAATATTATTTGTGCTCGATGCTTCAACTGGTCAAAATGGAGTTCAGCAAGCGAAAATATTTAATGACGCGCTTAGATTAACAGGTATTATTGTTACAAAATTAGATGGTACCGCAAAAGGAGGAATAGTTGTGAATATTGTTCATCAACTTAAAATCCCCATTAGTTATATCGGAGTTGGCGAACAACTCGAAGACCTTCAAGAATTTGATGCGCAAACTTATACGAATGAACTTTTTAAAATACCAGACGAGGTTAATTAATGAATTTGAAATTTAAGATTTACAATTTACAATTGCGACATGTTTTTAGAATTGCACGCGGAGAAGAATCTATTGCACCAATTGTTATTGTAGAACTTCATCACGATGGAATAATTGGATATGGTGAAGCTGCGCCATCATCGCGATATGGCGAAAGTGTTGAAACTGTTGTAAAATTTTATCATAAAATTAATCTCGCAAAATTTAATTCACCATTCGAAACTGATTCGATAATGAATTACTTGAATTCGATCTCAAATGGAGACACTTCAGCAAAATGTGGAATTGATTTAGCAATTCACGATTGGATTGGTAAAAAATTAAATATTTCTTTAAGTAATTATTTTGGATTTGATCGATCTAAGTTAGCAACTTCATCTTTTACAATAGGTATGGATTCTCCGGAAATGTTATTTAAAAAAATAAAAGAGGCAGATGATTATCCAATTCTAAAAATTAAATTAGGTTCAGAAAATGATGAAGAAACAATTAAGTTGATTCGAAAAATAACAGATAAACCTTTATGTGTTGACGCAAATGAAGGATGGAAAGATAAAAATCTTGCACTTGAGCGAATTAAATTTTTAGAAGATAAAAATATACTTTTTGTTGAACAACCGATGCCTGCAAATCAAATCAAGGATACTGAATGGCTACGAGAAAAATCTAATCTACCTTTAATTGCAGACGAAAATGTTTTATCACTTTCAGATATTGCACAAATTGCAAATGCATTTGACGGAATCAATATTAAATTAATGAAGTGTACAGGAATTCGTGAAGCAATGAGAATGATTCACACTGCACAAGGTTTGAATTTAAAAATAATGATGGGTTGTATGATTGAAAGTTCAATTGCAATCTCTGCAGGAGCACAGCTTTTGCCAATTTTAAATTATCCTGATTTAGATGGGAATGTTCTCATTACTAATGATCCTTTCGATGGATTAATAAATAAAAATGGAAATTTATTAATTTCAAATCGACCAGGATTAGGAGTTGAACCAAATGAAAAATATAATTCGACTCCATATTTAAAATGAAAATAAAACCAATTCAAATTCTTGAAGAATCATTAGCAAATAAAATTGCTGCAGGAGAAGTAATTCAAAGACCGGAAGCTGTTGTTAAGGAATTAATTGAAAACTCACTTGATAGTGGCGCAACGAAAATTTCCATAATTATTAAACAAGCAGGTAAAGAATCAATTCAAATAATTGATAATGGGAGTGGAATTCCAAATAAAGAAGTTGCGACTGCATTTACAAGACATGCTACAAGTAAGATTTCAAAACTCGAAGATTTATCTAATATTTTAACATTTGGTTTTCGAGGTGAGGCGCTCGCTTCAATTGCTTCAGTTTCTCAAGTAGAAATGTTAACAAGAACTTCTGATGAAGATATTACATCTAAAATAATTATACATGGAAGTAAAATAATTGAACAATCAAAAGTTTCTGGTGAGAGTGGAACTTCGATAACAGTTAATAATTTATTCTACAATACTCCAGCGCGACGACAATTTTTTAAATCGAATACAACCGAGTTTAAACATATTTATGATGTCATCGAACGAGCTGCATTATCAAATCCTGAAATTGCATTTCAATTTATTAGTGATGATGAAGAGTTGCTAAATGTAACTAAAAGTAATTTGAATGAACGCATCTCAAATTTATTTGGCGACGTATTTTTTGATACACTATTACCTATTTCTGAAGAAACGGAATTATTAACAGTCGGTGGTTTTGTTGGAAAACCGGAATTCAGTAAAAAGACAAAATCAACTCAATATTTATTTTTAAATAATCGATTCATAATAAACAGAACTATCTCGCATGCAATTTATTCAGGATATGAACATCTAATTGTAAAAGGTAATTTTCCGTTTGTATTAATTAATTTGAAAATTAATCCAGCGAAAGTTGATGTAAATGTTCATCCTTCAAAATTGGAAGTAAAATTTCTTGATGAATCAATGATTTATAAATTTGTAATGTCTGTAGTTCGAAAAGGAATAGCGCAACATGCAAATCCACAAATTATTCAGCAGTCAAATGGTCAACAGGAAAGTTTTGATACTGAAAATAATGTGGTTCAAAATTTTGCATCTAGTTCTGATAAATTAATACAGTCAATTATTGAATCGAATATTCCAAGTATTCCACTCCAAAGTAATAAAGCTGATGAGGTAAATTTAAAAAATACTGAATCGGAAAAATTTAGTCAACAATATGAACATGTAAAAAAAGATCAACAAATTGAAGAAGGAATGTCAATTTGGCAAATACACAATAAATATATTCTTGCTCAAATAAAATCTGGAATAATGATAATTGATCAACATGTTGCTCACGAAAGAATATTGTATGAAAAAGCAACTCAAAATTTTGAAAATCATTTACCAACAACTCAACATTTATTATTTACACAAACTTTACATTTAACTCCAAATGATTTTGCATTAATGAAGGAATTAGCTCCTGATTTAATAAAATTAGGATTTGAAATGAAAGAGTTTGGTAAAAATACTTTTGCGATTGATGGAGTTCCAGCAGATGTAAAGCCAGGAAAAGAATCGACAATAGTTCAAGAGATTCTTTCCGAGTATCGTCATAACCAAAATCAAATTAAACTTGATTCAAGAGATAATCTTGCAAAATCATTTGCCTGTAAATCTGCAATTAAAGCAGGAGACTCATTAACTGAAAATGAAATGCGATTATTAATCGACCAATTATTCGCAACTAAAGTTCCGTATGTTTGTCCACATGGAAGACCAGTTATGATAAAAATTTCAATTCACGAATTAGACAAAAGATTTTTCAGAACTTAATTTTTATGAATAAAAAAGATTGGCTCGCTAAAAATAATATTGCTTCAAATCAAGTTAAGTTCACAACTATTAGTGGAGTTCAAATAGATCCTCTTTACACAGAAGATGATATAAAAAAAATTAATTATTTATCTGATATTGGATATCCTGGTGAATTTCCATACACAAGAGGAATCCATTCAAATATGTATCGAGGTAAACTTTGGACAATGCGACAGTTTGCAGGATTTGGTTCGCCTGAGGATACAAATAAAAGATTTAAACTTTTATTGGAACATGGTCAAACTGGACTTTCAACCGCGTTCGATTTACCAACTTTAATGGGAAGAGATGCAGATGATATAGAATCGGAAGGTGAAGTAGGAATTTGTGGTGTTGCAATAAGTTCTCTTGCTGATATGGAAAAATTGTTTGAAGGAATTCGGCTCGATTCAGTTTCAACTTCAATGACGATTAATGCCCCAGCTGCAATGATATTTGCATATTACATTGTTACTGCACAAAAACAGGGAGTTGATATTTCTAAACTTCGAGGTACAATTCAAAATGATATTTTAAAAGAATATATCGCTCAAAAAGAATGGATTTATCCACCAAAACCTTCAATGAGAATTATTACAGATATGATGGAATATTGTTCGAAAGAAATGCCGGAGTTTAATCCAATTTCTGTAAGTGGATATCATATTCGTGAAGCTGGTTCAACTGCTGCCCAAGAATTAGCATTTACGTTGGCAGATGGATTTGCATATATCGAAGCTGCAATTGAAAAGGGAATGGATGTTGATCAAATTGCACCGAGATTGTCTTTCTTTTTTAATTCGCATTTAGATTTTTTTGAAGAGATTGCAAAATTTAGAGCTGCTCGAAGAATTTACGCACGAAGAATGAAAAATAAATATGGTGCAAAAAATTCTAAATCTTGGAAGTTGAGATTTCATACACAAACTGCCGGATGTTCGTTAACAGCACAGCAACCAGAAAATAATATTGTTCGAACTGCGCTTCAAGCTCTTGCTGGCGTTCTTGGTGGAACGCAATCTTTACATACAAATTCTATGGATGAAACGCTTGCACTTCCATCCGATAAAGCTGCAAAAATTGCACTTCGTACACAACAAATTATTGCATTCGAAAGTGGAGTTGCAAATACTTCTGATCCTCTTGGTGGAAGTTATTTTGTTGAAGCTCAAACTGATAGAATTGAAAAAGAAGCTGAACAATATTTTGAAAAAATTGAATCTCTTGGTGGCGTGATTGCTGCAATTGAACAAGGTTACTTTCAAAAAGAAATTTCTAAAGCTGCATATCGATATCAAAATGAAGTTGACCGAAAAGAAAAAATTATTGTTGGTGTAAATAAATATGTTGAATCAAATAAAAAAATAGAAATACCAATTCTTCAAATTTCTCCCGAAGTTGAGATTCAACAAAAAAAGAATTTAGCAGAACTAAAACAGTCACGAAATAATGCAGCAGTTCAACAAGCTTTAAATGAATTAGTAACTGCAGCCGAAGATGGAACTAATTTAATGCCTAAATTTATTAAAGCTGCTTTTGTTTACGCCTCTCTTGGTGAAATGTGTGATTGTCTTAAAGTCCCTTTTGGTCTTTATGATGAAGTTCCTTCTTTTTAAATAAAAGGGAAAATACTTTATTATATTTCAAAATAGCTATTGACAAGCAACATATAACTTATTAATTTAGGTAAAATTATAAATTACCTTATTAATTAAGTTATGATGCATTTAGATGAAATAGATTATAAGATTTTAAATATCCTTCAGGGAAAAGGAAGAACACGCCGAAATGAATTAGCAGAAATAGTAAATTTATCAATTCCTTCAACAAGTGAGAGATTGCGTAAACTTGAAGAGAATGGTTACATTCAAGAATATTTTGCAAAGTTAGATCATGTAAAATTGGGGAACGATATTACAACTTTTATTTTTGCTACAGTTGATTCCTCAAAACATTATGCTTCATTTATTGAGCATGCAAATAACCTCGATGAAATACAGGAAATCCATGCAATAACTGGCGAAGGGAGTCATTTATTAAAAGTTCGAACTGAAAATACGACTTCATTAGAAAAACTTCTTTCTAAAATTCAAGCATGGCCTGGAGTAGTTCATACTAAAACACATTTAGTCCTTTCAACTTCGAAAGAAACAACAAAAATTAAACTTCAAAAAAAATAAAAAGGAACTTTTGATGAAAAATAAAAAACCAGTCTCTTCATATTTTGGAGAAAATATTTTTGATGTAAGAAAAATATTAAAGAGTATTCATAAATCACATCATTCAAATTTATTAAGTGTAATTGAAAGAGGTGAAAAATTACTTCCAGTAACTTCTGATGCAGTTGCAGAAGCAATGCGAAAGTGGGCAGTTAAAAAAAGTTGCACACATTACACTCATTGGTTTCAACCAATGACAGGATTCACAGCTGAGAAGCATGATTCATTTATCGAATTTGATGGTAAAGGTGGAGTAATTGAAAAATTTACAGGAAAACAATTAACGCAAGGTGAACCTGACGCCTCTTCATTTCCATCTGGCGGAATTCGCGCAACTTTTGAAGCAAGAGGTTATACAATTTGGGATCCTTCATCGCCGGCTTTTATAATTGAATATCCACAAGGAAACACACTTTGCATTCCAACAGTTTTTATTTCATACACTGGAGAAACTTTAGATAGAAAAGCTCCATTGCTTCGATCTATTCAAGTATTAAATAAAGCTGCGTTAGAAACTTTAAAATTATTTAATAATCCTGCAACTCGAGTTTTTTCAACTCTCGGAGTTGAGCAAGAATATTTTTTAGTTGATCGAGCATTTTATAAAAACAGACCAGATCTAATTCAAACTGGAAGAACTTTATTTGGAAAAATGCCGGCAAAACATCAGCAGTTAGAAGATCATTATTTTGCAAATATTCCAGAACGAGCATTTGCGTTCATGTCTGAAATTGAAGAAGAATCTTACAAACTTGGAATTCCATTAAAAACCAGACACAATGAAGTTGCACCGAATCAATTTGAGGTTGCTCCAATTTATGAAGATGTAAATATTGCAATTGATCATAATCAAATTTTAATGGACTTGATGGAAAGAATTGCGAAGCGACATAATCTTGCAGTTCTACTTCATGAGAAACCATTTGCCGGGATTAATGGAAGTGGTAAACATTGCAACTGGTCGATTAGTACAGATAAAGGTGAAAATTTATTAAATCCTGGAATTACTCCGGAATCTAATTTACAATTTCTTGTATTTCTTGTTGCAACTATAAAAGCTGTTTTTGATAATTCAAAATTATTACGAGCTTCAATTGCATCTTGTTCAAATGATTATCGACTTGGTGCGAATGAAGCACCTCCTGCAATAATTTCGGTTTTTCTCGGAGAAACTTTAGCGCGAGTTTTAAGTGATCTTGGTTCTGGTAAAATTTCTAAAACAAAAGATCAAGCTTGGATTTCTGTCGGAATTGATAAAATTCCTGAAATACCAAAAGATAATACTGATAGAAATAGAACTTCACCTTTTGCATTCA
>SXSI01000016.1 GCA_005792285.1 Bacteroidota bacterium
AACCTGCACCACGATGTCGACCAACTGCATCAATCTCATCTATAAAAATAATACAAGGTGGAGTTTTTTTCGCTTGATCAAATAAATCTCTAACGCGACTTGCTCCAACTCCAACAAACATTTCAACAAAATCGGCACCACTTATTGTATAGAATGGAACACCGGCTTCTCCTGCAACTGCACGTGCTAATAAAGTTTTTCCTGTTCCAGGGGGACCTAATAATAAAACACCTCTTGGAATTTTTCCGCCCAATTTTTGAAACTTTGCAGGTTCTTTTAAATATTCTATAATTTCTTGCAATTCATATTTGGCTTCATCTGCACCGGCTACATCTGCAAAAGTTACTTTAAGAGAATCACCACTCATCATCTTTGCTTTACTTTTTCCAAACGAAAATATTCCTTTTGAACCACCACCTCCCATTTGCATCTTTCTAAAAAATAAAAACCAAATCCCGAGAAGTATTATCCATGGCAGAAAAGAAATTAGTGCATCAAACCAAATACTGTCATCTCGAACAATTGTAAAATCAACATTGTATTCTTTCCATTTTGAAAGTAATTGTTCATCAATTGCTGAATATGGAAGTGTTAAGATAAACTTCTGAATTGGTGTTTTTGTACCAGTTGGTAAATTAATTTCTTGTTGTGCACGTAATTTTCCATGTAAATCGTAATCATTAAGATTTTTTTTCTTTATTACGACTTTTTCAATTTTATTATTGGTTAGCAGTTCCTGATATTGATTAAAAGAAATTTCGTATTCCGTTCCAACTTCACCACGCCAAATATTTAATATTAGAAAAATAGATAATATTAGCGCAACCCAACTCATCACTGCTCTAAAAATCCTTGGCCAATTTGAATTATTAGAATCTTTTGAGGATTGTGGATTTGATTTCTTTAAATCAAATATTTTACGCTTTTCGGTTTTCTTTTTTTCTTCAGGTTTATTTTCTTGTTGTTTATTCTCACTCATATTGATTTATATTTTTATATTTTTCCGTTAGTTTTTAGTTGATATATAGCTCGGAGATTTCTTGCTTTTTGAGCAAAATCTAATCCATATCCGACTACAAATTTATTTGAGATTTTAAATCCTACATAATCTACATCTATGTCATATTTTAATGAATCTGGTTTTAATAATAATGTTGCGATCGAAAATGATTTTGGATTTTGCTGCATCACAAGATTTCTCATATACTTCATCGAAAGTCCAGTATCTACAATATCTTCGACCATAACAATATTTCTATTTCGAACTTCGCAATTTAAATCTTTTAATAAAGTTACCTTTCCGCTTGATATTTTAGAATCACCATAACTAGAAAGTTTTAAAAAGTCAACTTCACAATCAATCGTGATTTGTCGAATAAGATCGGAAAAAAACATAAACGCACCATTAAGCACACAAATAAATATTGGTTCTTTTCCTTTAAACTCTCTATTAATTTTATTTGCAAGCTGTAAAACTCTTTTCTGAATTTTCTTTTCATCCAAATAAAGTTTGAACGTATTTTTATTTAAGATAACAATATCTTTTTTTGATTTATTTTTTGTCATTAAAATATTGAATATTCATCTTTATTGTATTTTTTGTTTTATCAGTAATTTTTACTCTGTCATCCAATCTTAAACCTGCAACCCAAATAATTTTATTATCGCATTCAACAATTGGTATATTAGTTTTCTTTCTCAATGGTATCTTCAGGTTCACAAAATAATCACTTATTTTCTGTTTTCCATGCATTCCGAGAGGATAAAATACATCACCTTTTCTCCAAGATCGAATAATTAAAGGAAAAGTGATTTTCCCGTTATCTGCAAATTGGATATTTTGTCCTTCTTTTAATTTATTTTCAGATGGCTTTTTAGCTTTTTGAATGGATAATTTCCACTCATCTGTAATAATTGACCCTTCCTTAATTAATCGATAACTGAAAATATCCGGGACACTTTTTCTTTCGATAAACAAAAACCCTCTATCTAATTGAGCTTTCCACTTATCATTACACTCAAATGTTGTACCATTTTTACGAGTTAATAAATTTAAAAGTGAATTTATTAAATCATGTGATGGAATTATTTTTAATTCTTCCAATATATTTTTTAAAACAATAGTTTGAATAATATTATCGATCTTCGATAGTTCGTATTTATTGATCGAATAATAATTTGGTTTTTTTATAACAAAGTCGCCAATAAATTCATTAATCTTTTTATTTATAAATAATGATTTCTCGTGCATTAGCGTTGCAGTATTGCTAAGCGTCTCAATAATTTTAGGATTATAATTTTTCCCAATAAGTGGAATTAATTTATGTCTAGTATAATTTCTTTTATATTTAGTTTTTTTATTTGTTGAATCTTCAACCCATTGTAACTTTTTAAGTTTAACATATTTAACAATTTCATTTCTGTTGAAACTTAATAACGGTCTGATAATAGTATTTTCTTTTTGATAGTTAATAAAAGGGATTCCAGATAAACCATCAATTCCACTTCCCCTGAAAAGATTTAATAAAAGTGTTTCAGTATTATCATTCATATTATGCGCAGTTAAAATAATTTCACAATTATACTTTTTAGCTTTTTCATATAAAAACTTATATCTGATATTTCTAGCGACTTCTTGAGTAGATCCCTTTTCGATTCTTTTAATTTTTTTGGTATCAACTACTAAAACATCTACCGGTAAATTATATTTTGATGCAAGTCCTTCTACAAATTTTTGATCTCGAACTGATTCCTTATTACGCAGTGAATGATTGATATGAGCAATTCGTAATTTTAAAGAAAGTTGATCTTTTAATTCGACTAATAAATTTGTAAGAGCAATCGAATCAATCCCTCCGCTTACTGCAATTAAAATCGACTTATTTTCAAATTCGAATTTTTTGCAATAACTCCTAAATTTATTTTCAAACTCAAAAATATATTTATTTCTCATTTATAGATGGGATATAATAGATGTTATTATTTACAATTTGGATTAATTTATTTTTAAGTTTCTTTGGAATACAAATATACGAACTTTTAAGCCTCTGTAAATTAGCCTTATTTTACTGTGTAATCTTTTGAATATTCTTCCATTTTTCCAACCATTGGTAATTTGGAGAGACAGATGGTACAGCCAAAACTCTTCCTCCAAAGCCTAAATTACGCCACGTAACCATATTGTGATTTGTTGTCCGAACATTTTTTAACTTTTCATAGTTTATACTTACAGAATATTGTTTTGCTAATTCAGCAATATATTTTTGAAGTATCTCATTGCAGTTATTTGTTTTTATGTTACTTAATGAGTCGCATAACTGCACTGCAAATTGTTTTGCAAGATCACTCTCAATCCACATTTCAACATCGTGCTGTGCATTTTTTGTAAATTGTATATTATTCCTTCTTCCTTCTTTATATAATAATTCATATTCAATAAATGTTTTAATGTTTGCATTAAAAATATTTTTCAATACGGTAATTTCAACATAAGGGAGAACAATTTGCTGATATTTAATCCCGTCTAAAAATTTTACTAATGAAAGTGAATCTTTCTCAAAATAGATAAATGGCTTATTCAAATCTGAACTTAAATATTTTGCTACTTCTTCAAAATCACTTCCTATAATAAATATTAAATTTTTTGATTTATGCGATAGTGAATCTTCTATTAAAATCGAAAATAGTTTGTCAGTGATTTTATCAAAAAGAATTCTATCTGCTCTACCTTTCTGTTTCTCAAATAATGAGTTCAAGAATTTATCTGTTTCCTTAATTGTTTTTCTACTTTTTAATATTTTATCAACTTCACTTCTTATTTCATTTATATTTTTTTGTGCTGCTTTTTTATTTTGTTGGGTTGCAATGATTTGAAATACAACGTCTCCAAGTTCATCTATTTTTACAATTGGTGTAACTCGATCATGTTCAGATGAATAAACTACATTTTCTATTTCTTCGTCAACATCACCAAAATGGATAACGAGAGTATCGATAATTTCTCCATCCAATTTGTTTCTTAAACTATCTAAATTTAATTTTGAATTTTTAGATTTAGAAATAAACTTTTCTAAATTACTTTTCAACTTAAACTGGAGTACAAATACAACTAAATCTTTTTGATATTTTTTTATTCCATTATTTAATTCAGTTGAATTAATTTTTATTTGTGACTGAACTTTCCGTTTAAACAATTCATCTCTTACAAATAATCTTTCCAACTCAATACTTTTTCTTTTAAAGATTTCACCATTATTGAAACCGATAGAATATGCACCAAAGGAAAGTAATTTTTCAGAAATCATAGAAGCAAGAAATTGCTCTTTTACAATTTCCTGCTTACCTCTATTATCTTTATCCTTTGAAGGTAAAAGTTCAAATCTCTCTAAAAATGCTTCGGAAGAAATTATATGCTTTCCGACTATGGCGAGCGTATCATTAAATTGTGCAGAATTTGAACTCTGAAATATAATTATTAAAAAGAAGAATCTATATTTTATTTCTTTCATCTATTGATTAATTAAGAAGATAAAATAAGGATAAAAATTAAAAAACCTCAAAAGTATTTTATACTCTGAGGCTTTTTAATTAAATAAAGATAAAGCTCCTTACCTCAACATTATCATTTTCTTGTTACTTGTAAACTTACCTGCTCTGATTTTATATATGTAAACACAAGTTGCAACCTTATTTCCCAATTCATTTGTTCCATCCCAAACAACTTTTTTAAATTCAGCTTTTTCAAAACCATTAACAAGTGTTTTTACTTCCTGCCCAAGTATTGAATAAATCGTTATCGTTGTTGATGCATCTTGTGGTAAATGCAATTCCACTATAAAACAATAAATTTCGCTAAAAACCCAGTTTGCTTTAATAACTGTATTTTAGATTATTGTAAATTTATTAATTAGAAAGGGGTTAAAAACTAGTAGCGGGAGGCGGATTTGAACCGCCGGCCTGCGGATTATGATTCCGACGCTCTAACCAGCTGAGCTACCCCGCCAAAAGTTTACAAATATACAAATATTTCGTAAATCGTTAAATGCTAAATAGCAAAATATTGGTTCTTTGCACTTTACCAAAACAACTTCCAACTGGACCGGGAATTGTTGCTTTGAATATTTTGAATATTCTTCGTGCTAATTTCCCTTCTATACAATGTTTAGAATATTTCTCAAATGGTAATGTCTATTCTCGTCGGATTAAATTATTTGGTTCTGCTAAAAATAAACATTCAATTCAACTTGGAATATTTCCATTTATTTGGAAGTTGTTAATTTACAGGCCAAAGTTGATTCATATTCTAACATTTGAACGAGTTTGGATATTTGTAATTTTTTATAAATTATTTTTTAAATGTAAACTTATTTTTACTGTTCATGGATGCGTAATTCACGAGCATACAAACTATCGGTTTAATATTCCAACTTTTTTATTTATTAAAGATAAATTTTGCGAATGGTTATATTTTAGTTTTGCTGATAAACTACATTTTGTCTCTCAAAATGTTTACAATATTTCAACGACTTATTATAAAATCAATAATAGTAAAATTATAATAATCCCAAACCCAATTGAAAACAGAATTCCCAATAAACTAAAACCAAGAAATGGAAATAATATTGTTTTCGCCGGGAATCCATTTCGTGTTGAAAAAGGATTATCATATTTATTAGCTTCACTTCAAAATATTAAAACTCCTGTAAATGTATTTATTATTGGCTCAACTGAAAGTAAATTTAATGTAAATAAAAATGTTTCTCTTTTTTACATACCAACAATGAAACATGAACAATTTTTAAAATTTATTTCCGATAAAGATATTTTTGTTTCTCCTTCACTAGCCGATACTTTTGGATTGATAATACCTGAAGCGTTAAATTTAAATTTGCATATAATTGCAACTTCCAATTGTGGCGCAATAGAATTTATAAAGAATCCTAATTTACATATTATAGAATTTGGAGATGTTTTAAACTTAACCGAACTTCTGATTAAACTAATTAAGCAAAAACCAGTTATGTTTAGAAGTACGTTTGTTAAATACAATAATAATATTTTTGATAAATTAATCGAACTTTATAATTCACAACTAATTATTAAATGAGAATAATTTTGCTGGCTGATAGTATTGAAGTTTGCAATGGAGCAGCAAAACATATTTTGTTACTTGCAAAGTATTTACAAAAACGAGGTCACACTGTTTTACTTTTAACAAGTTCTAAAGAAAATATTCCACTCGCTTTTGAGTTACAAATAATTGAGTGCAGATTCCTATCTCATAGAAAAAGATCTATTCTAAACTTTATTCGAGGAATATTTTTTATAAATAAAACTATTCGTCACTTTAAACCGGATATTATACATGCACACCATTTTTACTGCGCCAATCAAGCAAAATTTGTAACTAACAAAAGGAATCTAATTTTAACTCTTCATGGTATTATTCCAAAAGTTGGATATCTCCCACATTTAGTCGGTATTAATATTATTGCTGGAACATTTGCTATTAAAAAATATATTATACAAATCAGCAATAACTATTCAAATCTTAATTTAGCTTCAATTCCATTTGCAGCATCCTTTGAGAATTTATTTCTAAACTCTGAAAAGAAATCGAATAAGAAATTACCCATAATAAATAATCTAAACGAAATAATAATTGGATTTATTGGTCGACTTGTTGAAGAAAAAGGAATTAATATATTTTTAGAAACTCTGGCTAAATTAAATACTAAATTAAAAATAAAAGTTTTAATTGTTGGCGAGGGGATACTTTCATCTACAATTCTAAAAATAATTAATAAAATTAAAGTTACACATATTAAAACTGTAACTTCAATTAAACCCATTTATAATTTGATCGATATTTTAATTATTCCATCTTTGGGAATGGAAGGTTTGCCATTAGTTTTATTGGAAGCTGGTTTATTAAAAAAATGCGTTATTGCAAGTAATGTTGATGGATTGTCAGATGTAATTATTCATAATCAAAATGGAATATTAATTCCTCCAGGAAATTCAGACGAATTAACAAAATGGATTAATGAATTAATAATTTCAAAATCTAAACGAATACAACTCGGGAATAATTTATATAAAACTGTTCGGCAGAATAATAATTTAAAAAAAATGATTGACCAAACAGAACAACTATATTTTAAATTGTCCAGTTATGGATAAAGAGCCAAACAATATTCTGTTTGTTGTAGATAATCTACTTCCTGGTGGAACAACAAAACATATTTTAAATTTACATTCTGAACTTTCCAAAAAGAATAAAAATATTTATATCGCTGCATTTAATTCTAATTCTATTTTGATCGATAAAAATAAGCTTATTCAAATTCCTTTATTCAATTCAAATGGTAAAAAATCTTTATTGGGATTTTTATGGAGTATTATTATTCTTGTTAAGTTTATTAAAAATCAAAAAATTGAAATTATACATTCTCATAAACGATACAGCGATCTGCTGTCAAGGATTGCTTCCAGAATAACTTTCATTCCACATTTATCAACTTGTCATGGTATTTTTAATAAACAATCTTTCCTTTCTCCTTTTGGTGATTTTACAATAGCAACAGGAAGCAGTTCTTCGAAAATCTTGCAGAATGTATTTCATAAAAAAAGAGATAAAATAGAGATTATTAAAAATATATTATTTGATGATGAAAATATTATTATTAGTAAGCGAAAATTAAAATTAACAAGCAGCAATAATTTTTGTTGGATTGGATATTCTTCTCCCGATAAAAACTTGGAATTACTTTTCCAATCTTTAAATTATTTAGTTGAAAATTTCAAAATTAGCAATTTTACCTGTTATTTAAAGGTTTTATATACCGATATTGAGTTTGTTCAGAAACAAATTGCGAAGCTCAAACTAATTAAATATATAAATTTAGTTAACGACGATACTTTCTCATTGGAATTATTTAATTCTGTTTCATTTGGAATACTGACATCAAAATCCGAAGGGGGCTCGCCGCCATATGTAATTCTTGAAGCTGCAAAATTTAAGAAACCATATATCTCAACTAACATTAATGATATCCCGGAATTTATTGTTCATAATAAAAACGGATTGCTGACTTCTTTAAATCACATTGAATTAGCTGAAAATATTAAGTTGTTACTCGATAATACTAATTTATCAAAAAAACTTGGTATTGAAGCATTTAAAACTTTTACTAAACATCAAAAAAATAATTTAATGATTGAGGAAACTTTAAAAGTTTATAATAGAATTATTAATGCCAAATAAATCAAAAACTTTTGTTATTCTCGGAGCATCTTCGTGGAAATATTATTTTAACCGTGGTGGATATTTTGCGATTGAATTAGCAAAAAAAGGATATAAAGTTTTTTTTATCGAAGAAATGCCATCTGTCGCTTCTCGGTTAAAATATCTATTTAATAATCCATTTAGAAATATTGAAACGGTTTCCCATCCAAATTTGATAATACTAACTCCACCAATTTGTTTTACTTTTTTCAGATCAAGTTACCTTCCAATAATCGATCGATTTCAACTTAAATTATGGATGGAGAAAATAATTTTAAAGTATAATCTTGATAACTCGATATTACTCTATACTTTTCCTTATTGGCGATTTTTGGGAACTATAAAAAGTTTATTTAATGCCGAATGTACAATCTTCGATATCGCCGATGATGTAGAAATGTTTTCCAGAAATAAACTTGCTTTAAGAAGAATGGAACTCGCAACTGATATTCTCAGAAATGAATCTGATATTATTTTGTATTCGAGCAATGCAATGGAAAAGAAATATTCATTAACTCAAACAAACTGTAATTTTATTAGTAATGGCGTTTCGGATAAATATTTTGAAGAGGAGCCTGTTTTTTTAAATAATAAGAATAACATTAAAGATAAAATAAAGATCGGGTTTATTGGTAATTTTGATAATCGAACTTTAGATATTCAATTAATTCATACACTTTCTAATATTAATAATTTTAAAATTGAAATCTGCGGTGCAGTAAATATGAATCAACAAAAATTACTTTCGAATTGTACTTTTCACGGTTTTTTAGATTTAAAAGAAGTAATTTTATTTTTAATAAGCTGCGATGTTTGTATAATACCTTTTAAAATTAATAATCTCACTTCAGTAATTAACCCATTAAAATTATACGAATATCTGAGTTTGGGAAAACCTGTAGTTGCAATGCGAACTGACGATTTAGAGTTTTATTCAACTCTTGTTTATCTTGCTAATTCAGAAAGTGAATTTATAAAAATGATTAATAAAGCGATAAATGAAGATTGCGCTGAATTACAATTAAAAAGAATTCAATTCGCCAAAAAAAATTTATGGAGCGATAAAGTTAATGAGATTGAAAAACTAATCGGTTTAAAAATAAATGATTGAAGCTATACAAAAAGCTAATTTAACAAATAGCACTGAAGTTTTAGAAATAGTTAAACTTGCCTTTAAAAATAAAGAGAGAGTTAAAATTTGCTATTTGAATTTTCACCATTTAATCAATTCCAAATGGGATAAAATTTTAAAACCGATTTTTTTAGACAAAAAATATATTTTGGCAGATGGAGTTGGAATTACATTTGCAAAAAAAATATTAACCAATAAACATAATTCTAAAATAGTAGAACCGGGAACAGATATTTATTATTCAATTTTAAAATTTGCAGAATTAAATAAATTGAAAGTCTTCTTCCTTGGTGGCAATGAAGAGTTGATTCATAAATTATCTTTTATAGTGCATAATAAATTTCCTGAATTAATAAATTTGAATTTTGAGCATGGTTATTTAAAATATGATGATCGTCATGTTCTCTATAAAATAAATAATAGTTCCTCCGATATATTATTTATTGGAATGGGTGTTCCTGCTCAGGAAGAATGGCTTTCTCAGAACGAAAAGAAATTGAATGTCCCGATAATAATTACCTGCGGTGGATTTTTAAAATTTCTTTCAGGCATTACTCCGCGTGCTCCTTTGTGGATGAGAAATATTGGATTCGAATGGCTTCATCGAATGATATTCGATTTTCGTCATCTTTGGAAAAGATACTTTTTCGGAATTCCGAAGTTTCTTTTTTTAATTGCAAAATGTTATTTCCGGAAAAATAATTGATGTTAAGATTCAAAAACATTTGTTTCTTAATTTTCTTTTTTACTCTATTTATTACTGATGTTTTTGCAATCCAAAATAAATTTGACGATAAAAGTAAAATACATTTTACTTCCTCAAATGAAGTTATTGTTGAACAGGAATTCAATATTTCTAATTTAGTTAATCAGCTTAATAGTAATACAAATAAACTCTTTTATTTTTCAATCGCACCAAACCAAATAATCCAAACACAAATAATTGAACATCGTAATTTCCTAACTATTCCAATATTTAAAAATGGTTTATTACCTGTTTATGAAGATTCTATTTGGAATATTGAATTACAAAATATTTCGCAACTCAAATTAAAAGTTAACGGATACATTTGGTGGCACGGATATTATTTAGCAGTTATAGAATTGTCATCACCAGATAAATTAGAATACCTAAAATTTAAGATTTCAATAAACTCCACAAATCAAGCCAGCAAATATATACAACAAAATAAAATTAAACTTTCAAAAGATGAGAAAAACATTATACTCAATCACGAAAATGCAATTCCATATTTAATTCAAGAGAAAGAGAATCCTTGGTTTTATTCGCAGCATCCATATTTTAAAATTGGAATTGCTCAAGATGGTGTTTATCAAATTACACCTGCACAACTAAAATCATATTCTAATTTTCCTACAAATGTAAAGCCAAAAACATTTCAACTTTTTAATAATGGAATTGAAATTCCCTTTTTCGTAAAAGGAGAAGAAGATGGAAAATTCGATTCAACTGATTATATCGAATTCCCCGCACAAAAAAATTATACAAACCGACATAGAATAATTAATCATTCTGAACCATACAACGAATATTTAAACCGATACAGCGACACAACTTGGTATTGGTTGACTTGGGGAAAAATGGATGGGAAAAGATTAGAAACAAATTCTGCAAACTTATTAAGTTCCGATACTTTATTTTCTTACACCGAAGTAATCCACATTGAGGAAAATAATTATATCCAAATTATGGGTGATATAGTTTCTATGCAAATACATAATTGGTCATCGAGAAAATTACCTATTTGGAGTTATTTATCTGTGAATCAAACTCTCACACAAAACTTTTCAATTTCAAATTTGACAAACGCAAATGAAAGTATAAATATTTTTGCTAAAGTTGGAAGTTTCGGAGCAGAAGCAGTTTCTCCGGCACACAAGCTGACTTTAACAATGGATAATTTCTCTGTTAACGATACATTGAAATTGCAAAGATATGATATTGGAATTTTATCAAAATCAATTTCATCACAAAATATATCTGATGGAAGTCACAGCCTTAAACTTACATCACATTCAACAGAATCGAAAATAGTTAATGATGTAAGTTACGATTGGTTTGAAATTGAATATCCCCGACAATTAAAAGTTACAGGTGACTCATTGATTTTTGGATTTAGAAGTTTAAACCTATCAAAAGTGAGAAGAGTTATCATATCCGAATTGCCGGATACTAATTTTGTTATTTATCGACACTCCACTTCTTTAAAAAAAATAAGTAACATTAATTTTATTCCACAAAATACAAATTGGAAAATTACTTTTACTGATACAATTTCATCTGATTCAAAATATTTTTTATGGAAAAAAGAAAAACTGCTTACTCCACTTATTCAATTCAAACAAGCATTTGCAGATTTAATTTTGGATAAAAAGCAGACGGATTATATAATTATAACTCATAAAACTTTTAAACCTGAAGTTGAGTTATATAAAAATTTTCTTACATCAGAAAAAAAATATTCTACAAGATTAATTGATGTTGATGATATTTACGATGAATTTTCTTTTGGCGTTCCCGATCCTGAATCAATTAAAAAATATTTGCAAACGAGTTCCGCATGGACTCTTCCTGCTCCGAAATTTCTTTTTCTTGTTGGAGATGCATCTTACGATTATAAATTTGTTTACAAAAATAAAAATGCAATTAATTTTGTTCCTTCAATTGGATTTCCAGTAAGCGATGTTGCGTTCACAATTTGGGATTCAATTTCTTTTCTTCCACAATTAGCAGTTGGAAGATTGCCTGTAAATAATCCAGGCGAAGTTACTCAATATCTTCAAATGAGAAGTAATTACGATAAGTTGCCAAATTCTGAATGGAACAAAAGAGCAATATTTTTTAGTAGTGGCGATCCTAAAAGTGGAGGACAGTTGGATCTTTTTCGAAGTGTGAATAACGAAATTATTGATAAACATTTTTCGGCTAATCCAATTAAGGGAAATGGAATTCATTTTTATAAGACAACAAATCCATATTCTGATTTGGGGCCGTATAGTGGCGAATTTATTAAAGAACAAATTGGAAAAGGTGGAACGTTTATTTCGTACATCGGGCATAGTGGTACGCAAACTTGGGATAATGGAATTGGCGATCCTGTTCAATTATTAAATTCGGTCAACCGATTTTCGTTGATGACAGATTTTGGTTGTTCAACTGGAAAATTTGCTGAACCACAAGTAAAATCATTCAGCGAACTTTTTTTATTTGGGAATTCGCCAAGTGCAATTGCTTATGTAGGAAATTCTGCACTTGGATTTGTAAGTCTCGCAACAACTTATCCTCAATTATTTTACAGAACTTTATTGCAAGATTCTTTTCAAACAATTGGTCAATCGCACAATGCAAGTAAAAATAAATATTTAAGTCAATATGGTGCCGGAACAATTTCTCGGATTTTACTTTATTCAAATACACTTGTTGGTGATCCATCGGTTGAACTTGCGATTCCACGTAAACCAAATTTTTTAATTGAAAATAAATCGATAATAATTCCCTCTTCTCAAATTGATGATCTTTCGGATAGTGTTAAAATTAAAATTGCAATAAATAATTTTGGGACTGCAACCAACGATTCAGTTTTAATCAGCTTTCAACAAAAATATAAAAATACATTAATCCGAACACTCAAATCAAAAATAAAAGCTCCAACTTTTAGTGATACAATATCGATTTATATTTTGACAAAAAAATTAGCTGGCGAACATTCGTTAATTATTAATCTTGATGAGGATAATAAAATAAATGAAATCTCTGAAAATGATAATTCAATTACTTATAATTTTTCTGTGATTACTTCCGATTTTTTAATTGTTCAGCCAACAGCTAATAATGTTGGTTTTATGAATGAAATTATTTTTCTAAATCCACTTCGAGATTCTTTAAAATCCGTTGAACTACAATTATCAACGAACTCCTTATTTACAAATCCAATTAATTTATCACCCTTTCAAAGTTCAGCAACAACAAAAGTTTCAACTTCTTCATTAACAAAAAATATTCGCTATTGGTGGAGAATCAGAGAAATAGGAAAAGATTGGACGATTGGTACTTTTTTTCTCGGAAGTGAATCTCAAACAATAATTGGATGTGCTGATTCTTTAGAATTCACTACAGGAAATTTAAAAGGTATTTCTGTTTCATCTGCTGGATTATCTACGGAAACAAAATTATTTTTATTAAAAGCTATTTCTGCTGGAAACATAGATGGAAGTTATGGAGTTGTAGAAATAAATGGTAAAAATATTATTCAAAATTCATATTTCCGTGGATTCACTTTAGTTACTTTGGACACTTTAACATTTCAACCAATTGTGCAAAAAATTTTTGATACTTATGATAATTCTTCCGATTCAGATTCGCTAGTAGCTTTTATAAATAGAATTGAAGCTGGCACTTTGACAATCGCAATTGTTTCTGACGAAGCTACGCGCAAATTATCTGTTGGTGCTAGAAATGCATTAAAATTAATTGGTGCTTCAAAAATTGACCAATTAGGATTTCTTGATTCTTATGCATTAATTGGCAAAAAAGGAATTCTCGAAGGAACTGCTCTTGAGAAATTAGTTAAATCTGGAAATGGGAAATCTATTTTAGAAGCAAGTTATAATGTCAAAGGGAAATCTGGTTCATTTACTTCACCTATATTTTTTAATTTGAAAAAAGTCGATAGTTTAATTTTTCAAATTACTAAACAAACAGGATCGAAAATTATTTCCAGAGTTTTGGGACAATCTTCTCTAAATACAATTTCACAGCAGCTTAATTTTAGTGATTCCAAAATTGATACTTTAATAATTGATTCATTAAACTCAGCGATTAATATTTCAAAAATTGACTGCTCAAAATATGAAGGTTTATTTTTTGATTTTGAATTAATATCAAATAATAATTTAATTTCACCAACAATACATTCGTGGAAAGTTGGAACAACTCATTTAAGCGATATTACTTTAACATCTTCCGGAATTAAATTAAATAAAAAAATTATTCCTGAAGGTGAAATTGCAATAATTGAAGCAACATTCAATCAACTTGGCGAGGCCACTTCTGATTCAATGAAGGTTTTTCTTTTAACAAACGATCTTGGGAATGAAAGAATTCTGACTACAATAAATGTTCCTCCAATAAAAAAAGATTCGAGCTATAAATTCACATATAATTACGATTCAAACAAACGGAGAGGTTCGCATCTATTAAAGTTTCAAATCGATCCCGAAAATAAAGTTCGAGAATTATTTGAGTCAAATAATATTATTACTTCCGCTTATTCGGTTATAGCAGATACTATTAAACCACTTGTTGATATTACTTTTGATGGTGAAAAAATAATTACTGGAGATTTTGTTTCCTCAACTCCAACTATTGTTATTAAACTTTTTGATAATAATTCGTCTGTAATTTCGATGAAGGACACTTCACTTTGTTTAGTTTATCTTGATTTAAAGAAAATAAATTATGATGGTGATATTTTAAAATTTATTCCACAAAATAATATTGCGAAAGCTGAAGTTATCTGGAAACCAAAGTTAACTACTGGCGAACATTTTTTTGATTTTATTTCTACTGACGCAGTCGGTAATAAATCTGATACTGTTACTTATAAATTAACTGTTGCCGAAAACTCCACCATTATTAATTGTTATGCAATTCCAAATCCATTTCAAAATTATACTTCATTTACTTTTCAATTTGCAACACCTTCAATAAGTGATGATCTTTCGATACTTATTTATACAATTGCTGGAAGATTAATTCAAAAAATTGAAATTCCTTCAACTGATATTAATGTAGGCTTTAATAAAATTGAATGGGACGGAATAGATAAAGATGGTGATGAAATTGCGAATGGTATTTATCTTTATAAATTGGTTTCTTCAAATAATAATGAAACAATTTCTGCAACACAAAAATTAGTAAAAATGAAATAATGACAAATACTTTTTCCCTTCTTTCAGATAATTTAAATGATGTAATTAATTCTACATCATCAGTTTTAAATAATGGAGGAGTTATTATTTATCCGACTGATACAATTTACGGTATTGGCTGCAATGCATTGAATTCAAAATCTGTAGATAAAATATTTACAATTAAAGAAAGAGATAGTTCAAAACCTATGTTGATGCTAATTAATAATCAGCAAATGTTGTCCAATTTTGTTGATGATATTTCGATTTATGCGAATAAAATTATTACTAAATATTGGCCGGGATCTGTTACTTTAATTTTTCAAGCGAATAAATCTGTTCCTAAAAATTTATTAAGCGAAGATGGGAAAATTGCATTTCGCTGGACAAATAATCTTTTTTGCAATTCTATTATTGAAGCAACTGGTAATCCATTAATTTCAACAAGTGCAAATATTTCTGGTCAAAATAGTTCAAATAATTTTTCAGAATTGCTAAAATTGTTTTCCAGTAAAGTTGATTTATTAATTGAAGGACCAACTAACTCTAATATTTCATCAACTATAATTGACACAACAATTAGTCCCCCAAAAATCCTCCGACAGGGTGATTTATTTATTGATTTCGAACTTCTCTAATTTTATATTTCATAAATGAAAAAACTATTATTTACAATCCCACTTTTCTTAATATTTTTCAACTGTCAAAAAACTGTCGATACAAGAGTTGATAAAATTATTTCAACACTAAAAAATAAATATGCAAAAGATAGCAGAGTTGCTATTTTTAACATTACTGCTTCGAGTTCATTTAATTCAATTATAATTAAAGGCGAAGTTGAATCGAGTGTTTCAAAATCCGAATTATTCGATTCACTGAAATCGCAATCGGTTTCTTTTATTGATAGTGTTGTTGTACTTGAAACTAAATTTGGAAAAAATAATTGGGGAATTGTACATTTGAGCGTTGCAAATATGAGATCACAACCGGAACAATCTGCAGAACTTGGATCGCAAACTTTGCTCGGTACAATAATAAAAATTTGGAAAACTGATGGAGGTTGGTCTTTTATTCAAACTCCCGATAAATATTTAGGTTGGATGGAGAACGAATCATTCACAAAAGTTTCAACTACCGGCGCAAAAAAATGGGCTTCTTCTGAAAAAATAATTGTTACAGTATTATTCGATTTAGTTTATAGCTCTGATTCAGAACAGAGCGAACCAATTTCGGATGTTGTTGCTGGAGATGTTTTGCAAATTATCGAACAAAATAATAAAATGTCAAAAGTAAAATTTCCCGATGGACGAATTGGTTTTCTTAAAAATTCTTCATTCCTAAATCAAAATTCCTGGCTTGCTCAAACTTCTTCCAGTAATCGGATTATCAGCAACGCAAAATTAATGATGGGAGTTCCATATTTATGGGGAGGAACTTCAATTAAAGGAGTTGATTGTTCGGGATTTACAAAAACAATTTATTTGTTAAATGGAATTCAGCTGAACCGCGATGCAAATCAACAGGCTGAGCAAGGTGAAGATATTTCTTTCGATTCTGATTTCTCGAAATTTCAACCGGGTGATCTTCTTTTTTTTGGAAGGAAGAAAACAAATAATAAACCTGAGCGAATTTCTCACGTTGGAATTTATATGGGGGATAAAAAAATAATTCACTCATCCGGATTTGTTCACGTAAATAGTTTCGATCCTGCTTCTTCAATTTATAATGAAGGTTTGCTAAAAAGATTCGTTCGCGGAAAAAGAATCCTTACAACAAATCCACCATCAATCACAAATTTATTTCAATAAAATAAATGGCACTTATTAAAAACTCAAAATGTAAAAAATGTGGTAAAGGTTTTAAATGGAAAATAGAAAGACCGGGAGATGGATTTTGGGATCGCTGGCGAAATGACGATGGAAACATTATTGCCAATTGGTTTGTTACAAATTCACTCTGCTGGGATCACGCTTTTGAAGTAATGCCAAAAGAATTTGTTGATAAAATTAAAACTGTGGAATATGTTGAAGAGTAAAAATTATTTCAATTCCTTTTTTAAATATTGTCCCGTATAAGAATGAGAATTTTTTGAAACACTTTCCGGAGTTCCTTCTGCAATAATTTTTCCACCGGCATCTCCCCCTTCAGGACCTAAATCAATAATCCAATCTGCGGATTTAATTACATCCAAGTTATGTTCGATAACAATAATTGTATTTCCCAAATCAACTAATCTGTGTAAAACATTTAACAACATTTTTATATCATCAAAGTGAAGTCCAGTTGTTGGTTCATCAAGAACAAATAAAGTTTTACCTGATGCCGATTTTGTCAATTCTGTTGCAAGTTTAATTCTCTGCGCTTCACCCGCTCAGTCTGGTGGAAGCTCGT
>SXSI01000017.1 GCA_005792285.1 Bacteroidota bacterium
AACATTTTTTCTAATTGCTGAAATTGTTGTTCGCGAAACTATTTTACTCCCTATTGCAGATTGAATTGTAACTTCAAACATTTGGCGGTGAATTAACTCTTTTAGTTTAGTGCATAATTTTCTACCGACATCAAAAGATTTATTTCTGTGAACAATTGTTGAAAGTGCGTCAACAGGTTCACCATTTAATAATATATCTAACTTTACAAGATCGGATGCGCGATAATCTATGTATTCGTAATCGAGAGAAGCATAACCCCGAGTTAAAGATTTCAATTTATCATAAAAGTCAAAAATAATTTCCGATAATGGAAATTCATAAGTAACATCTGCACGAGTTGGGTCGAAGTAATGTGTATTTTTCCAAATCCCTCTACGATCATTACAGAGTTTCATAATATTACCAATGTATTCAGATGGAGTTATTATTTGAGTTTTAATATATGGTTCTTCAATTCGATCAATATTTCCGGCGTTTGGCATATCCGCAGGATTATCTACAATAACCTTTTCTCCATTTAATTTGTAAACATTAAGTTCGACATTTGGTACAGTTGTAATTAAATTTTGATTGTATTCTCTTTCCAATCTTTCCTGAATAATTTCCATATGAAGCAATCCAAGAAATCCGCATCTGAAACCAAACCCGAGGGCAGTTGAATTTTCGGGTTCGTAAATTAAAGATGAATCATTTAAATTTAGCTTTTCAAGTGAATCTCTTAATTCTGCATAGTCATCACTATTTGAAGGATAAAGTCCACTGAAAACCATCGGCTTAACTTCTTTATAGCCAGGAAGAGCTGTTGTTGCGCCATTTTCAAATGTAGTAATTGTATCTCCAACTTTTGTGTCGCGTACATTTTTTAATCCGGCAATTAAATATCCAACATCTCCAGCAGAAAGTTCACCGGTTCTGTCTCGCTTCATAAAAAGATTTCCAACTTCATCTGCAATTGCAACAGTTCCTTTATTAATAAATTTTATTTTTGTTTTCTCATTTATTTTTCCATCAACAACTCTAATATATGCGACTGAACCTCTGTATGAATCGAAAGCAGAATCAAAAATAAGTGCGCGAAGTGGTTTGTCAACATCTCCTTTTGGAGGAGGAATATATTTTACAACAGCTTCAAGAATATCTTCAATTCCAATTCCTACTTTTGCACTTACTTTAATAATATCATCTGGGGAACAACCAATGAGGTTTACAATTTCGGAAGTAACTCGTTCGATCATTGTTGAAGCAGATGGAAGATCAATTTTATTTAGTACAGGAATAATTTCTAAACCGGATTCAATTGCCAAATATAAATTACTAATTGTTTGTGCTTCAATACCTTGTGAAGCATCAACAACTAAAATTGCTCCTTCACATGCAGCGAGCGATCTTGAAACTTCATAAGAAAAATCAACGTGACCAGGAGTATCAATTAAATTTAAATTATATTTTTTCCCATCTTTAGCATTGTAATGCATTTTAATGGCGTGGAGTTTAATTGTAATTCCACGTTCCTGTTCCAACTCCATATCGTCAAGAACTTGGTTTACAACTAAATCGCGTTGCGTTATTGTACCAGTATATTCAAGTAATCGATCCGCGAGAGTTGACTTGCCGTGGTCAATATGTGCAATGATACAGAAGTTACGTATATCTTTCATTGATTGTTTTATCCCTCTATTCTATAAGTATTTAAGTGAATGAGGAATTTAGTTGGTCAATTTAAGAGTAATATAGTAGAAGTGCAATCTGATTGTTAGAGTAATGTGCTTTTAGATATAAAAAATTTAATTATACAAACACTTGCTTTTATAAAATAAAAATGATATTCTGTTGCCAATTAAAGTACAACGTTTTACGCTTGTGTTGCCCCGATGTGAGTTCACAATCGTTTGTTAATCTGTTTAACAACAAATTACTGCGTGAGTACACAACCAATAAACTAAATGAAAGGATATAAAGTTTATGGAAGTTGGCACCGTTAAATGGTTCAATAATTCTAAAGGCTTCGGTTTTATACAACGTGAGAATGGCGAAGATGTTTTCGTTCATTTCAAATCGATTGTAGGCGATGGCTATAAATCATTGAATCAAGGACAAAAAGTGCAATTTGAGGTCGAACAAGGACCCAAAGGCTTACAAGCTTCAAACGTTACTAGAGTGTAATGTAAATCCGACTTGTATTTGCACCAACAACAAACCCCGTCTTAAGATGGGGTTTTTTGTTTATAGAGCGGTACAAACTTTTTTTATATTTCGATTATGAAATTTCTGAAATCAATTATTACAATTCTCATTTTTTTTCTTTTGAATTCATGTACCGAACAAAAGGGAGAAAATTCTTACATTATAATTCCCGGAGATTATAAGGGAATGTACTATTATACAAGATCTCACGGAGGCGTTGAAGATGATGAAGGAAGATCAATGGTTCTTCTTTCAAGTGGGAATGTTATGATTGTTGGAGCAACAAACTCAATTGGTTCCGGATTAGTTGACGCTTGGCTTTTTAGTGCAGATACTTCTGGCAAGCAAGCAAGTACTAGACCAATTGGTTCAAGTTTAAATGACAGACCTTATTCAATACGACAAGTTTACGATGGAGGTTTTTTAATTTCCGGAACAAGTAATTCTTTAAGTTCACCTTCGAACGATGATATGTGGATTGTAAAAACTTTATCATCAGGTGTTGAAGAATGGCAAACAACTGTTAGTAGTTCAAAAGTTGATAGTGGTTTCTCTGCACTTCAATCTACCGATTCACTAATTGCGTTACTTGGCGGAACCACAAAAAATATTACAGGCGACCTTGATGTTTGGTTTGCAAAATTAAATAAACTTGGTGAAAAACAATACGACTCAGTTTATGGTGGAAGTGGAAATGATATTGGTACACATATAATTCAAACCTCAGATAAAAATTTACTTTTTATTGCAACAACAACTTCTTATGGATTAGGACAAGAAGAAATCTGGCTTGTAAAAACAACTTTAAATGGAACGAGGCTTTGGTCTAAAACTTTTGGAAGAAATTTAAAAGATATTGGTTACAAAGTTATCGAATCAACAGATGGATATTTAATTGTTGGATATTCAAATTCATACACTGTGTCACTCGGTGGATTTGGTGGAGAAGATTTGTTCTTAATTAAAACTGATAAAAATGGATTAAGATTATGGGATCGTCTTTATGGTGGAAGTGGTGACGATCGTGGTTATTCAATAATTTCAACAAGCGATGGCGGATTTGCTGCAGTTGGTTCAACAAAATCTTTTGGAAGTGGAAATGAAGATGTCTGGTTATTAAAACTTGATGTAACAGGGGGTAAATTATGGACACGAACTTTTGGTGGAAGTGGAAGTGATATTGGATACGATCTTGTTCAAATGAGTGATGGAGGATTTACAATTACCGGTTCAACAACATCTATCGGCGCAGGAAAAAAAGATTTGTGGTTAATTCGAACAGATAAAAATGGAAACATAACAAGCAACGATCAACAACCATGATTAAGAAAAATATTCACGCACCACGTGGTTTAAAATTAAATTGCAAAAGTTGGATACAAGAAGCAGCGCTTAGAATGTTAATGAACAATCTTGATCCTGCAGTTGCAGAAAAACCAGACGAACTAATTGTTTATGGTGGAACTGGAAAAGCTGCAAGAAATTGGGAATGTTATAACGCAATAGTTTCATCACTTAAAAAATTAAAAAATGCCGAAACACTTTTAATCCAATCAGGAAAGCCAGTTGGAATTTTTAAAACTCATCTTGACGCACCGCGAGTTATAATTTCAAATTCAATGATTGTTCCAAAATGGGCAACTTGGGATGAATTTAGAAAACTTGAAGGATTAGGATTAACAATGTATGGACAGATGACTGCGGGAAGTTGGATTTATATTGGCTCTCAAGGAATTTTGCAAGGGACTTATGAAACTTTTGCAGAATGCGGAAAAAAATATTTTAAAAATTCACTTAAAGGAAAATTTATTTTAACAGCTGGACTTGGTGGAATGGGAGGAGCACAACCACTTGCCGCAACAATGAATGGTGCAGTTTGTCTTGTTGTTGAATGCGATCCAGATAAAATTGCAAAACGTATTCAAACAAAATATCTCGACACAATGACAACGAGTTTTACCGATGCAATGGAAATGATTGAGCGAGCAATAAAAAGAAAAGAAGCAATTTCAATTGGATTGTTGGGAAATGCTGCAGAATTAATTCCAAAAATTGCAAAAGGAAAAATATTACCCGATATAGTTACAGATCAAACTTCTGCGCATGATACATTAAATGGATATGTTCCTTTTCAACTTTCATTTGAAGAATCGATTTCACTTCGACAAAAAAATCCAAAAAAATATATTGAACTCGCAAGAACTTCAATAGCAAAACATGTTGAGGGACTTTTGTTATTAAAAAAGAGAGGTGCAATTGTTTTTGATTATGGAAATAATATTCGTGGCGAAGCACTTTCAAAAGGTGTGAAAAATGCATTTGATATTCCCGGATTTGTTCCGGAATTTATTCGTCCATTATTTTGCGATGGCAAAGGACCATTTCGTTGGGTTGCACTTTCTGGAGATCCGGACGATATTTACAGAACCGATCGCGCAATTATGGAAACTTTTCCAAAAAATAAACAACTTTGTAATTGGATTGAAAAAGCGCAAAAGCAAGTTGCTTTTCAAGGATTACCTGCGAGAATTTGTTGGTTGGGTTATGGCGAGCGAGCTAAAATGGGAAAAATTTTCAACAAACTTGTCCGCAATGGAGAAATAAAAGCACCAATTGTAATCGGTAGAGATCATCTCGATTGTGGAAGTGTCGCTTCTCCAAATCGCGAAACGGAAAAAATGAAAGATGGAAGTGATGCAATTGCAGATTGGCCAATTTTAAATGCAATGTTGAATACAATCGGTGGTGCAAGTTGGGTTAGTGTTCATCATGGCGGCGGAGTTGGAATCGGAAATTCAATTCATGCAGGAATGGTTGTAGTTTGCGACGGAACAAAAGAAGCCGACGAAAAATTAGATCGTGTTTTAAATTATGATCCCGGAATGGGAATTATACGTCACGCAGATGCTGGATACAAACAGGCGATTGGCAATGCCAAAAAATTTAAAATTCAAATTCCAATGTTGAAATGATAAATCGATGCAAGAATTAAAACATGACAAAGTAGTTCCATTCGAGAATTCGGCTCTCAGTAAAAAAGATCAAGTTGCGAATATGTTTAATAGAATTGCAAATCGATATGATTTACTTAATCATTTGCTTTCAGCTAATATTGATAAATTATGGCGAAGAAAAGCAATTTTGAAACTTTCAGCAGATAATCCAAAAATAATTTTAGATGTTGCAACCGGAACTGGAGATATGGCAATTATGATTTTGAAATATCTTCATCCTGAAAAAATTGTGGGAGTTGATATTTCTACAAACATGTTAGAATTTGGAAAAAAGAAAATAGAAACTTTAAAATTGCAAAATATTATTCAACTTGAAGAAGGAGATTGTGAATCTCTAAAATATTCTCCCGATAGTTTCGACGCAGTTACAGTTGCATTTGGTGTAAGAAATTTTGAAAATTTAATTAAAGGACTTAAGGAAATAAATAGAGTTTTAAAGGTTGGTGGTAAAGTAATAATTTTAGAATTTTCTAAACCAAAAAATATATTTATCAAGCAATTTTATAATTTTTATTTGAGTGTAATAATTCCAATTGTTGGAAAAATAATTTCCAAAAGTAATGTAGCGTATAAATATTTAGGAGAATCAGTGTTAGCTTTTCCAGAGGGAGATTCCTTTTTAAAAGTTTTAAGTGAAGCTGGATTTTCCGATGTTAAATTACAGACATTAAGTTTTGGAATTAGTACCATTTATATTGCAACTAAATGAATCTTCTAATTAATAATATAAAACAACTCGTTACCGTTTCTGCAAATAGAAGAGGAATTAAAGCGGGATGTGAAATGTCTGATATCGGAGTTGTTGAAAATTCTTCAGTTTTAATTGTGGATGGAAAAATTTCTAAAATTGCACCTTCCAGCAAAATAAAAGTTAATGATGAAATATTTGTTTTAGATGCAGAAGGAGGAATTGCACTTCCGGGTTTTGTTGATTCGCATACACATCTTATTTTTTCTGGAAGTCGTGAAAATGAATTTGCAATGCGCGCCGAAGGAAAAACTTACCAGGATATTGCTTCATCTGGAGGAGGAATTCTTTCAACGGTTCGTGCAACGCGCGAAGCTTCAAAAAGAGAATTATTTCGACTTGGCGAAAAAAGATTAAACGATATGCTGAAACTTGGAACTACAACTGTTGAAATAAAATCCGGTTATGGTTTATCGCCTGATAGCGAAATTAAAATTCTTGAAATTATAAATGAATTAAAAAGAGATCATTTTTCAACAATTGTACCAACCTTTCTTGGTGCACATGCAATTCCGTTTGAGTTTAAAGAAAATCCGGATGAATATGTTGAATTGATTTGCAATTATATACTGCCACATATTTCAGAAAAAAAAATGGCCATATTCTGTGATATATTTTGTGAGAATGGTTACTTCAATTTAAAACAATCTGAAAGAATTTTATCGAAAGCTAAAGAAGTTGGATTAAAAATAAAATTACATGCAGATCAACTTTCAACTTTTGGGGCAACTGAACTTGGAGTTTCACTTGGCGCAATTTCGGTTGACCATCTTGAATTAATAAATGAAAATGGAATTAATACATTAAGTAAATCCAAAACGATTGCATCAATTTTGCCCGGTTCATCATTTTTTTTAAATCATAAATATGCGCCCGCTCGCACAATTATAGATTCAAATATTCCTGTTGCACTTGCAACTGATTTTAATCCCGGAACTTCAATGTGTTATTCAATGCCGATGATGATGACAATTGCTTGCACGCAAATGAAAATGAGAGTTGAAGAAGCAATTACTGCATCGACTTTAAATGGTGCCGCTGCTCTTGGTTTATCAAATGAAGTCGGAAGTATTGAGGTTGGAAAAAATGGGGATATTATTATTTTCGACGTTCCTGATTATAAATATATTCCATATCATTTTTCTAATAATTTTGTTAAACATGTAATAAAAAACGGGGTGCTGTTAGAAATGTAATGAAAATAAAAATTAATTATTTCAAATCATTACTTATATCCAGTTTTATTTTTATTAGTTGCAGTCCGATTTATTATTCTCCGAATTCACAAAACATTCCATTATTTACAAAAGAAAAAGAAATTACTGGAACAGTCGCAGTATCAGAAAATCATTTTGAAGCACAAACAGGTTATTCAGCAACAAAAAATATTGGACTCATTGCAAACTTCTATAATTATAACATTAAAAAAGATGATCAGGGTGATTATGGTAATGGTTCAATTTTCGAAACAGGAATTGGCTACTACTCAAATGACAGTTTAAAAATATTATTTGGTTTTTACGGTTTAGTTGGCGTTGGAAGTTTTTATAATAATTTTCCATCCACAAAAGAAGTAAATCCAAATTCAACAGGAATATTAAAGGGTAACTTTTTACGAACAGGAATCCAATCTTATTTTGGATATAAATGGAAATATGCCGAAGCAATTCTCTCAACAAGAATTATTAATTTAAATTATGGAGAAGCCGAAGGAGATTTAATGTGGGATAATAAAAATCAAAAAGAATATTTAGGAGAAGAAAAAAGTCAGTTTATTTTCGAGCCAGCCATAACAGTTCGAGCGGGAATTGAAAATGTTAAATTACAGCTTCAATATTTTGGAAGCTTAAATATTTCAAATAAAAACTTTAAGCAAAATGAAAAGGGATTAACATTTGGTATTCATTTTATTCACAACATGAATTAGAATGTTATAAAGATTTTTCTCATTATATTTCTATATGCGTATAATTGAATGTGTCCCAAATATTTCTGAAGGAAGAGATAAATCAATTATTAATTCTGTTGCGGATAGTGTAAGAAATATAATTGGTGTGAAGTTGCTTGATGTCGATTCCGGAGAAGCAACAAACAGAACAGTTTTTACATTTGTTGGTGAAGCAAATTTAGTTTGTGAAGCAGCTTTTCGTTTGATCGAAACAGCTTCCAGATTAATTGATATGAAAAATCAAAAAGGTGAACATCCGCGAATTGGTGCGACTGATGTTTGCCCATTAATCCCGATTTCCGGAATTTTAATTGAAGAATGTATTCAGCTTTCTAAAAAACTTGCTGAACGAGTTGGAAGCGAACTTGGAATCCCAGTTTATTTATATGAACATGCAGCAACTTCACCACAAAGAAAAAATCTCGCAGACATTAGAAAAGGGGAATACGAAGGACTTTCTGAAAAAATTAAACTTCCGGAATGGAAACCAGATTATGGTCCAACTATATTTAATTCTAAAAGTGGTGCAACAGTAATTGGAGTTCGAGATTTTTTAATTGCTTACAATGTTAACTTAAATACAACTGACCAAAAATTAGCAAATGAAATTGCTTTCAGAATTCGCGAACAGGGAAGAGCAAAAAGAGATTCGGATGGAAATATTTTAAGAAACAAAAATGGTGAATCGATTAAAATTCCCGGCACATTAAAAAATGTAAAAGCAGTTGGTTGGTTTATTAAAGAATACAATCAAGCACAAATCTCAATTAACTTGACAAATTTTAAAATTACTCCGCCACATGTTGCATTTGAAGAATGTGTAAAGGAAGCAAATTCACATGGGCTTCGTGTAACAGGAAGTGAAATAATTGGACTAATTCCAAAAGAGGCAATGTTAATTGCAGGAAGATATTTTTTAGAGAAACAGGGAAAATCACCAGGTTTGCCAGAAAAAAATTTAATTGAAATTGCAATACAATCACTCGGCCTTTCGGATATTTCACTATTCGAACCGAATAAAAAAATAATTGAAAATGTTTTGGAGGAAAATGTGAGCTCACTAAATAATTTAACCGTTCGTCAGTTTGTTGATGAACTTTCTACAGATTCGCCAGCTCCCGGCGGAGGAAGTGCAGCAGCTTTATCGGGAAGTATTGCAGCAGGCTTAGTTGCGATGGTTGCTAATTTAACAGTTGGTAAAAAAGGATATGAGTCGGTTTTTGATGAAATGAAAAATATTTCTATTTCTGCACAAAAATTAAAGGACGAATTATTATTATTAGTTGACGAAGATACAAACGCTTTTAATAAATTAATGGAAGCAATCCGACTTCCAAAAAAATCCGAAGAAGAAATTAATAAAAGAAATAAATTAATTGAAGAAACAACTTTATATGCATCAGAAGTTCCACTGCGAACAATGGAAAAATCATTTGAAGTTTTGAGTCTTGCTAAAATAGTTTCTGAGAAAGGAAATAAAAATTCCAATAGCGACGCCGGAGTTGCAATTTTACTTTCTCGCAGCGCAATAAAAGGTGGCGCAATGAATGTTGAAATTAATTTAAAAGAACTTCAGGAGTCAGAACAAAAAAAAACCATTCAAAATAAAATGGAAAATATTTTACAAAAAACTAATTAAAATAATTTTATGGAATATCAAACATTACTTATTTCAGAAGAAAACAGAATTGCAATTGTTACAATAAACCGACCGGATAAATTAAACGCGCTTAATAAAATTGCAAAAGAGGAACTAAAAAACTATTTTATTTCTGTAACTACAAAAAATGAAATTGATGTAATTATAATTACTGGAGCGGGCGAAAAATCTTTTGTTGCCGGCACCGATATTGTGGAGCTAACCTCGCTTGATAGAAATTCCGGCGAAGAATATTCTAAAAATGGGCAAAATGTTTTTAATTCTATCGAGTTGTGTGGCAAACCTGTTATTGCCGCAATAAATGGTTATGCGCTTGGTGGCGGTTTAGAATTAGTGCTTGCTTGCCACATTCGAATTGCAAGTGAAAATGCAAAATTTGGTCAACCGGAAGTTAATTTAGCAACTATTCCCGGGTACGGTGGAACACAGCGCTTACCCCGAGTTGTCGGTATTTCAAAAGCTACCGAAATGATTTTAACAGGAAATCCAATTGATGCGCAAGAAGCATTTCGGTTGGGACTTGTTAGCAAAGTTGTCCCGCAGAGTGAACTTATTTTATCAGCGAAAAAATTAGCTGAAATAATTTCTTCAAAAGGACAAATTGCAATTAAAAAATCGTTAAGCGCAATTCATGCAACTATGCAAGAACCACTTGTAATTGGTTTACGAACTGAAGCTACTTTATTTGGAGAATGTTGTGCTACAGAAGATATGAAAGAGGGGACAAAAGCTTTTATTGAAAAACGGAAACCAGATTTTAAAAATAGTTAATTAATGTAATTTAAAATAAAAAATCCCGAGCTTGTACTCGGGATTTTTTTTGTAGAGAATTATGAATAAAAAAATTATAGAGCGTATAAAACTCCAATTGATAAACCAAGACCACTTCTTGTTCCATCACCACCATGAATCCATAATTGATTATCCAAGCCCATTGAATAAAGAGCTGTTGCAGTAGCAGAAAGTTTTGCGTTAACAGGATATTCTACCCCAGCACCAAATTGTAAAATTTTATCACTTGTTTTTTCATCATCAGTAGATGAAAGTACTCCACCGGCACATGCAAATGCTTTCATATTATTTGGCAGTTTTGCAGGCAAACCAAATTTTAATAGAGCAGAAATTTCTGTATGAGAAGTTTCTTTCTCTTTATGAGTTTTGTATGTAACTTTTTTTGTTGCAACACCGAATCCAACAAATAAAGATGCATTTTCTAATTGTGGAATATATTTTGCGAGACTTAATTCTATTCCTCCGCCAATTGGCATTCCATTATCTGCTTCATCTGCATTTGCGACTGAGGACATAAGTCCAATTCCTAATCCTCCTCCAACTCTAAGACCTTTACTTGCTGCGGGAGCTTCCATTTCTTCAGCAACTGCTTCTTCAATTGGTACTACTTCTTCAACAGCAACTGCTTCGGGAGCTGGTTGTTCTACTGGTGGTGGAGTTGTTTCTTGACTATAGCCCCAGCTAACTGTCAAGAGTGTCATCACTACGATGACTAAAAAACTAATTGTATTTCTTTTCATACATCCTCCTTATTAATGATTGAATTTTATTACTTTTATTAATTTCATTTCAAATAACCCATCACAATGTTAGTATTTTTTTTTAAAATGTCAATAGTATAAAAATTAAATAAATGTTACTATCTTAATGAGTGAAAAAGACCTTGTTTGTATTGTTTTTATGCTATTGCTTTGTACTTCCAACTGCGTTTTCACAATTGGAAGCGCAACCAGAGCTAATGGTTACCTTCTCACAGAAAAATGTTAAGCTCTATTTAAATGATAAGTATTGGGGAATATTTTCAAGGAATACTTTAATCAAACCAATTCAAAGAGGAACATTAAGAATAAAAGCAGAGTGTGAAGGATTTTTTTCGGACTCAATAACTTTTGAAATAAATAGAAGCATTCGTTACAGTCATAATTTCAGATTGCGTTCAACTTCATCTGGAGTATTAAAAATAAAATCGGAACTTGGCGTGTTTGTTGAAATCGACGGTGATAATCTTGGAAAAAATAAACCGGAAGGATTTGTACTTGCAGCTGGTGCAAGAAGTGTAAAATTAACTCGTGCAGGATATGTTCCTTATCAAGAGTTGATTGATGTCACAGAAGGTGAAGAGATCGTTCGCGATATTACGTTGGAGCCAAAATCAATGAACGAAGCACTTTATAGATCTGCATTATTCCCGGGATGGGGTCAGGAATATAGTGACCGCGATCCCGCATTTGTACAATATTCAAATCTTAGTGCAATTGCATCAATTGCCGGAGTGCAAATGATGTATTCTTATTACACAACACAATGGAATACGAGTTACGATAATTATGCAAACGCTAAAACAACTGAGGATGTACAAAAATATCGTGCCGAAGTAGATAAATATCACGCGTCAATGGAATCGATGTTAAAAGCTCGGAATGTTACAATTGCATTATTTATTTTTACTTACAGTTATAATTTATTGGATATAGTTGTGAACGATCCATCACTATCGGCAAGTAATTTAAAAAAAATAAACAATCAAATTTTGCCGAATCATAATATTGCTTTATCAATTATGAATGGCCAACCACAAATTAAATATCAACTTACATTTTAATTTATAAAATGAATCAGCAATTTAAATCGATTGTTATTTCAATTGTGTATCTGATGGTTGGAATTATTTTTGTTGATTGTACAACTCCGAAACAAAAAACTTTTAACAATCCTTATGATCCTCTAAGTGATGTTTATGACTCCTCTATTGTAGTAATTACAAGCGGACCTGATAGTAATCAAATTATTAATAGTACAAGGAAAGTCTCTTTTGGATTTACTGCAACCAATTCAGTTGAATTTTTAGAATACAAACTTAATTCAATGCCAAATTGGATTAATCCTAAAAAGGATTCTTCCTTTGCTTATGTAAAAGATTCCACAATAACTTTTCCGCAATTAGATGATGATACTTATACAATTTTTTTCCAATCGAAACATAAAAATCAAAGAGACTCTGTTTCAGTAAAATCCAGAACTTTTAAAATAGATAGTTTACAAACACCATCATTTTTCTTAAGTCCGGGATATCAAAGAGTTAAGCGTGGAAGTACAAATAGTATTTTTTGTAAAGTAAAAGAAATTCCCGCACTACTTAGTTCGAGAATTATTATTGAGTATGATAAAAATTTAGTTACTGTTGATTCGTTTGCAACAGTTAATTCATTTTTAAAAAAGAATGGCGGAACACCAATTACTTTTGTAAAAAAAGATTCCGGAAGAGTTGAAGTTAATATTGCAGTTGCAATGGGTTCACCACTTGGAGTTACAGGTTCGGGCGGATTGTTTGAACTTATTTATAAAACTAATGTTCGTGGAGTTGTTACATTTCAATTTAAACAAGATTCGACCGTGGCTAAAGATACTGCTGATAGAGTTATTACAATGCGTGGTTATGATAAGTCAACAATTTACATTGATTAAGAAATGAAAAAATTATTATTAAATATAATTTTCTTTATTTCTTTTACAGGGTTTCTGTTTGCACAGCTAGGCCCTACTATTTCGAATATTACAACAAAAACAATAAATGAAGATGCAAACACTGGTACAATTAATTTTACAGTTGGTGATGTTGATACCCCAGTGGGAAATTTGACATTAAGTGCTTCCTCAGGCGATGGAACTATTATACCAAATGTAAATATAGTTTTTGGTGGTTCAGGTGCAGATAGGACTGTAACGGTTACTCCTGCTGCAAATCAAACTTCTGCTGGTGGAGTTGCTGTTACTGTAACAGTTTCTGATGGAGCACTGACTGCAAGTGATGTTTTTTTAGTAATAATTAATCCCGTAAACGATATCCCTACAATTTCGCCACCAGCAAACCAAACAATAAATGAAGATGCAAACACAGGGACAATTAATTTTACAATTGGAGATGTTGAACACCCAAGTGATCTTGTTGTAACTTCAAGTTCAAGTAACACAACAATAATCCCCTCTTCAGGAATAGTACTTGGTGGCACCGGAACAAATAGAACTATTAAAGTAACTCCAGCCGCTGATCAATTTACAACTTCACCAGTTACTATAACTTTAACAGTCACAGATCCAAATGATGCAACAGTAAACGGGACTTTAACTATTACAGTAACTTCTGTAAATGATGTACCAAGTTTTATAAAAGGTGCTAATGTAGAAGTTTTACAAAATTCGTCGGCATATAGTCAGGCATTTGCAACAAGTTTAAGTGCAGGTCCTTCAAATGAATCAAGTCAAATTTTATCTTTCACTGCTACAAATAATAGTAATGTATTATTTACTGTTCAGCCGTCAGTTAGTTCGAGCGGAGTTTTATCATTTACTCCGGCAAATAATCAAGTTGGTACTGCAACAGTAACACTTTCAATTCAAGATGATGGTGGAACTGGAAACAGTGGAAATAACTCAAGCGCAAATCAAACTTTTACAATAACTTTTTCTGCAGTAAATCAAGCGCCAACAATTAATGCAATTTCTACTTTAAATATATTAGAAGATGCAGGGGTACAAACTGTTAATATGGCTGGTATTACAAACAGTGGTTTAGCTGGAGAAAGCGCTCAAACAATTGCAATTACTTCTACTTCAAACAGTGCATCTATAGTTGGAAATCCGACAGTTAACTATGTTTCCGCCAATGCAACTGGAACGTTATCATTGACACCAGCAGCAAATGCAAACACAAGTAGTGGTCCTGTTACAATTACAGTTAGAGTTCAGGATAATGGTGGCACTTCTTTCAATGGAGTTGATACTGCGAAAATTACATTTCAAGTTAATGTAACAGCAGTAAACGATGTTCCAAGTTTTACAAAAGGTAGCAATGTTACTGTGATGCAAAACTCAAGTGCGTATAGTCAGGCGTTCGCAACTTCTTTAAGCAAAGGAGGTGGATCTGATGAAAGCTCACAAACTTTATCCTTTACAGTTATAAACGATGCGAATCCATTATTTACTTCGCAACCAGAAGTCAATGCAAGTGGAGTTTTAGCTTTTACTCCGGCAACTAATCAAACAGGAACTGCCAATATTACAATTTCAATTCAAGATGATGGTGGAACAGCTAATAGTGGAAGTAACTCAAGCGCAACCCAAACTTTTACAATTACAATAACACAAGTAAACCAAGAACCGACTATTGATAATTTAAGTAACTTAACAATTCTTGAAGATGCAGTACAACAAACTGTAAACTTAACAGGAATAAAAAGTAATGCATCTAATTTGGCCTGGGAGTCTAATCAAGTATTAGCTGTTACTGCTACATCCAGTAACACTGCTATTGTACCAAACCCAACTGTAACATATTCATCTGCAAGTACAACCGGTTCAATTGCATTTACTCCAAATGCAGATAAATTTGGGACGGTAACTATTTCGGTAACAGTTACTGATAATGGAGGAACTGGAAACGGTGGAGATGATGCGATTACAAAAACTTTTACAATTACAATTACGGGAGTAAATGATAGACCAAGTTATACTGCTGGTGTAAATCAAACAGTTCTTGAAGATGCAGGAGGACAAAGTGCATCTTGGGCAACAAGTTTAAATAAAGGAAATAGCGATGAATCGGCTCAAACACTTTCATTTGTAATTCAGAATAATACAAACACTGCACTTTTTTCTGCAGGACCTGCAATTGATGCAAGCGGGAACTTAACTTATACCTCTGCGACAAACAAAGTTGGAGTTGCAACAATTACAGTTTACATGCAAGACGATGGTGGGACTGCAAATAGTGGTGTAAATAATACAAGTGACGATCCAAAAAGTTTTACAATCACAGTTACTGGTGTAAATGATGAACCAATAATAAATTCCGTATCTGATATTTCTGTTGATGAAGATGCGTCGGCACAAACCATCTCTTTATCTGGAATTGGTGCAGGAGGAGGAACAGATGAAAATAGTCAAACCCTGGCTCTATCAATAACTTCGAGCAACACAACTATAATTCCAACTCCAACAATTTCTTATACTAGCGCAAATCCAATAGGGACAATAAATTATACTCCAGCTGCAAATCAATTTACATCCGGATCTCCAGTAGTTTTAACTTTAACTTTACAAGATAATGGTGGCACAGCAAATAGTGGTGACGATACAAAAGTAATTACAATAAATGTTACAGTTAATTCTGTAAATGACCAACCGACACTTTCTGATATTGTAAATCCAGCAACAGTTTTAGAAGACGCAGGTGGAAATATTTCAGTTAGTTTAGGCGGAATAACAAGCGGATCTGTAAATGAAATTCAAACTTTAACAGTTACAGCAACATCAAGTGATCAAGCAGTAATTCCAAATCCAACAGTAACTTATTCAAGTGCAAATGCAATTGGAACTCTTACATTAACTCCACAAGCCGACCAAAATGGAGTAATTACAATTACAGTTACGGTTAGCGACGGAGGAGTAACAAACAGTTCAATTTCAAAAACTTTTCAAGTAACAATAACTCCAGTAAACGATTCACCAAGTTTTATAAAAGGAGCAAATCAAACAGTACTCGAAGATATCGCAAGCCAAACTATATCGAGTTGGGCAACTCTTGTAAAAAAGGGACCGACAAATGAAAACTCTCAAACTTTAACTTTCACAATTACTTCAAATAGCAACACTGGACTTTTTGATGAACAGCCAGCAATTTCTGCAACTGGTGATTTATCATTTAAGCCAGCATTAAATAAAAATGGCTCAGCAACAATTACAGCTTATTTAGAAGATAATGGTGGAACAACAAATGGTGGCGATAATTCTACTTCTGATACGCCAATAACTTTCTCAATTACAGTTACTGCAGTAAACGATGAACCAACTTTAACAAAACCAACTGATTTAACAATTGATGAAGATGCGGGAACTCAAACTGTTAATCTTGGAGGAATAAGTGTTGGTGGAGGATCAGATGAAGTGGGACAAGCAATGATTGTTTCAGCTACCTCAAGCAGCACAACAATTATTCCAACTCCAACAATAACTTCATATTCAAGTCCCGGCACAACTGGTACTATGACATTCAGACCGGCAGATGGAAAAAATACTTCCGGAATAAGTCCTGTGACAATTACAGTTCGTGTAACTGATGATGGAGGAACTTTAAATAGTGGAGATGATCAAGTAGAAAAAACTTTTACGGTTACAATTAATCCGGTTAATGATCCCCCAACTTGGCTAACAATTAGCGATTCATCAATTGCAGAAAATGAACCTGCCGATGCTGTAATTGGAACTCTTAGTACAACAGATCCTGATGGAGATGTCTCATTCACATATTCATTAGTTGCAGGATCAGGTTCGGATGATAATTCCTCATTCCAAATTTTGAATGATAAATTGAAAGCGAAAGAAAGTTATAATTTTGAAGCAAAGAAAGAATATACAATTCGCCTTCGTACAACTGATTCCGGAACACCGATAAAGTTTTTTGAGAGAGCAATTATTGTTTTAATTGAAGATGTAAATGAACAACCTCAACTAGTTTATCCGGAAAGTTCTACAGTTAGAATTGCAATTTCTACAACATTAAAATGGAGAAAAGTTTCAGGAGCAATTTCTTATAGAGTTGAAGTTTATGAACAACCTCACACTGCTACTATAGTAGACACAACTTTAACAGCATTTTATAGAGGTGATGTAACTGGTGGAGATACAATTAAAGCATTTACTAACTTCAAAAATTATAAAAAATATTTTTGGAGAGTTTATTCGATGGATAGTAAAGCGAATATAAGTTTCTGGTCTTTCGTTTGGAATTTTAGGACTGTAATTGGTGCGCCAATTCATAAAAGTCCGGCTGATAAAAAACTATGGACAAAAATTCGTGATACGTTAACTTGGCTTGATACAAATAAAGTAGCCACGAAATATGATTTGCAAATTTCACTGAGTTCAAGTTTTGCTAGTGTTGCTAAAGATGTTGCCAGTATCGATTCTTCATTGAAGAATCATTATTACGATACATTAACAACAAATTTAACTTATTACTGGAGAATGCGAGCGAGAAATATAACAGATACAAGTTCCTGGACTACTGCTTGGGAGTTTAGAGTTGTTCCCAAAAAACCGGAAGTTGATTCGGTTGTAGTTTCCAAAAACCAATTTAATTTTACTTCAGATACACTTAGAATTCTTTATTATCCAAAAGGCGATATTGGAGATACCGCAACTATGGTATTTGATTATTCGCTTAACAATGGATTAACATGGTTTTCGACTACAAATATTTTAGTCCCTTCAGCAAAAACTGCGATAAAAAACCTCCCAATATTAATGGCTTGGTTATCTGTTAAAGATTTTTCATTTATTGAAAACGATTCTGTAAAAGTTCGTATTACTTTAGTTGGAATTGGTGGAGCTGGAACTCCGAGAGCCTCATCTGTTTTTTCATTAGACAATAATCCTCCAACATTTGGTGGTTTGACAACTGCATTTGCTGAAACTACCGGGAATGCAATTACATTAAGTTGGGCAAAGGGAAGTGATAAAAATGGGCCGGTTCGATATTATATTTTCTATGCAGAAAAAGATTCTAATGCAATTAATTATTCTACACCAATCGACAGTATAACTAACGAAAATACTTTAACAAAAACTTTAATCGGATTAAAAAATTATGTTCGATATTATTTAGCAGTTCGTGCTCGGGATCGTGCCGATAATTATGATGGGAATACAGTTGTAAAGAAAGCAACTCCATCAAAACCGGTAAGATTAATTTCAATTACTTCGCCAAGTGGAGTATTTAAAGATTCGGTTTATATTCCATTTGAAGTTGTAGCTGCAATTGATGATACAATTACTATGATTGGTGAATTTAGTAAAAATGATGGTTCAACTTGGTTCTCAATTTTGCAATTAGGTGGAAGAGCTACAAAAGTTTCCAATGTAAATTTTAAAGATTCAGTTTTATGGCGAACAAGAAGTGATAATGAGTTTACAGAATCTATGACGACAAAATTTAGATTGACTGCTTTTGGTTTAGCAGTTAATAGTGCAACTTTACAAACAAATAAATTTATAGTCGATAATACTCCACCATATATTGACAGCATTAAATCAGTTGTAAATAACGGACAAAATATTGCAGGCTCAGTTGCGTTAAGTTGGACAAAGCCAACTGATTTCAGTTCGCCAGTGGCTTATCAAATGTATGTTTCAGAAACAGCAACTTATAATAGAGCAACTCCAAATCGGGCTTTCCCTTCAAAAAAACCCTCCATAAATGTAGATTCAATGTGGATTCCCGGATTAAAAGCTTTGACAAAGTATTACTTCTCAATGTGGTACAAAGATTCGTTGTCAAATACAGATAGCACACTTGTTTCAAAAGCAAAATATTTTACAACAGGAATATTGACTGACTACACAAACGATGCAAGAATTTTAACAGACGATTTGGCGAAATTTAGTGATGCTTGGAAAAATAATAACAAACTTATTGGAGATATTTCTCCGTATCGAGGAACTTTCCCTGCGGTTTCAATTGATAATGATGGTTTAATTGATTTAGAAGATTTAACTTTATTTGTAAGAATTTGGAATTGGGCTTTTGTAAATGGCAAAGGGGGAACTTTAAGTAATTCGCTTGCAAAAGGAAGTAATGCAAACGAATCTGAAGGAAATATTTCAACCGGTGAAACTAAATTATTAAAAGATGGCAAAACACTTTCAATTCCACTTTTTGTTACTGGAGTAAAAAGTTTTGATGCAATGAACTTGATGTTAAATTATAATACAAATTCAGTAAAAGTTGATTCGTTTGTTTTGAATAACGGATTAAAAAAATACTTTGGTGAATCGATTGTAGCGCTATTTAATTCAGACTCAAAATATGGACTTACAACAACTGCATTTGCAAATCTTGGATTTAAAGAATTAACTCCAGAGACAACTACTGAACTTGGTGTTTTATATGCGACAATAAAAAATAATACTTTCGAAGGAAGTTTCAGCGGAGGATTTGAAATTTACTCCGTTTCAAAAAATATAAATCAAAATGGAACTCTCTCATTAAATTACAAAACCGAACCGGTATTACCGAAAATTTTTGCATTAGAACAAAATTATCCAAATCCATTTAATCCAAAAACAAATATTAAATTTGCATTACCAGTTACGAGTAATGTTAAAATTGAAATTTATAATATACTCGGAGAAAAAGTAATCGAGTTAGTAAATCAGCAACACAATGCAGGATTACACACGGTTGAATGGAACGCAAATGTTTCGAGTGGTTTATATTTCTATAGAATTAACGCTGAAAGCATTGATAAAACAAGACGTTTTGTACAAACCAAAAAAATGCTTTTCCTAAAATAAGCTTTACAATTCTTTAGCTTCAGATTTAATATCAATTTTACAATCAAAATCCTTTCTTCAGAATTTATTCAATATTTGTTTATTAACTAAATTAAAATGAATTTTGGAAATAATAATAAAGTTGAAAAATAAAAATGAGTAAAACAGTCCTAATAGTTGAAGATGAAAAAGATATTGTTGAGTTATTAAAATACAATTTACAGAAAGAAGGCTTTAATGTTTTGGTTGCACATAATGGTAAGGATGCGCTCGACAAAGCAAAAAAAATTCCAAATTTAATTCTTCTTGATGTAATGATTCCAGAGCCAGATGGATTGGAAGTAACAAGAAGATTAAAAAAAGATAAAGAAACTTCTCATATTCCAATAATATTATTAACTGCAAAATCAACTGAACTGGATGAAGTTGTAGGATTAGAACTTGGAGCTGATGATTATATTACAAAGCCAGTAAGTATCCCACGACTTCTTGCCAGAATAAAAAAAGTTATTCGAAATAAAGAAAATCCAACCGAGAAAAATTCCACAATTATTTTAGATGGCGTTGTAATCGATTCAACTAATTATAAAGTATTGATTGATAAAAAAGAAATATTTTTTCCAAGAAAAGAATTCCAATTACTACTTTATCTTGCAGAAAATAAAGGAAGAGTAATCAAGCGAGATTCAATTTTAAGTGCAATATGGGGAGATGGAGTTGTAGTTCTAGATAGAACGATTGATGTTCACATTCGTAAAATCAGGGAAAAACTTGGTAAATACGCTGACTTGATTCAAACAATAAAAGGTGTTGGTTACCGAATTGAATATTGATTTCTAGCATAAAAAATAAATTAATTCTAACACTTCTGCTACTTTGTACCAGCATTATTGTTATAACGGGAACAATTTCAATAATTGTACTTGATAATTTTTATGAAAATCAAATTATTGATGATCTTAAAATTAAGACAAATGAAATAAAATATTTTATTGGAATTCCGAAAGGGAATAATGAAGATGCATACGAGCAACTTCAAAAATTAACAAAAGAGGGCAAATACAGATTAACACTTATTGATAGTGTTGGCAATGTGATTTTTGATTCCGATATACAAGAAAATGAACTAGGGAAACTAGATAATCATTTATTGCGGAGTGAAATAGTTCAAGCTTTAGAATCTGGAGTAGGTGTTAGTAAAAGATTTAGTAATACAATAAAAAACGAAATGCAATATCTTGCATTACGAATTGAACCTCGATTACCACTAAACTCAATATTTTCGAAAGCATATTTTATTAGAATAAGTATCCCTCTGAATAAAATTAAGTTTGCAACAAATGAAGTTAAGTCGACAATAATAATTTTATGTAGTTTGGCGTTTTTAATTATTGCAGTTGTAACTTTTATTATTTCCGGAAAAATTACGCATCCACTTAAATCGATGGCAGATATTGCAATTGAAATAAAAAAAGGAAGCTTAGATAAAAGAATTTCCTATAATTCAAAAGATGAACTTGGGGAACTTGCTACTAGTATAAACTCAATGGTTGATACGATGAATGAAGACATCGTTCAATTAAAAAAATTAGAAAAAATGCGACGCGAATTTTTAGGAAATGTGTCACACGAATTAAGAACCCCAATATTTGCAATTCAGGGATTGCTCGAAACTTTGCTAAATGGTGCATTAGAAGATTCAGATGTAAGAAAAGATTTTGTTGCTCGCGCTTTGTTAAACACAAAACGACTTGATACTTTATTAGATGAATTAATTACAATCTCAAGTATTGAAACAGGTGAGATGAAAATGAGTTTCAGATATTTTAATTTACAAGAGTTTCTATCGCAATCCATATTTGAAATGGAACCACTTGCTGAATCTTTTAATGTTAAATTGAAATTAGAAAAAATTGATAATAATATTGAAGTGTACGGTGACAAAGAAAAACTAAAACAAGTTGTAATTAATCTAATTCAAAACGGAATTAAATATAATATTCCAAAAGGAACAGTTGTTATATCAACAATGAAAGAAGCAGATCAAATTAAAATTATTATAAAAGATTCTGGAGTTGGAATATCTGAAGAACATATTTCAAGAATATTTGAAAGATTTTACAGAATCGATAAAGAGCGATCGAGAGATATGGGAGGAACAGGTTTGGGTCTTGCAATTGCGAAACATATTGTTGAAGCTCATGGTAATAAATTGGAAGTTTTAAGTGAATTGCAAAAGGGTTCCAAGTTCAGTTTTACATTACAACGTAGTAAAATATAGCTTATTTGTAGGATTCGAAAAGGGGAACGAGTTAACAATTTCTTAACATTGGCATAATAATTTTTTAATAGTGTAATTCTATTTTTGTCTGAAATTAGTAACTAGTAATTGTGAATTTATTAAAAAATAACCAATAATTTAACAAAACAAAAAATGAAAAAAATAATAACTCTAATACTAACTTTAGCCATTATAAATATTTCTACAAATTCTGCAGAAATTATTACAGTTAAAGGTTCCGATACAATGGTAATATTATCACAAAGATGGGCTGAAAATTATATGGCAAAATTTCCAGACGTTACAATTCAAGTAACCGGGGGTGGATCAGGTACTGGAATTTCTGCTCTCATAAATGGCACAACTGATATTTGTAATGCATCACGTCCGATGAAAAAAACAGAAAGAGAAAAATTAAAAGAAAAATATAATTCATTCGGTATTGAAATTAAAACCGCTATCGATGCTTTATCAGTTTATGTAAATGAGACAAATAAAATTAAAGAACTTAGTTTAGCTCAGTTAAAAGATATTTATCAAGGTAAAATAACAAACTGGAAAGAAGTTGGCGGAGCAGATGAAAAAATAATTCTTTATAGTCGTGAAAATAGTTCCGGTACATACGAATACTTTAAAGAACATGTACTTCTCAACGAAGATTTTTCACAATCTTCACAAAATATGCCGGGCACCGCAGCAGTTGTAAATGCAGTTTCAAATGATAAATCAGGAATTGGATTTGGTGGAGCAGCTTTCAGTAAAGGAATTAAATCTTTAAAAATTAAAAAAGATGACTCTTTAAAAGCTTACGAGCCAACAGAAAAAAATGTTAAAAGTGGTAATTATCCAATCTCACGATATCTCTTTATGTATGTTAAATCAAAACCAACAGGAGCATTAAAAAAATATATTGACTGGATTTTAAGTAAAGAAGGCCAATCAATTGTAAATAAAGTTGGCTACTTTCCGATAAAGTAAAAACCCAGAATAACTATAGTTTAAATAAAATACTTCGCTGAAAAAAAATCAAATAAGAAAAAAATTTCGATTATCAGGATTAAAAGAAATTATTGCTGAGTTTTTAATAAAATCAATTTCTTTTACTGCGTTTATATTTATTATTCTGATATTCTTATTTGTATTTAGAGAGACACTACCAATATTTTTTCAACAAGAAAAAAAAGTAACAATTGAAAATGTTGAAGAATATGAGACATACGGAGATGAATCAATCTCATTAAATTTATTACCAACAGAACTTACCGTTACAAAAAATGAACAAATATCCGATGAAGGAACACTTTCAAAAATAATCGGGGAAATCTGGCAACCAATATCAAACAATCCTAAATTTGGATTAATTTCGCTTTTTATTGGAAGCTTAAAAGTTACAATTATTGCAATATTATTTGCCGCACCAATAGCAATTGCGGCTGCGTTATACACATCATTTTTTGCTTCAAAAAAAATTAGAGTAATATTAAAACCAACAATAGAATTTCTTGCAAGCTTCCCATCAGTTGTAATTGGATTTTTAGCTCTTACAGTATTTGCAACTTTTTTTCAACAGTTATTTGGAACTGTATTTCGGCTAAATGCTTTCGTTGGCGGAATTGCTTTAGCGTTAGCTGTAATTCCAATAATTTATACTGTTGCAGATGATGCGCTTGTGGCAATCCCAACACATTTTACGGAAGCGAGTTACGCACTTGGCGCATCCAAATGGCAAACTGCTATTTATGTAATTTTACCGGGAGCGATTCACGGAATTTTTGCTGCAGTACTTTTGGGTATTGGTCGTGCATTTGGCGAAACGATGATTGTATTAATGGCAACTGGAAATGCTGCACTTATTTCTTTTAATTTTGCAGAACCTGTTCGCTCATTAACAGCAACAATTGGGGCAGAGATGGCAGAAGTTGTTTTTGGAGATACACATTACAATGTTTTATTTTTTATTGGTACACTTCTTTTAGTATTCACTTTCATCTTAAATATTATTGCGGAAGTTGTTGTTAAAAAAGGAATTATTAAAAAATTTAGTGGCTCCGAATGAAAAATAGAATAATTGGAAGTTTTGTAATATTTCTATCTGCATTTTCTGCTTTTATTATTGTTGCAATAATTTTATTAATGTTCTATATAATTTATTCGGGCGGAAGTAATTTATTATCATTAAGTTTTCTATTAGATTCTCCAAAAGATGGAATGACTTCCGGTGGAATATTTCCTGCAATTGTTGGAACTTCATTATTAGTTATTATTATGACAATTGCAGGTGTTCCCGTTGGAACAATTACCGCAATTTATCTTCATGAATATGCAAGTCAAAAATCTATTTTTACAAGAATGATTAGATTTGCAGTAAACACACTCGCCGGAATTCCTGCAATTGTATTTGGATTATTTGGTTTCGGATTCTTCATCCAATTTGTTGGAGTTGGAATAGATAAAAATTTAGGAGTTGAAACAGTTCGTTGGGCGCAGCCAAATATTTTATGGGCAAGTTTAACAATGGCATTACTTACACTTCCGGTTGTAATTGTTTCAGTTGAAGAAGCATTAAGAAATGTACCGAAAGAATATAGAGCAGCAAGTTTAGCACTTGGCGCAACAAAATTTACTACAATAATAAAAGTTGTTGTGCCAAATGCAATTTCAGGAATATTTACAGGATCAATTCTGGCAGTGGGAAGAGGAGCCGGAGAAGTTGCACCTATTTTATTTACAGGAGCTGCATATTTTTTACCTCAAATTCCACAATCACTTTCAGATCAGTTTATGCATGTGGGTTATCATTTGTATATTATGACAACGCAATCCGCAGATGTAGAAGCTACTAAACAGATACAATTCGCGAGTGCGTTTGTACTTCTTTTATTAACATTTATTCTAAATTTTTCTGCTATACTTTTAAGACAGCGAATGCAGAAAAAATTAGTTTCATAGTTTAAAAAATTTTATGGATCCTTTGGAATTAGAAATTGAAATAATCTCAAAAATAAAAGTTGAGAATTTAAATCTTTATTATGGGAGTAAACAAGTTCTTAAAAATATTTCATTAAATATTAAAGCAAACCAAGTAACTGCATTAATTGGTCCTTCCGGTTGTGGAAAATCCACATTCATAAGATCGCTTAACAGGATGAATGATCTTATAGATTCAACTCGAACTGAAGGAACAATTTTACTTGACGATGTAAATATTTACGACAAAGATATTGATGTTGTTGAATTAAGAAAAAAAGTTGGAATGATATTTCAGAAGTCAAATCCATTTCCAAAATCGATTTATGAAAATGTTGCATTTGGTCCGAGAATAAATGGAATAAATAATAAAAAAACACTTGATGAAATAGTAGAAAAAAGTTTAAAAAGAGCAGCACTTTGGGATGAAGTAAATTCTAATTTAAATAAAAGTGGACTTGCACTTTCAGGCGGACAGCAACAGCGACTTTGTATTGCAAGAGCATTAGCGGTAAATCCGGAAGTATTATTAATGGACGAACCGGCAAGTGCATTAGATCCAATTGCAACTGCAAAAATTGAAGAACTTATTTTTGAATTGAAACAAAAATATACAATTGTAATTGTTACACACAATATGCAACAAGCAGCTCGTGTTAGCGATGAAACCGCTTTCTTTTATCTTGGAGATTTGGTTGAAATAAACGAAACAAAAAAATTATTTACTTCACCAGATAAAAAACAAACCGAAGATTATATAACTGGAAGATTCGGATAAAAATTATTGTAAATTAATATATAGGAAAAACATGGAACGACATTTTAAAAATGAATACGAACATTTATTTGCTAGCTTAATAAAAATGGGTAGTTATGTTGAAGAGGCAGTAGAACATTCAATAAAAGCACTTCTTACAAACCAAATTAATTTAGCGAAACAAGTTATAGATGGTGATAATAGAATTAATGTATTAGAAATTGTAAATGATAATTTGATAATCGATCTTTTAGCACTTCATCAACCTGTTGCAACGGATTTGCGGATGCTTCTTGCCGACACAAGAATAAATAATCACTTTGAAAGAATTGGCGACCACGCTGTAAATCTCGCAGAGTCAGTGATTATATTATTAAATTCAAAGAATTCTAAAGATAATCTTCTTGAAATTCCGAAGATGGCAGAGTTAACAAAGAAAATGTTACAGGGTGCAATTAATTGTTTTATTCACAGAGATGTTCAACTTGCTGAATCTGTTTTAAAGCAAGATGACGAAGTTGACGATTTGAATAAATCGATGATGACTTTAGTTGCTCAAGAAATATATATTGAAATGGAAGAGAAAGTTGCAAATCCAAAATCTCACGATACCGATAAAAACCTTGAAAGAATTAAATCAGGAATGGAGCTTTTAAGGATTAGCAGAAATTTTGAGCGAATTTCAGATCTCGCTACAAATATTGCTGAAGAAGTTATTTTTATTATTCAAGCCAGAACCGTAAAACATAATATTACCGTGAGCGAACAAAAATAAAAAAGTAATTTACTTTATTTAAAGTTCGTCAGTAAATCTACATTTTTATTTCTTAAATCTTTACCACCTTCAATTACTGATTTAAGATTAGCTAAATAAAAAGCCCAACCGACCGAACATTGAACGTATAAATTTTTTACAGGATTCCTTTCAATTGGAATTTTATCCTTTGTAAGTTCAAGAAGTGTAATTCCTTTTTTACTTTTTATTTTTACAGTTACAATACAACATTTTGTAAATGTAAATTGAATTAAGTTCTTCCCGTTAGCTTTTAAAATTTCCCAAATCCATTTAATCCTTCAACAACAATAAGTTATACAATTCCCTTCTCAGGAATAACTGTAGTAAAAGTATTTGATATTCTTGGAAAAGAAGTAGCTACACTTATTAATGAAAATCAAAGTGCTAGAAATTATAAAATTAATTTTGATGCAAAAATCTTTCATCCGGTATTTATTTTTACAGTTTAAAATCTGGAAGTTTTATACAAGTAAAGAAATTGACTTTAATGAAGTAAGTTATATTTAGAGGGGAAGTATTTTTGATATCAAAAGGTGCATAACGGGAAGTGCACCTTTTATTTTTTATAATAGCCAAAATTTAGTATATTTGAGGCACAATCTAATTCGAAACAGACATAAACAGTCATCTCCTCAAGAAATTTCTCGCCAGAGTTAATCGAACTAGCACAATTAAGTAGTAATAATAGATAATATAATATGCAACAAACAATTACATCCGACAACTTTTATGGTCTTGGTATAGCTCCTGGACTATTAGAAGTACTAGAAAAATTAAAATTTACAACACCAACACCAATTCAACGCCAAGCAATTCCAATCGGAGTAGAAGGAAAAGATGTAGTTGGTATTGCTCAAACAGGAACAGGAAAAACATTGGCATTTGGAATTCCAATGGTTCAACGTTTAGCACAATCAAAAAATAGAGGATTAATTTTAGTTCCTACTCGTGAACTTGCACTTCAAGTTGATAAAGTTCTTCACACAATTGGAAAAACTCTTGGACTTCGCACAGCAGTATTAATTGGCGGCGCTGCATTTCGACCGCAAATGCAAGATCTAAAAAATAATCCAAATGTAATTATTGCAACCCCCGGACGATTAAATGATCATCTACAACAAAAAACAGTTTCACTTAATGCTGTGAATATGTTAGTAATTGATGAAGCAGATCGAATGTTAGAAATGGGATTTCAAGAACAAATTCAAAAAATTCTAAAATTAGTACCACACGATAAACAAACAATGCTTTTTTCTGCAACACTTTCGCCAGACGTAATGAAAATAGCTTCTTCAACAATGAAGTTGCCGGTACAAATTGAAGTTGTACCACAAGGAACAACCTCAGATAGAGTCGTGCAAGAAATATTCATCGTAAAAAATAGTTCAAAAAGTAGATTGCTCGAAAAGATTTTAACTGAACATCATACATCAACTTTAGTTTTTACACGCACAAAACGTGGTGCATCAAAAGTTATGAAGTCGGTTCGAAGTATGGGACATAGCGCTGCAGAAATTCACTCAAACCGAACACTCGGTCAGCGAAGAGAAGCGCTTGAAGGTTTCAAAACTGGGAAATATAAAATTCTAGTTGCAACTGATATTGCCGCACGAGGAATTGATGTTACAGGAATTGAACTCGTATTAAATTATGATTTACCTTCAACCGCAGAAGATTATGTTCACCGTATTGGAAGAACTGGTCGCGCAGGTGCTGGCGGTCGTGCAATTTCATTTGGAATGCCGGATCAACAACACGATATACGCGACATCGAAAGATTTATTCGCAAAACTTTACCACGAATTCCATTGCCTGAACTTCCACCTGAACGTCCTCGTGTAGATGATGACCAGGAGAACGAAGAAAGAAGAGATGGTCGAAGAGGTAAAAGCCGTGGAGGTAGTAACCGAAGAAATGATCGTGGAGAAAGAAAATTTGTATATAGAAACAAAAGCCGAACTAGCTTTAACTCAAATGATGATCGTGGAGAAAGAAGATTTGTACATAGAAACAAAAGCCGAACTAGCTTTAACTCAAATGATGATCGTAGAAATAGAGAAAAAGTTAGCAGTAAAGGAAGTCCTTTTCGAAGTGACGATCGAGGAAATAGAGAGCAAGTTAATACGGATAGAAATGACAGTCGCGGAAATCGAGAACAGAAAAGTGGTGAGCGAAAATACGAAAGCAGAAATCGTAGATTTGCTGGTGGTGGAAGAAAATTTAGTAGTGACACCAGAGGTGCAGTTCGTGGTGAGCGAAAACCATTTTCCGATAGTACTCAACGACCACAACCACAAGGAGATGATAGACGACATCGTAAACCACAATCGGGAAGTTCGTCTGGACCAAGCCGAAATAAATTTACTACACGAATTCGAAGTAGTGCGCCTCGCAGAGATTCAACGCGATAATAAAATTTAAAAATTATATTTACTATTTACAAAAATTAAAATTATGATACGAAAAACTTTACTTGGTTTGATATTAACTATATCAACTCTCATTTCACAATCGAAGTGGTCGTTTGATGTAACACACTCAAATGTAAAATTCAGTGTTATTCACTTAATGATAAGTGAATTAGAAGGAAATTTTAAAAAGTTTGAAGGTGAAGTAATTTCCACAAACGATGATTTTACAGACAGCAAAATAAATTTCACAGTTGATGTAAACTCAATTGATACTGATAATGAAGGAAGAGATAAACATTTAAAGTCGAGTGATTTTTTTAGCGCTGATACATTTCCAAATTTTACATTTACAGGAACATCATTCAAAAAGGTTTCCGAAAAAAAATATAAACTTGTCGGAAATTTTACTATGAAGGGAATAACTAAGCCAATTACACTTGACGCTACTTATTTTGGTACCGTAAAGGATGGTCGCGGAAATTCCAAAGCTGGATTTAAAATTGTCGGCTCACTCAGCCGAAAAGAATTTGGTGTAACGTGGGATAGAGCTACAGAAACTGGTGGTATAGTTGTGAGTGATAATGTTGATATTACGTGCCATATTCAGTTAAGAAAAAACTAAAGAAAAAAATAAGTTTCTCTAAAACCATCTTGCAAAAGATGGTTTTTTAGTTTAAGGGGGTGTGTATTTCCGCCGAATTATTTCTCGGCGAATTAACCATTAGCGAAATCGGACACGCTTCCATCTCAATTGCAGGATATGAAGTTATCAGTGAACTGATTTCATTAACATCATTTGCGAGCAACCATTTTTCTTCATCATCTTTTTGTAAAATTACCGGCATGCGATCATGAATTTCGCTCATTAAATTATTTGGTGATGTGGTGATTATTGAAAATGTACTTTTAATTTTTCCATCTACATCTTTCCATTCATCCCAAATGCCGGCAAGTGAAAAAAGCCCTCTCTTTTTTAATTTTATTCTGAATGGTTGTTTTTTTTCTTCAGTTTTTTTCCACTCATAAAAACTATCTGCTGGGACTAAACATCTTTTATTTCTTATACAACTTCTGAATGATGGTTTCTCAAAAATAGTTTCTCCACGCGCATTTATCATTTTGTTTCCAATTGTTGGATCTTTTGACCACGATGGAATTAATCCCCACGAAAATAATTGTAATTTTTTTGGATCGGTATTTGTAATAACTGGAAGCTTCATCATTGGTGCCGCATTAAAGAGTTGCGCTGAAAAATCTTTTAAAACTTCAATTTTAAAGTTTTCTACAATCTCTTCTATATTTTTTGAAATCGAATATCTTCCGCACATGTTAAATATTTATAGTTAGTAAATCATTCCACTGTGTAGTGTAACATTGCGTAAGTCGTTCTTGTCGAAGCCGCCACACTCTGTCAACTCCTTGTGCAGCATAACGAACAACATCGCGTCCCATTATTTTATTTAGTCTGTCAAGTGTCTGTGCGGCAATGTTGAATTTGTCTCGGGAAATTTTTCCGACTTCATCAAATAAATTATTTTGTATGAAGTTTTCAGAAGTCAAACCACTTACAATTATTCCCGCTTTTTTATAATTATATCCTTCGCGAAAAATTGATTCGAGTCCGAAAAGAGCATGCCGCAAAAGTTCAATTGTATTATTAGTTGCTGTTGTAATGTGAATTGTGCGGGATTTATTATACTGCGGCAACTCGGGTTTAAAAGGATTTGTTTCAATAAAAACAGTTATCAAATTAGCCACAGTTTTTTGCCGGCGAAGTTTTTCTGCACAACGAGATGTGTAAGTTGAAACTGCTTCACGAATAAGTGAAATATCAGTTGTCGTTTTTCCAAACGAGCATGAAGTACAAATTTCTTTTTTTGATGAACGAATTGGTTCAAGCATCATGCAAGAAGTTCCGCGTAATTCTTCAGCGATACGCAAACCGACAACAGTATAAATTTTACGAATCCATTCATCTTGCATATTCCGGAGTTCGAGCGCTGTAGTAATTCCGTATGAACGAAGCGAACGGGAATATTGCCGACCAATTCCCCAAATATCTTCAACGGGAAATGTTGAAAGAACCTCTTCAATTTTTTTTTCTTCCGAAATAATAAAAAGACCTTCCGATTTAGAATTCTTTTTCGACAATTTATTTGCAACTTTTGCTAAAGTTTTCGTCGGTGCAATTCCAATTGAAACAGGAATACCTGTCCACCGTTTTATTTTTGTCTGAAGTCCCCGGGCAAATATTACCAAACGATCAAGTGGAATATTTGCCACATCAAGAAATGCTTCGTCAATAGAATATATTTCAATATTAGGAGCATGCTCTGTAAGAATACTCATTACACGATCGGATATATCTCCGTACAAAGCATAATTGGAAGAGAAGACAGCAACATTATTATCGCGGAGAACATTTTCAATTTTAAACGCAGGAACTCCCATTTTAATTCCGAGCACTTTGGCTTCGTTGGATCTTGCAACAATGCATCCGTCGTTATTTGAAAGCACAACCGCTGGACGATTTTTTAATGTGGGACTAAATATGCGCTCGCACGAAATATAAAAATTATTACAGTCAACTAATGCAAACATAATTATGGTTTGTGAATAATATAACTTACAACGCCCCAAATTTCAAATTCATTTTCTTTTAAAATTTTAATTGGAGTGAAATCCGGATTTTCCGGAACGAGATAAATTTCTGATTTAACTTTTTTAATTCTTTTAACAGTAAATTCACCATTCAACATACAGACCGCAATGTCTTTGTTTTTTGCTTCCAACGATCTGTCAACAATTAAAATATCACCATCATTTATTCCGGCATTTATCATTGAACTTCCTTTTACACGAACATAAAAAGTAGCAGCAGGATGTGAAATAAGAAATTTATTAAGGTCGAGTTTTAATTCTACATAATCTTCCGCAGGAGAAGGAAAACCAGCTGCAACTTTAGATGTGAATAGTGGAAGTTTTAATGGCGTATTTGTATCTGCAGTGTAAAACTCAAGTTTTGTAGAATTATATAATCGTTTAAATTTCATTTGTTGGTAAAGTTAAATCTTCTTCGAATTTTGTTTTCCTAAATTTTAATTTTGTTGAAATAAATAATGCAGCCAAACAAAAAAGTGCTGCAAGTAAATATGGATAATATGGCTCGCTTTCAAATAATTTTCCAGCAATAATTGGCGCAATCGCCATTGATGCAGACATAATTGAACCAAGTACTCCAATAACTTCTCCTTTAGTTTGCGGTGTTGCACTTGCTGCAGCTTGACTTGTAATTACAACTCTGATAACAGACTGTCCAATTCCGAGAAATAATATTCCAATGTAAAAAAATAAATTTATTTTCGTTGCCATTAAAAAAAATCCGATTGATAAAATTGCCATCATTAAATATTCTAGTTTTGATTCAGAAAAATATTTAAGCCAAACCCTCTTTAATAATACTGCTTGATTTACCAAAACTATTGCACCGAGAAATGAAAATAGAAACCCAGTTACCGTTGAATTGAAATGAAAAACTTTTTGTGCAAATAATGAGAAGACTACCTGCGATAAAACAAATGCGAATGTGAACAAAAACCAAGTTGTATATAAAGGTCTTAATTTTTTATCTACAAATGCTTTTTTTAAAGGCATAATTGGATTTATAGAAAATCGTTTTACAGATTTGTTGTGATGTGATTCCGGTAAAAAAAGAAATGCAATAAGAGCATTCAATAAAGCTAAAATTCCTGTAAACCAAAATGGAAAAGAGATTGAAATGTTACTTAAAATTCCGCCGATCATTGGTCCAATCATAAATCCTAATCCAAAAGTTGCACCTGCTAAACCTAAATTTTGAGTTCGTTCTTTATCGTTTCTGGAAATGTCTACCATATAACTTTGCAAGGTTGTAAATTTTCCAGCTGCGAGACCATCAACAATTCTTCCCAAAAATAATAACCACAAAGAATTTGCGCTTGCGAAAATAAATAAACCGATTGCACTTACAATCATTCCCCAAATAATTACTGGCCTTCTACCAACACGATCCGAAAGTACTCCAAGTGAAGGACTGCTGAGAAATGAAAAAAGTGAAAATGCTGAAAAAAGTAAAGTAATTGTAAATGGTGTCGCTTGAAATTCTTCCAGATAAAATGGAAGAAGTGGAATTACAATTCCAAAGCAAACTACATCAACAAATATTGTAAAAAGTATTATTAATTTTTGGCGAGGAAGGTTGTTCATTTATTATGTTGCTGAATATAATTCGTAAATAACCCAATTAATAATAATATTTAAATCAAGTTTCATTTGTTACTAACTTTTTTAATGAATATATTTGCACAACATTTATCATAGATTAATAAAAAAATATAAGTTATGGCTCAACATAAATCATCAATAAAAAGAATTCGTTCGACTTCCCGCAGAACTGCGCGTAATGTTACAAAAGTTTCAAAATTGAAAACATTAACTAAAAAAGTTCGTTCCTTAGAATCAAAAGATCTATCTGCAACAACATTAAAAGAAGCTATTGCCTATTTAGATAAAATGAGACGTAAAGGAATTATTCACAGAAATAAAGCAGCAAACCAAAAATCTAAATTAACTCGTTTAGTTAACAAGTTAAAGTAATTACTTTCCCTCTTTTTTTAATTTAGCAATTTCAAAAGAAAGATTTTTTAATTCTAAAATTCTTTTTTCGAATTCCTCTTTTTCTAAAGGCCTTCTCACAATAAGCGTTTTATATAATCCAATTGCGTCAGCAAACTGTTCCTGATTTGCATAAATTTCTGCAAGTGTTGGGGTAACTATTGTTGGTTCAAAAGAATCAACATCGGGCAAAGAAGTATTTTCACCATTTTCATTTGGTACAATTTTTTCTGCTTGAGAAAGTAATTGTGCTATTTCATCAATTTGTTCAGCTTGATTTTTTTCACTTCCACTTTTATTTATTGATAAATATTTATCCAACGAAATCATTTCACTTTCAGGAAATTGAACTTGATGCTGATTTGAATATTCTTCAAATGTTGGAAAACTCTGAACAACCTCAGGAATAATTTCTTCGGTTGGAATATTTTTGATAAATCTTGCAGCTACTTGATTTGTAGGACATTTTTGAATTGCTGTTAAAAAACTCTTTTTGGCTAAAGAATAATTTCCTTTTTTCAAATGAATTTTTCCTAAAATAACAAAGGCAGAAACATAATCAGGATATTTTTTGATTCCACTTTCACACAAAGCCAACGCCTCGTCAACTTTTTCAAGTTGTAATAAGCCATCAGATAATCGTGCAAATAATGGGGAAGATGGATTTGATTTTAGTTTTTCTGATAGAAAAACTATTTCACTTTCCGAAAATATTTTTTTAGCTACAGTAGTCATTTATTAATAAAAATGCCGACAAGAAAACTCATCGGCATATATTATACATTGAACTTAATTGTAAAACAATCTCAAGCTGATACAACATCAGCGCGTTGAAATCGCGCGCGTAGTAATATTATTCGTTCCGCAAATGCCAACCTTAAAGATTGATATGACATAAATGCGAATCCAATAAAAAATAAAAGTTGAAATGGAATCGATGCTAATTCTAAAAAGTAAATTGAAGTTAAAATGCCAATAAAACAATAAATAGCAAGTGAAAATTCAACCCAAACAGTCCAGTGAATTTTTTTAACTGTGTATTGTTTGTTTTTCCAGGAATCATTTTTTTCTTTAATACTGTATTTTGGAGTTCGAACAAATTCAGATTTTATACCAAATAATCCTTCTAAAACAGCACGTGTATTATTTACAGCAAATCCCATACTTCCAGCCATAAATAACGGAAAGAAATAAATCCGTCTTCTCCAATCGGTGTAAATATCTTTTTGTGAAAATAAATAAAAAAGAAATGAGCCGATAAATGCAAAGATAAAAATCGACATCATTTGGAAATAACTTTCATAACCACCGTAATGTTTTATAAACATTAGCGGTAGATTTAAAATAGCAGCAACTAAAATAAATGGAAATACAAAATTATTTGTTAAATGAAATGTTGAGTGAACTTTTTTCTTAATTGATAATTTCGACTTCCAAACCATTGGAAGTAATTTAATTGCAGTTTCAATTGCACCTTTTGTCCAACGAAATTGTTGAGATTTTAGCGCGTTAATCTCTGCAGGCAATTCTGCTGGAGAAGTTACATCACGTAAAAATTTAAATTTCCATCCACGGAGTTGTGCTCGATAACTCAAATCAAGATCTTCTGTAAGTGTATCAGCTTGCCAATTTCCGGCATCTTCAATACAACTTTTTCTCCAAACGCCACCAGTTCCGTTAAAATTTATAAAGAACCCAGCTTTGTTGCGAACATTTTGTTCAATTACAAAATGACCATCAAGAGCTAAAGATTGAACTCTAGTTAGCACAGAATAATTTTCGTTCAAATGTTCCCAACGAGTTTGCACCATTCCAATATTTTTATCTGAAAAGAAATATGGAATTGTTTCCATTAAGAAATTTTTATTTGGAACAAAGTCCGCATCAAAAATTGCTACAAATTCTCCTTTTGATTTTACGAGACCTTCTTTTAATGCACCAGCTTTGAAACCAGATCTGTTTGTTCTGTGAATATGCTTAATGTCAAATCCAAGTTTTTGTTTTTCTTTTACAATATTTTCCACAAGAATAAAAGTATCATCGGTTGAATCATCAAGTATCTGAATTTCTAATTTATTAATTGGATATTCAATTTCGCAAACTGAATCTATTAATCTCGGAACAACATATCGTTCATTAAAAATAGGGAGTTGAATTGTTACAATAGGAAACTCTTTTGGAATTGCTAAAGGATTTTCTTTATCATTTCTATGTTTAAAGTAATGATAAACCATTACAAATCCGTGTGATCCAAAAACAAAAAGGATCAAAAGGGAGACAAAATAAATTGTTAAAATTGTGTCTGTCATGTTAATATATTTTAAAGTGAATAAAGATTTTATTTACCAATTTGATACGGTTTGTAAAAGAATATCTTCCGAAATTTTTCTTAATGCTTCTGTAATTGCTTTTTGTCTTTCTTCAAAGTTTCCTGTTTTGTAATCGCCCCAGTTTGCAAAATCTTTTTCCCACATCATTTTGCGTAATTGTAAATCTTGCAGTGTAATTCTTGTTGAAATAGTAATTCTACGGGAATCAACTTTTTCACCTTTTTCAATTACAATTGGAGCATCGCTAACAGCGACAACAGTTCCTTCAATAATTGCATCAGCAGTTGAACGATCTGCGATTGACAAAGTGTTATCATTTATAAATAAGTCAGTCAACTTTTTTGTTAATTCTTCTTTTAAGTTTGGCTCGCCAAAACCACTTTGATCTTGCATAAGTGGAATTGAAATAGTTTTCATATGTGGTGGAACAGATGAACCCGTAAATGAATAAATACATCCCGAAAGTGTTGCTAAAATAAATATCCAAAATGCGTTCTTCATTTTAAACCGTACTCCTTAATTTTTCTATACAAAGTTCGCTCACTAATTTTTAAATGTTCTGCGGCAAGACGTCTGTTATTTTGAGAATTATCCAAAGTTTCAATTATTAATTTTCTTTCCATTTCATCGAGAGAACCATTATGCGAAGGAAGAGCTGGATATTCTCCAACGTGATTTGTGTTTACTGATGAATTTGTTCCTTGAATTATTTTTTTAACTTCACTTATATCATTTTTCAAATCTACTAATGCGCGATAAATGAGTGCTCTTTCTTCCAACTCATTTTTAATTGGAAGCATCGGAAGTCCTCGTTCAACATCGGAATTACTTTGTGTTTGATAATTATTAAGAAAAATTTTAACATCATTTGTAGAAATTAATTTTCCACGATTAATAACTAACATACTTTCAATTACATTTTTAAGTTCCCTAACATTTCCAGGCCAATAATATTCTTTCAGAATTTCTAAAGCTCCAGTTTCAAAGCCTGAAAAAGTTATATTATTTCTATTTGCAAAATCAGTTGAAAATTTTGTAGCAAGTGTAGGAATATCTTCAATTCTATCTCTTAAAGGCGGAAGATGAATATTCACAGTTCTTAATCTGTAATATAAATCTGCACGAAATAATTTATTTGAAACAAGTGATTGCAAATTCTTATTTGTTGCAGCAATTACACGGACATTTACTCTTTTTGGAGTTGACGAACCAACTCTCATAAATTCACCATTTTCTAAAATTCGGAGAAATTTAACTTGAACATTTAATGGAAGTTCACCGATTTCGTCAAGGAAAATTGTACCCCCATCAGCAAGTTCAAAATAACCTTTACGCAATTCTGCAGCACCAGTAAACGAACCTTTCTCATGTCCAAAAAGTTCACTCTCAATTATTCCTTCCGGAATGGCACCGCAATTTACAGTAATCATCGGTTTTTTAGATCTCGAACTATTCGAATGAATCGCTTGAGAAACTAATTCTTTTCCAACACCACTTTCGCCGGTAATTAAAACTGTAATATCAGTTGGTGCAACTTGAAGTATTACATAATTAATTTCTTGCATAACTGCAGATGAAGAAACAATACTTTGTTTATTTTCAGTTGGAATATTTAATTGAAAATTTGTCATTTATCGTTTTACAAAAATTGCTGTAATTTGATATTTCTGTTTTAACTCAGAGATGTAATTTCTTGCAGATTTTTCAGTTTCAAATCCTTCAATAAAAACTTGAAATAAAATTGTTGTTGTTTCTTTTTTTTGAATGGAAGTTTGCTTTCCAAGTTTTTGGAAAAAATCTGCTTTTAATTTTGCATTCGCTTCATTTACAAATGCTCCAACTTGAACAGCAAAAGGAGAAAAAGTTTTTTCGACTTTAGAATTTTTTTCAGGTTTCGGTGAATTATCAACTTCATTATTGAGTACAATTTTTTGTGGTTCTGGTACAATTTGTTTTTTTGGAATATTTAAATATTCAGATTGCGGATATCTTTTTTTTAATGTTTCAAAAAAGTCGTCACTTTTTTTATACATTCCAATTGCATAGTTATATTCATAAATTCTGTACAATGCATCGTCAGCCCATTCACTTTCTCTAAATTGATTTGCAACTTGTTCGTAAAATTGAACAGCTTTAACAGCGTCAACAGTTAAAATCCCTCGAAGATATTTTATTCCCGGATTATCTGAATATTTTTTTTCTAATTCTGGAAGTTCTTTCAAAATTGCTTCTGCATTTCCATTATAAACCGACATAATTTTATTTCGAACAATTTCATTCACAGATTGTGTTTGCGGGAAGAAGAAAAGAAGCATATAAATTGTAAAATATATCATTCAACAATCCTTCCAAAAAGTGTTGCAGAGTTTGATTTTATAATTTGAACATTCACTAAATCACCACGTTGGGCATTACCTTTTTCGAATACAACAATTTTATTTGTTTCAGTTCTACCGAACCAATCATTGGTTGATTTTGAGCTTTCTTTTTCTGTAAGCACCGAAAAAGTTTTTCCAATAAGTTTGCTATTTATTGTTGAAGCAATTTCATTTTGAATTTCAATAATTTGATTTAGTCGCGAACTTTTAATTTCACTCGAAACTGAATCACCCATTTCCCATGCTTTAGTATTTTCTCGTGGAGAATATTTAAACATAAAAGCTCCATCATACTTCACCTCTTTTAAAAAATCAACAGTTAACTGATGATCTTCATCTGTCTCAGTTGGAAAACCGACAATAATATCTGTCGTAAACGAAACATCAGGAATTTGTTTTTTTATTTTTTCAACTAAACCATAATAATGTTCGATGTTATAAGTTCGATTCATTAATTGTAAAATTCGATTCGATGCAGATTGAACAGGAAGGTGAATATAATTACAAAGATTTTTATGTGAAGCAATTGTTTCAATTAGTTTGTCGGACATATCTTGAGGATGCGATGTTGTAAATCTTATTCGCATTGTTGAAGCAACACGACTTACCTCGGTCATTAAATCTGCAAAATCAAATTTATCATCTCGATATGAATTTACATTTTGTCCGATAAGATTAATTTCTTTAAATCCACTTTCTTTAAGTTGAATAACTTCCTCGAGAATACTATTTAAAGATCTACTTCTCTCACGACCACGCGTAAATGGAACAACACAAAAACTACAAAACTTATCACAACCTCGCATAATAGAAATCCATGCAAAAAAATTATTTGTTCGAAGTGGAGTTATGTCGTCATAAGTTTCAACTCGTGAAAGACGAACAGCAATTCCTGGAGTTTCCTCTTTTGCTTCATTTATTAATTCAGGAAGTTTTCGATATTCATCTGGACCGACAACAATATCAACAATATTATTATTTTCGATTAATTCTGTTCGCAATCGTTCTGCCATACAACCAACAATTCCAATTATAACATTTGGATTTTTTTTCTTGTAGTAACGTAAATGTTTTAATCGCTCATGAATTTTTTGTTCCGCATTATCTCGTATGCTGCAAGTATTTAAAATAATAACATCTGCATTATCAGCTTGTTCCATATGACTGAAACCATTTTTATTTAGAAGTCCGGATATAATTTCACTATCGGCTGTATTCATTTGACAGCCATAAGTTTCAATATAAAAACCACGCAAAGTAGTTGGAATTTCTAGAATTTCTTCTTTCATGAGGAGCAAAGATACAACCCATACTGACAAATAGTCAACCAAAATTCGGTTTATTAACAAAAATTAATGTAATCGCAATTATTAAAATTCACCTAATAATATAAGTCTGAAATTAAAATCCATCTTAAATAAATTCGAGAGTACAATAAGAATCCTATAATTCCCAAATTTTACTTGACTTTACAGTAATATTGCGTACTTTGAACAAAAAAGTGGGTAGAAGTGGGTAAGTGAGGGTTTTGCTCAACACTTTTTTAGAGAGAAGAAAAATGTCATCATTTATAGGATCATATTTGTATACCGTTGATGCGAAAGGAAGAATTAATATTCCTTCACGCATGAGGAAAAACATTTCATCGAATGCAAATGAAATGTTTATAATTACGCGTGGTTATGAAGAGTGTTTATTTCTTTACCCGTATGATGAATGGTTAAAAGTTGAAGAGTCGATTAGAAATTTAATTTCCGCAGATCCCCAACATCGGTTTATTGCAAGAACACTTCTTGAATGGGCAACTGAAGCTTTACTTGATAAACAATCTCGCATTGTAGTTCCAAAAGAATTACTTCAATTCGCACAAATTAAAACAGACGTAAAAATTATTGGCGTGTTAGATCGTATCGAAGTTTGGAATCCAGAACTTTATGAATCGTACAAACAAAAACAGCAACAAAGTTATGAAGATGTTGCCGCAAAAGTTTTTAAAAAATAATTGAATTAATCGACTAATGTGGAAAAACATAAAACAAATTATCACAAACCGGTACTTCTTGAGGAATGTATTTCTAATCTTATTTCCGATAAAGATGGAATTTATGTTGATTGCACAATGGGAGGTGGCGGTCATTCGATTGCAATCTTACAACAACTGTCCGCAAAAGGGAAAGTCATCGCGATTGATAGAGATGACGACGCAATTAAATTTGTCTCAACAAATTTTTTTGAGTGGATTAATAAAGATCAACTAATAATTGTGAAAAATAACTTTCAAAATATTTCTGAAGTTTTAGCCTCTAAAAATATTTTAAAAGTAAACGGAGTTCTTGCAGATCTTGGCGTTTCTTCCTTTCAAATTGAAAATCAAGACAGGGGATTTTCTTATTTATTATCTGGTGAAATTGATATGAGAATGGATAAACAAGATGAAATATCTGCAAAAAATATTCTTAATTCTTATAGTGAAGAATCGTTATCTAATATTTTTTATAAATATGGCGAAGAACCAATGTCGCGAAGAATTGCACGAGAAGTAGTAATCTCACGCAACTCAAAACCAATAAATGAGACCGCAGATCTTGTATCATTAATTAAAAAATTATCATCAGGAATACATGTAGTAAAAATATTATCTAGAATTTTTCAGGCATTACGAATTGAAGTAAACAAAGAATTAGATGCATTAACAAAATTGTTAGAAAGTTTAAGTGAAGTTTTAATTCCAGGCGGTCGAGTAGCAATAATTTCATATCACTCCTTAGAAGACAGAGCTGTAAAGCAATTTTTTGTAAGCCAATCAAGAACCATTGAGAAATCTACACATAAAGCTATTCCTGATAAAATAGTTCAACCAAATTTTTTAATGATAAATAAAAAACCAATTACAGCATCGGTTGAAGAATTAACATTAAATAAAAAATCGAGAAGCGCTAAACTTCGTGTTGCAGAAAAAATATAATGAGAAAAACTTCTGAAAATATTTTAAATAATCAACAAGACAGAAGATATATTTATAATGACAACTCATCTAATGTTGAAAGAAATGAAGAAGAAAATTCACTGCCAAAAAATAGAAGTGTTCATAAAAGGAAACATTCAACTTTTAATATTGTTAGTTGGATGTTTGGATTTGCAGTGGTTGCGCTGCTTTATATTGGCAATGTAATTGCTGTTGAAGGTTTAGTAAAAGAAGTTGATGAATTAAAAATAGAACACAAAAAAAATTTAAATATCAACCAGTTGTTACAGTCTGAAATAAATCGAAAAACGAGCATTGAAAGAATTTCAATTGTTGCAGGACAAATGTTGCAAATGACAAATCCAACTACACCACCAAAATGGTTTTCAATTGATATTGATAAAATTGAAGAGGTGAAAAAATAATTATGCGCAAACAATCCTCAATTGATGTTCGAAGTGTTCGGATTGTTTTGGTAGTAGTAACAGTTTCAATATTATTTTTGGTAACCATAAGTCGTTTAGTTATAATTCAAATTATTGATTCGCCTAAATATATTAAACTCGCACAAAATCAGTATGAGAAAGTTGTTCCACTTCCACCAAATCGCGGATTAATATATGATCGGAATAATATTTTACTCGTTTCAAATACTACACTAATTTCTTTTGCAGCAGATCCAGTAGTTGTAAAAGAAAAATTATCAAATACTGTTAAAGTATTTTCGCAGATATTTAATAAACCAAATTCACATTACAAATCGAAATTAGCAACTAAAAAAAGATTTGTTTGGCTTGAGAAAAATGTTCATCCAGCCACAGCCGAAAAAATAATTCAGAAAAAAATTCCAGGAATAATTGCTGCTAATGAACCAAGAAGGTTATTTTATCACGGTGGTGTTGCTGTACAAACAATTGGAATTGCAAATTTTGAAAATATTGGAAAAAGTGGTTTAGAGTTTCAATACAATTCGATTTTAAAAGGAGATTCCGGTTATGTAATTATGCAACGAGATGGACGTGGCGGAAGTCATGCATCAATTGAATATCCGCGACAGGAACCTATAAATGGAAATTCGTTGCAATTAACAATCGATCTTGATTATCAATCAATTGTAGAGGATGAATTAAAAAAAGGAATTGAAAGAACTAAATCCGATGCCGGTTGCGTAGTAATGTTAAATCCAAATACAGGTGAAGTTTTAGCAATTGCTAATTATCCAACTTTCGATCCTGGTTTAACTCGTTCGTTTCAACAAGAAGCTTTAAAAAATAGAGCAGTTACAGAATTATATGAACCAGGATCTTTGTTTAAAGCTATTACAGTTTCTGCAGGGATTTCTAATAATTCAATTTCAATCGATCAAAAAATAAATGCTGAAAATGGAAAATATGTAGTTGCATTAAATAATGGAAAAACTCGCACAATTGAAGATACACATCCATTGTACGGAAGTGTTTCAGTTGCAGATGGATTAACGCAATCCAGCAATATTGTGATGGCAAAAATAAGTAATATTATTGGCGCTGAACAACTTTATACTCATGCAAGAAGTTACGGTTTGGGAGTTCCAACAAATATCGAAATTCCGAATGAAGCTTCTGGTGAATTAAAAAAACCGCATACTTGGTCACTTACAACTTTAAACAATATGTCCTTCGGATATGAATTAAACGCGTCACCACTTCAAATGGCAAATATGTATGCAGTAATTGCAAATGGTGGTTTGTTGATGAGACCTTTTATTGTTAAAAATATTTTAAATGAACAAGGTGAAATTATTGAAGAGAATGAACCAAAATTAGTTCGTCGAGTTATTTCAAGAGAAGTTTCTGAAACTTTGAAAAAAATGTTACAGAATGTTGTTGATGAAGGAACGGGTTCTGGAACAAAACTAACAGATCTTCCAATTGCTGGTAAAACTGGAACCGCCAGAAAATTTGTTGATGGTGAATACAAAAAAGGATTTTATAATGCTCTCTTCGCCGGCTTTTATCCTGTTGAAAAACCAGAAGTTGTTTGTGTTGTGTTATTAGAAAATCCAAAAGGTGGATATTACGGTGGAACTACAAGTGCAATAATATTTCGCGGAATTGCCGAAAGATTGCACAGAAATAAAGGAATATTCAAAAGCAGTGAACCAATCCAGTTAGTTGAAAATGTTGAAGTAGCAAAACCTGAAAAAATAGAAAGTATTTCTTCAAATCAAAACATTGCAAGCTCTGAGAAAATTATAAAATCGCAAAGCGTAAATATAGTAAATGGTAAAAATATTCAACTTCCAAATGTTTGTGGAATGACTTTGCGTAAAGCATTAACAGTATTGAAAACAAATAAATTATCGGTAAAATTTTCTGGTTCAGGAATTGTAGTTCAACAAACTCCAGTTGCGGGAAGTGAAATTCCTTTTGGAAGTACAGTATCGCTTCAATGTTCAAATTCAATTGCAATGTTAGCTTCAACAAATAATAAAAAATTTACTTTAGCAAATTAATTATGAAATTATCTGAACTCATCCAAAATGTTGGAATCATAAAATTTTACAACACTATTTATGGCCAAACAATTTTGAAGGATGATATTCATATAAGTAGGGTTCAATATAATTCCAGCCAAGTACAAAAAAATGATCTCTTTGTAGCAATTCGCGGAAAAAATATCGACGGACATAAATTTATTGGAGAAGCAATTTCAAAAGGTGCGAGAGTTGTTATAGTTGAAGATGAAACATCGTTGTCAGATTCTTTATGTATGCATCAGGGAGTTGCAAAACTTGTTGTAACAAATAGTCGTAAAACTTTAGCGCAACTTGCAAATAATTATTTTAATAAGCCTTCAGAAAAACTTCAAGTAATTGGTATTACTGGAACTAATGGAAAAACCACCACAACTTATTTGGTAAAACAAATGTTAGAGCAAAGTAATTTTCCAAATGTTAAAGTAGGATTAATTGGAACTATTGAATATGACGATGGTAAAAAAAGATTTCCTGCAACTCATACAACTCCAGAATCTCTTGAAATACAAAGTTTAATTTCGGAAATGGTTAATAATAATTGCACTCACGTTGTAATGGAAGTTTCATCTCACGCACTTCATCAACATAGAATTGAAGAAATAAATTTTAAAGCAGCAATATTTACCAATTTAACGCAAGACCATTTGGATTATCACAATTCAATGGACGAATATCTAAATGCAAAGAAAATTTTATTTGATTCATTGTCGTCAAGTTCATTCGCAGTTACAAATATTGATTCAGAGTATGGCAAAAAAATTGTTGCTAATACAAAAGCAAGTGTAATTTTTTACAGCACACAAAGAGGAGCAGATATTTCTGCTCACGAAACATTATTTACAACGCAGGGATTTACAACAACTATTTTTAATCATAAATCAAATACTGGTTTAATATCATCTTCTCTTTTAGGAAATTTTAATCTCGAAAATTTTCTTGCTGCTTATTCAACTTTATATTCATTAGGAATAAAGTGGGAAAATATAAATTCAGTTGTACAAAAATTGAAACCTGCACCGGGACGATTACAAAAAATTTCATCTCCAAAAAATTGGATTGCAATTGTAGATTATGCACACACTCCAGACGCATTGAAAAATTGTTTGGAGGCAATTCGACCATTTGTTCAAGAAGGTAAAAAACTAATAACACTTTTTGGTGCAGGTGGCGATCGAGATAAATCAAAAAGATCAATAATGGGAAGTATTGCAGAACAACTAAGTGATGTTGTTGTTGTAACCTCCGATAATCCAAGAACTGAAAATCCGGATAAAATTATTGAAGATATTTTAATGGGAATGAAAAAAAATAAAATTACAATTATTGAATCAGATAGAAAAATTGCACTTACGAAAGCTCTTGAACAAGCTAATTCCGGAGATGTTGTTGTAGTCGCCGGGAAAGGACACGAAGAATATCAAGTTATTGGAAATAATAAAATTCACTTTAGTGATGTTGAAATTATTGAGGAGTATATAAAAAATTTATGAACATAAGTCTTAAGGATTTAAAATCATTAACCGATAGTAATATTTTAAACGAAAAACTTTTTCGATTAAAAAAAATAATCGGAGTCTCTTCCGATTCGAGAACTGTTCATGAAGGAAATATCTTTTTTGCAATTCGTGGAGAACATCATGATGGTCATAATTTTATAAATCATGCACACAAAGAAAAAGTTACAGCAATAGTTGTAGATAAAGAATGGTATCACGATCCATTAAATACAGTCAAACCTTCATTGGTAACAATTGTTGTAGTTCCGGATACAACTAAAGCGCTTGGTGAACTTGCAAATATTTATAGAAAAAAATTTAATATTCCAATAATTGCAGTTGCCGGAAGTAATGGTAAAACTACAACTAAGGATATGATTGCTTCGGTTTTGCAAACAACTTACAATGTGCTTTGTACACAAGGAAATCTTAATAATCATATTGGCCTGCCACATATGTTGTTTCGATTACGAAAAGGAATTCAAATTGCGGTTTTAGAACTCGGAACAAATCATCATGGCGAACTTGATTATCTCTGTTCAATTGCCGAACCTAATTATGGAATTGTAACAAATATTGGTAAGGAGCATCTAGAATTTTTTTCAAATTTGAGTGGAGTTGCAAAAGAAGAAACATCTATTTATAAATATTTAAATGGACGGGGAACAGTTTTTATAAATAGCGATGAGCCATTTTTAATGAAGGCAACGACAACAAATAAAAATAAAATTCATTATTCAATTAATAAAAAAACAGATTTTTATGCTTCCGATATTGAATTAAATAAACGAGGTGAAGCATCGTTTCTTTTAAAGTCAAAGAAAAAGAGAATTAAAATTCCGATCTCGCTAAATGTTCCAGGGAAACATAATATTACAAATGCGTTAGTTGCAGGAGCTGTTGGAGTTGTTTTCAATGTACCAAAAGAAAAAATCGCAATCGGATTATCCAAATTTACTTCTCCTTCAAAAAGATTAGAAGTTATTCATCGACATGGATTAATAGTGTTGAATGACACTTACAATGCAAATCCCGATTCTGTAATGGTTGCATTAGAAACATTAAAAAATATTATTGCACCGGGAAAAAAAATTATTGTTATGGCAGATATGTTAGAGTTGGGAGTTGCTTCTAAAAAAGAACATACACTCATCGGAAAAAAAATAAAATCGATGAAGTTCAAACACCTTTTTACATATGGCTCAATGGCTCAGCATATTAATAATTCTGCAAAGCTTGAAAATAATATTCATTTCGATTCTAAAAATGATTTGAAAGATTTGTTGTCTGATATTGTTAATAGAGGCGATGTGGTTTTAGTTAAAGGATCTCGTGGAATGCGAATGGAAGAAATTGTTGATCATTTACAGGAAGTTGGATAATGTTATATCATTTATTTACATGGATTGAAAATTTATATTCACCTCCAGGATTTGGAATAGTTCGCTTTTTAACTTTTCGTGCTGCAGCTGCAGCAATTACAGCATTACTAATTAGTTTTTGGCTCGGACCAAAAATAATTGCACTTCTCAAAAAAAATCAAATTGGTGAATCAGCCAAACTCGAAGCGCCAAAAAATCATTTAAGTAAAGCTGGCACTCCAACAATGGGTGGCTTAATTGTACTCACGGCATTATTATTGCCTGTTATTTTATGGTCGAATCTTCAAAATATTTATGTGCAATTAATTTTATTTGTAACAATTGGAATGGGAATTGTCGGATTTATAGATGATTACTTAAAAGTAAAAAAGAAAAAAGAAAAAGGATTAATCGGGTGGTATAAAATTATTGGTCAGTTTGCCGTTGGAATTGTATTTGGATTAATTTTAATGAATTCAAATGAGCTGACTTCAATTAATGCAGCAACTATAACTACAGTCCCATTTTTAAAAGATATCAACTTCGATTTAACATATTTTTATTTACCAGTTGTAGTATTTATAATAATTGCAACTTCGAACGCAGTTAATTTAACAGACGGTTTAGATGGTTTAGCAATTGGCACAGTTGGTATTGTTGGATTAACACTTGGGGTTATTTGTTACATCTCAGGAAATATTGAACTGAGCAATTATTTAAATATTATTTTTTTAAGAGGGAATGGTGAATTAGCAATTTTCTGTGCAGCACTTGGCGGTGCAGCACTTGGATTTTTGTGGTTCAATTCTTATCCAGCACAAGTTTTTATGGGAGATACTGGATCACTTGCACTTGGTGGTGCAATTGGTGCAATTACAATTATGGTAAAAAAAGAATTTATTCTACCAATTCTTGGTGGAATATTTTTTATTGAAACTTTGTCTGTAATAATTCAACGACTTTATTTTAAATACACAAAAAAGAAATATGGTCAAGGAAGAAGAATTTTTCTAATGGCACCACTTCATCATCATTTTGAATTAAAAGGAATTCCCGAACCAAAAATTGTAACTCGATTTTATATAATTGCAATTCTTTTAATGATAATAAGTTTAACAACATTTAAAGTTCGATAATGGATAAAAGTGTAAAAGGCAAAAATATTACTGTTGTTGGCGCAGCAAGAAGCGGACTTGCTGTTGCGCAATTACTTTCTAAACAAGGAGCAAATGTATTTGTTACTGATAATGGAAATTCTGAACTATTACAAAAAAATATTTCTGAACTTGAAATTCAAAAAATACCATTCGAAATTGGAAAACACTCAGCGCGTGCGTTAGATGCTTCTATTATAGTAGTGAGTCCCGGAGTGCCAACCAATTCACAATTAATTTCTGAAGCATTACAAAAAAATATATTAGTAGTAAGTGAAATTGAAATTGCAAGCTGGTTCTGCCAAAATCAAATTATTGCAGTTACAGGCAGTGCCGGTAAAACAACCACAACAACTTTAATAGAAAGGATGTTGAACGATGCAAAGAAAAAATACATTACTGCGGGTAACATTGGCACGGCATTCTCATCACATGTTTTGGGACTTTCTCCGTCGGATATTGTTCTTTTGGAAGTAAGCAGCTTTCAGCTCGATTTGTGCCACACATTTCATCCTTCAATAAGTGTAATTACAAATGTTACACAAAATCATCTTGATAGATATGAGAATTCTATGGAGCTATATGCCAATTCCAAAAAGCGAATTTTAATGAATCAGGTTGAAAAGGACTTGCTTATTTATAATCGGGATGATGAATGGACAAATAAAATTATCACTTCATCAAAACCAAAAAAAATGTCTTTCACAACTAAAAGTAATAAACCTTTTGGAACTGATGGCGCATTTCTTGATGGTGAAAATCTTGTTGTTTTCATGAATGGCAAACTTACTGAGATAATTAATATTTATGAAATAAGTATTAAGGGTGAACATAATATCAGAAATGTAATGGCATCAACTCTTGTTGGAATGTCTGTTGGAATAGGAACTGCCTCACTTCGTGCAACTCTTAGAAATTTTAAGGGTGTTGAACATCGACAGGAGTTTGTTGCAAATGTAAATGGAATAAAATTTGTGAATGATTCAAAATCAACAACAGTTGAAAGTTTGCGTTCTGCACTTGAAACAATTACGGAACCAATAATTCTACTTCTCGGTGGAAAAGATAAAGGAAATGATTATTCAACTGTAAATAAAATTGTGTCCGAAAAAGTTAAAGTAATTGTAGCTTTTGGAGATTCGAAAGATAAAATTATAAATCACTTTTCGCAAATTATTAAAACAATTTCAGTTGATACTACTGGAAATGAAAAACCAAATATTGATTCGATGAGTAAAGTTTTAAATTCAGCCATCTCACTTTCACAAAAAGGAGATTGCATTTTATTTTCACCAGCTTGCGCTTCATTTGATTGGTTTAATAATTATGAAGAAAGAGGAAGTGCATTTAAAAATCTTGTTCATAAATCTGAATAAGCAAAATAAAAATGGCAACACAAAATAATTACATAGATAGATTTATTTTACTTTTGGTTTTTATGCTGATGATTTTCGGCACGATGGTTATTTTCAGCGCATCATCTATGTTTGCATCGCAAAAACTTGGCGGAAGTAACGCACTTCTAAATAAACATTTAAATTTTATTTGGATGGGACTTGTTGTAATGTTTTTCTCTATGAAAATTAATTACAAATTTTATAAAAAAATCTCCAAAATATTAATGATTGGTTCTATCTTACTTCTCGCAATGACTTTGATTTATGGTAATCACGAAAAAGGTGCAATCCGCTGGATTACTTTAATGGGATTTAGATTTCAACCATCAGAACTTGCAAAAATTGCTTTGATAATTCATTTAAGCGCCATGCTTACAATTAAACAGGAAATAATTGAAAACTACAAAAAAGGACTTTTACCATTATTAATCTGGATTGGAATTGTCGTCGTATTAATTTTTCTTCAGCCAAATTTTAGTATGGGTGTAATGCTCGGTTTATTGGGAATTATAATTGTCTTTGTAGGAGGTGCGAAATTTTCTCATTTATCATATACATTTTTATCACTTTTGCCGTTAATTCTAATTTATATGGTTAGTGCGCCATATCGACGTGCGAGATTATTTTCATTTTTTGGAATTGGTGATTCAAATAGTTCTGGTACATCATTTCAACAACTTCAGGGAATTATTGGTTTTGGAAACGGTAGTTTTTTTGGAGTTGGAATGGGTGAAAGTAAACAAAGAAATTTCTTTTTGCCTGAATCTTACAATGATTTTATTTTTTCAATTGTTGGTGAAGAATATGGTTTTATCGGAACAATTTTATTAACAATATGTTTCATTCTAATTTTTTATCGCGGAATTAGAATTGCGAAATACACTCCAGATTCTTTTGGCAAATATTTAGCATTTGGAATGACAATTTCAATAACTCTTTATGCATTAATTCACATGCTAATTACACTTGGAATATTTCCAACAACTGGACTTCCAATGCCATTTGTTAGTTACGGCGGAACTTCATTTTTACTTTCATGTTTCTCAATTGGCGTGTTGCTTAATATTTCTTCGCAAACAGATTTATTCCCAAGAGAAAGAAAAGAAAATCAGGACGACACAAGAAATTTAATTATTAAACCATCAAATATTTGATTTGAAAAAGTGTGCAAAATAAATACAAACATATATTATTTACAGGCGGAGGAACAGGTGGGCACATCTTTCCTGCACTTGCAATTGCAGAAGAGATCAAAGAAATGGATTCGAATTGTATGATTTCATTTATCGGAACATATAATAAAATTGAAGCTACAATCGTACCTCAAAATGGATATGCGTTTTATCCAATTTGGATTAGCGGATTACAAAGAAGAATTACATTAAAAAATTTATTATTGCCAATTAAACTAGTTGTCTCATTTGTACAAGTATTTACAATATTGAAAAAATTGAAACCAAATTTAGTTGTTGGAACGGGTGGATATGTTTGTGGACCAGTTTTGCGTGTTGCTTCATGGTTTAAAATTCCAACTATCATACATGAAAGTAATAGTTATCCAGGAATCACAACTCGCTTGCTTGCAAAAAAAGCATCGAAAGTATATTTAGCATTTAACGAAACAAAAAAAATGTTGAGTAAAAATATTAATTCTGAAGTTGTTGGTAATCCAACAAGAAATAAATTTGGAAAGGTTTCAGCAAATGCCGGCAAAAAATATTTTGGTTTAGAGCAAAACCTGAAAACAATTTTAATTTTTGGTGGAAGTCTGGGTGCAAGCAAAATCAACAGTTCTATTTACTCCATTATAACTTTGGTACATCAAAAAAATTACCAAGTAATTTGGCAAACTGGTAAAACCGAAGCAGCTTATTATCAATCATCAGTAAAACAAATGAACATAAAAATCCTTCCATTTATTGATGAAATGGAATATGCTTATGCCGCCGCCGATGTCGTTATTTGTCGATCCGGGGCAATTACAATTTCAGAATTAACTTTGCTCGGTAAACCAGCGATATTGATTCCATATCCGCACGCTTCTGAAAACCACCAATATTTTAATGCAAAAGTTTTGACAGATAATAATGCCGCATTATTAATTGAAGAAAAAGAATTAGAAGAAAAATTATTTTCAAGTTTATACGATCTCTTAAGCTCCGATTCAAAACTTAAAGAAATGGCAATTCAATCAAAAAAATTAGGAAGACCGCACGCTTCAAAAATAATTGCCAAGCAACTAATTCAACAAATAGAATCGAACTCGAATGATTAAGGAATATAACTACAAGCTCGATTTTTATTATCAGCAAGCCATCATCTATTTAACAACCTTAATCTTGTACTTTGGTATTAAGGGAAGTTTTATAGATAAAGATTTTCAAATTACAATTCAAGATCCAATTATTTATATAATAACAATTTTTGTAATTCTTTCGAATGTTGTTTTAGTGCTTAACAGATGGAGAGGTAGAAAATTATTACTTACAAATGATGCAATAATATTTTCAAGCAGAAATAAAAAAAGAGAAATAAAAATAAAAGAAATCGAATGGATTTATATTGGCCGCGAAAGAAGTGTAAAAACAGCCGGACTTCACCAGATGGTTCTCATAAAAGTAAAAAATAGACATCGAGCTTTTAGAATTAGAGTTGGAAGATATGAATTACAAAAAAATCTATTGGAACAATTTCAACATCTTGCTGAAAGTGTGCCAACTAAAAAAAGAAGAACAATTCTTAATTATACAAAAGAACTTACAAGACGGAAAAGTATAAATGTTTAGTTCAATTAAAAAAATACACTTTATCGGAATTGGTGGAATTGGAATGAGTGGAATTGCAGAAATTATACTCGATCAGGGATTTAAAGTTTCCGGTTCCGATCGTGCTTTGAGTGAAGTGACTCAACGATTAGAATCATTGGGTGCGAAAATATTTGAAAGTCATGAAGCAAAAAATATTTACGATGATGTTGATACGGTTGTTTATTCTTCAGCGGTTTCTCCAGACAATCCAGAAATTCAAGAAGCCAAAAAAAGAAAACTTCCAATTGTTCGCCGAGCAGAAATGCTCGCAGAAGTTATGCGATTAAAATATGGAATTGGTGTTGCAGGAACTCATGGTAAAACCACCACAACTTCAATGATCAGTTTAGTTTTGATGGAAGGGGATTTGGATCCAACAGTGATCGTTGGCGGAAAACTTAGTGGTCTCGGTGGAACAAACGCGCGACTTGGAAAAGGTGATTATATCGTTGTAGAAGCTGACGAATTTGATCGATCCTTCTTGTCGCTAACTCCGACAATAGCAATTATGACAACTTTGGAAACTGACCATCTTGATACTTATCGTGATTTGGAAGATATAAAAAGTGCTTTTGTTCAATTTGCAAATAAAGTTCCTTTTTATGGATTTGTAGTTTTATGTCTGGATGAAACAGCATTACAAGATATCATTCCACAAATTTCTAAAAAGAAAATTTATACTTATGGATTTTCTCCGCAAGCAGATCTTCAAGCTGTCGATATAGTTCACAAAGAACAGGAAACAAAATTTACTGTATTAAAAAATGGTGAAGAGTGTGGAAAAATAACTTTGCAAATCCCAGGAAAACATAATGTCCAAAATTCACTCGCTGCAATTTTAATTGGACTTCAGTTGGGAATTCCATTTGAAAAAGTTAAAAGTGGAATTGAAAAATTTACTGGCGTTTATCGTCGTTGGGAAAAAAAGGGCGAAGTGAATGGGATTACTTTGTATGACGATTACGCACACCATCCAACCGAATGTCGTGCTACATTATCAGGCGCAAAAGATGGATGGAAAAAAAGAGTTGTCTGTGTATTTCAACCACATTTATTTTCGAGAACAAGAGATTTCTATGAAGAATTCGGTAAAGCATTTTTACTCGCCGATGTTTTAGTTGTAACAGATGTTTATCCGGCACGTGAATCACCTATTCAAGGTGTAACAGGTGAATTAATAATTATGGCTGCGAAAAAATTCGGGCATAAAAATACACATTATGTTTCTGATAAAAATAATATTCCTGTATTTCTTAAATCGATTACTAAAAAAGATGATATCGTTATTACAATGGGTGCAGGAGATATCTGGAAATATGGTGAAAGTTTTTTAAGCGAGATTAAAAGTAAATGATCAACTTAGAAGAATTGAAAAAAACATTTCGTGGATTTATTGCTCTAAGTGAGCCAATGTCGAAATATACTTCTTTTAGAATTGGTGGACCAGCGGATGTTTATATTGAGCCAGCAGATAAATTCGATTTGGTAAAAATTATTGATTTTTTAAAAACAAATAACGAACCATATATAATTATCGGAAGAGGATCTAATTTATTAATCAGCGATGAAGGATATCGTGGAGTAGTATTAAATTTTGAATCCGGACTTTCAAATATTTCCATTAAAGAAAATATTGTTACAGCAGAATCAGGTGTTACAACGGGGCGATTTGTTGATTTTTGCATTCAAAATAATTTAGCCGGTGTTGAAATGTTAGCAGGGATTCCTGGAACAGTTGGTGGCGCAATAATGATGAATGCCGGCGCTTACGGAGGTGAAATTTCTGATTTCATAACCGAAGTTGAAATATTAAGAGATGGTAAAATTCAAACAATTTCGAAAGCCAATAGTAATTTTAAATATAGAAAATCTGGATTTTCAAATGATATAATTATTGGTGGAAACTTTTCCCTTCCAAAAGGAAATACAGGTGAATTATTAAAACGACGAAGAGAACTTCTTTTAAAAAGAAATGAATCGCAACCACTTAATTTTCCAAACTCTGGAAGTATGTTCAAAAATCCGGATGGAACTTTTGCAGCAAAAGAAGTTGAATCAGTTGGATTAAAAGGCAAACAAGTTGGTGGCGCACAAATTTCAGAAAAACATGGAAACTTTATTCTCAATAAAGGGAATGCAAAAGCAAATGATGTTTTTGAATTAATTAAAATTGCGAGAGAAACCGTGTTTCAAAAAAATAAAATCAAACTAGAACTCGAAGTAAAAATGATTGGATTTTCACAACAAGAATATGAACAAGTGCACATATAATAATGGCAAACAATAATTCAAATAAGATTAATATTTTATTTTTCGGAATAATTTTAATTCTCGCATTTGGTGTTGGAGTAAGTGCAACATTTTGGAAAAACCATGCTGTAATTTCAAAACTAACTGTAGTTGGTAATAATTTAATTACACAAGAAGAAATTATTTCTTTATCAGAAATAAAAATCCCGACAAAAATGTACAATAAAGATTTAAATTTACTTCGCAATAAAATTAAAAAAGAACCATATATTCAATTGGCAATACTTCAGCGAGATGCACCATCGAGATTGATTATTAAAGTTGAAGAACGTGAACCAGTTGCAATTATTGCAAACGAAAGTGGAAGTATGAACTACGTCGACAAAGAAGGTTTTGTATTACAACTACGTAAATTTAATTCAGTTCTCGATTTGCCGGTTATAATTTCAAATAGTAAATATTTAGAAAATAAAATTGAGAAAAATGAAAAGGTGCAGTTACCATTATATGTATTGTCGATAATTAAAAAAGTTGACACAACACTTTATAAAAATATTTCAGAATTAAAATTAATGAATCAAAATAAATTATTAATTAGAACAACCGAACAAGGATTACCAATTGTTTTATCACAAGAAAATATTGAAGAGTCAATTGTAAAACTAGCTGGGTTTTTTAAAACATACGAAGAGCATTTATTTCAAACAAAAGCAGGATATATCGACGCAAGATTTGGAGACCAAATTATTGTATCGCCCTATTCTTTAGTACTTAATTAAAGGAGTTAAAGTATAAAATGGAAAATATTTACGTCGGTCTTGATATTGGTACAACAAAAGTTTGTGCAATTGTTGCATCGGTCAATGAAAGTAATGAGATCAACATTTTAGGAATTGGAAAAAGTAAATCGGAAGGATTGACTCGCGGTGTAATTACACATATTGAAAGAACTGTAAGTTCAATTCAAGCTGCAATTCGAGATGCAGAACAACAGTCGGGAATTAAAATCCAAAATGTTGTTGCAGGAATTGCTGGGGACCACGTTTCAAGCTTTCAAAGTCGCGGTGTAATTTCTATTAGCAATCCTGATAATGAAATTTTATCAAGTGATGTTGACAGATTAATTGCAGACACAAGAAAAATTGCGCTTCCTTCAGATAGAAAAATAATTCACGTCATCCCTCAAGAATTTATTGTTGATGGACAAGATGGAGTTTACGATCCAGTTGGAATGTCGGGAGTTCGACTTGAAGCAACAGTTCATATTATTACCGGTCTTGTTTCGGCAACTCAAAATATTATTAAATGCATTCGAAAATCTGGAATTGAAAGTCAAGACATTGTACTTGAACCAATTGCATCAAGCGAAGCAGTTCTTCACAGAGATGAAAAAGAAGTTGGTGTTGCGTTAATCGATATTGGTGGAGGAACAACTGATCTTGCGGTTTTTGAAGACAACACAATCCGACATACTGCTGTACTTGGAATTGCCGGACAAAAAGTTACAGATGATATTCGTCGTGGCTTGGGAATTTTAAATAATCAAGCTGAAGATTTAAAAATAAAATATGGCCATGCATATTTGCCTACTATTGTAGATAACACTATTATAACACTTCCGGGAATTGGTGGAAGAAATCCAATTGACATAGAAAAAAAATTACTCTGTCAAGTTATTCAACCAAGAATGGAAGAAATAATTGAAATAGTTGCGTTAGAAATAAAACGTTCAGGTTATCAAAAACATCTTGCAGCTGGAGTTGTTATTACTGGAGGAGGTTCTTTAATAAGAGGAACAGCAGAATTAGCAAAAGAAGTTTTAGGTATTCCGGTAAAAATTGGAATCCCACAAGGATTTAAAGGTGGTTTTATAAGTGAAATTCAAAATCCAATGTACGCAACCGGCGTTGGATTGGTATTGATTGGTCTAAAAAATAGAAACAGAACAACAGCCGGATCAGTTGCACCTCCAGGAAAAATGGATGGAAAATTTGCAACAGTTTTTACAAAAATGAGAGATTGGTTTAATGAACTATAAAATGTACAAAAATTTATTAACAGTAATTATTCAATAACAATTAACAAAAGGAGCTAAAATGATAGAATTCGATAAATCTTTAGATCACGGAGCAAAAATTCGCGTGGTTGGAGTTGGCGGAGGTGGCAGTAATGCAGTCAATGGAATGATTGCACGTGGACTGTCTGGAGTAGATTTTGTCTGTATTAATACAGACACTCAAGCACTAAACAGGTGTCTTGCAGAAAGTAAAATTCAAGTTGGAAAAAATTTAACACGCGGACTTGGAGCTGGCGCTGATCCTACAATTGGACATCGTGCTGCTGAAGAAGACAAAGAAGAAATTGCGCGATTGTTAAATGGAAGTGATATGGTTTTTATAACCGCTGGAATGGGTGGCGGTACTGGAACAGGAGCGGGTCCTGTTGTAGCTAATATTGCAAAAAGTATGGGCGCACTTGTTGTTGGAATTGTAACAAAACCATTTAATTGCGAAGGGAAGAAAAGATTTTCTCAAGCAGAATATGGAATTGAAGAAATGAAAAAACAATGCGATACTTTAATCATTATTCCAAACCAAAAACTACTTTCGGTTGTAGAAAGAACTACTCCACTTGAACAAGCTTTTGAAATTTGCAACAGTGTACTTTATAATGCAACTCGCGGAATTTCAGAATTAATTACAGTTCCCGGATTAATAAATCTTGACTTTGCAGATGTTCGCACAGTGATGAGAGAAATGGGAGATGCAATTATGGGTTCTGGTGTTGCATCTGGCGAGAACCGAGCTGTAGAAGCTGCTAACAAAGCAATCTCAAGTGAACTTCTCGAAGGTGTTTCAATTTCAGGAGCACAAGGTGTAATAATAAATATTACCGGTGGCAAAAATATGTCACTCATCGAAGTTGAAGAAGCAACTGAAATTATTCACAAAGAAGCAGGTGAAGATGCAAATGTTATTCTTGGTGCTGTAGTAGATGAAAAGATGACAGATGAAATTATGGTTACTGTTATTGCTACTGGATTTAAAAAGAAAAAACAGGATCAATTATATGTTCCAAAAAAATCATCAGTGTTAGATGTTCCAACTGGAGTAATTAATCTTAGGAAATTTGACGAACCAACTTTTGTTCGCCAAGGTTTAGAAATTTCCCAAGTCAACCAATTGGAAGATGAACGAACTTCATCGCAACAACATCACCAACATGATGACGAAAGGCCAGCTTTTCTCCGCAAAATAATGGACTGACATCCATTCTTTTCTCTATCCACGAAACGCCCCAATAACATGGGGCGTTTTTTATTGTATCTATTACATTAGTTTCATATTTTTAGGATCGTTTTTAAAGAAAATTTTTTATAGACTTAATATTCCCTATTTTTTACAAATATTAATATGAGAGCAATAATTCCTGTTGCAGGTGTTGGAAGCAGACTTCGTCCGCATACTTTTACTATTCCTAAAGTAATGCTGAATGTTGCCGGCAAACCAATTATTGGGCACATAATGGATAAAATTATTGCCGATGGAATTACAGAAGCCACTATAATAATTGGTTACTTGGGCGATCTTGTAAAAGAATACATTGATCAAAATTATAAAATACGTGTAGATTATGTTGAGCAAGAAGAAAGATTAGGATTAGGTCATGCAATTTATCTTGCCAAACATACAATTTCAACTTCTCCTATTTTAATAATTCTTGGTGATACAATTTTTGATGTCGATTTGAAAAAAATGATTTCGTCAGAACATTCATCAATTGGTGTGCATAAAGTAGATGATCCCCGAAGATTTGGAGTTGTTGAGGTTAAAGATGGTTTCATTTCAAAATTAGTTGAGAAGCCGGACAATCCAAAAAGTGATTTAGCAATTGTTGGAATATATTTTATAAAAAATCCACAACTATTATTAAATTTTTTGGAAAATAACATTAATAAAAATATAACTACAAAAAATGAATTTCAATTAACAGATGGTTTGCAACAATTATTAGAAAATGGAGAAAAAATAATTCCATTTAATATAGATGGATGGTATGATTGTGGAAAGCCAGAAACTTTACTTTCAACAAATCAACATCTTTTAATGAATGCAAAAAACCATTATGTAATTCCAACAGTTATAACAATTCCACCAGTTTACATTTCACCAAAAGCGGTAGTTCAAAATTCTATAATTGGTCCAAATACTTCCATTTCAGAAGATTGTAAAATTTTAAATTGTATTATTAGCAATAGTATTATAAATAACATGGCACAAGTTCAAAACGTTTTGCTCGAATCATCTATTATAGGTACAAATGCGGTTGTAGATGGAAAGTTCAGAAGAGTTAATATTGGCGACTCGTCAGAATTAGAATTTAATTAACATTTAACAAAAGGATATTTTAATGAGATATTTATTTACATCTGAATCAGTTTCCGAAGGACATCCAGATAAAGTTTGCGATCAAATTTCTGATGCAATTTTAGATGCGATGTTGTCTAAAGATTCAAACTCAAGAGTTGCTTGCGAGACAATGGTAACAACTGGTCTCGTTGTAATTTGTGGAGAAGTAACAACTAATGCGAAAGTTGATATTCAAAAAACAGTTCGCGAAGTAATAAAAGAAATTGGTTACACAAAAGCAGAATATAAATTTGATGCAGAATCTTGTGGAATTTTAACAAGCATACATCCTCAATCTACGGATATTGATCGAGGTGTAAAAACCGGCGGAGCAGGAGATCAGGGAATGATGTTCGGTTATGCGAATAATGAAACTGCCGAATTAATGCCTGCCCCAATTATGTACGCGCATAAATTAGTTAAACAACTTGCAGATATTAGAAAGAAGCAATTATCTTTGATGCCATATCTTCGTCCCGATGCAAAATCGCAAGTTACAATTGAATATGTAGGACGCAAGCCAGTTCGAGTAAATGCAATTGTACTATCAACCCAGCATGATCCCGATGCAAGTCAAGAGCAAATTAAAAACGACATTATAAATAATGTAATTAAAAAAATTATTCCGGCAGAATTACTTGATGGCAATACAAAATATCATATCAATCCAACTGGAAATTTTGAAATTGGTGGTCCGCATGGTGATTCCGGATTAACAGGAAGAAAAATAATTGTTGACACTTATGGTGGAAGAGCTCCGCATGGTGGAGGCGCGTTTTCTGGAAAAGATCCATCTAAAGTTGATAGAAGCGCTGCGTACGCAACAAGACATCTTGCAAAAAATATTGTAGCTGCAGGAATTGCGGAAGAATGTTTAATTCAAGTTGCTTATGCAATTGGTGTTGCTGAGCCAGTTTCGATTTATGTTAATACTTACGGTACAGGAATTATTCCTGATGAAAAAATTTCTTCTATTTTAATGAAAGAAGTTGATATGACGCCGGAAGGAATTATAAAAAGATTAAACCTTCGTAGACCAATTTATAAAATCACAGCTTCATATGGTCACTTTGGCCGAACAGAAAAAGAATTTACATGGGAATTAACAGACTTAGTTCCAGCTTTGAAAAAACTAATTTAATTATTTAAAGGAGATATCTTAATGCAGGACGTTGCTGAATTAAAAAAAACAGAAATAAAAAAATACAGTCCATATAAAGTTAAAGATATAAATTTAGCTACATGGGGAAGAAAAGAAATTGAACTTGCTGAAGCAGAAATGCCCGGCTTAATGTCACTTCGAAAAGAATTTAAAACAGAACAACCCCTTAAAGGAACACGAATCGCAGGTTGCTTGCACATGACAATTCAAACCGCAGTTCTAATTGAAACTTTAAAAGAACTCGGTGCTGAAGTAACATGGTCGAGCTGTAATATTTTTTCAACTCAAGATCACGCGGCTGCTGCAATTGCTGCTGCAGGTTTTCAAGTTTATGCTTGGAAGGAAATGAGTACAGAAGAATTTGATTGGTGTATCGAACAAACTTTATTTTTTGGTCCCGAACAAAAACCATTAAACATGATACTTGACGATGGTGGCGATTTAACAAATATGGTTTTGGATAAATATCCACATTTGGTTTCAGACATTAAAGGAATTTCAGAAGAAACAACTACCGGCGTTCAAAGATTATATGAAAGAGTTCAAAAAGGAACACTTCTAATTCCGGCAATTAATGTAAATGATTCAGTAACAAAATCGAAATTTGATAATAAATATGGTTGCCGCGAATCATTAGTAGATGCAATTCGTCGTGCAACAGATTTAATGTTGGCCGGAAAAGTTGCAGTTGTCGCAGGTTATGGTGATGTAGGAAAAGGTTCCGCGCAATCTTTGAAAAGCCAAAATGTTCGTGTAATTGTTACAGAAATTGATCCGATTTGTGCATTGCAAGCTGCAATGGATGGATATGAAGTTAGAAAAATGGAAGACGCTGTAAAAATTTCTGACATAATTGTAACTGCTACAGGAAATAAAAATATTGTTACAGGAAAACATTTTGAAGCGATGAAAGACAAAGCAATTGTTTGTAACATCGGTCACTTCGATAATGAAATTGATGTAACGTGGTTAAATAATAATCATGGAAATTCAAAAGTTACAATCAAACCACAAGTTGATAAATATACAATTAAAGGAAAAGATATTATTTTATTAGCTGAAGGAAGATTAGTAAATCTTGGTTGCGCAATGGGGCATCCATCTTTTGTAATGTCAAATTCATTTACAAATCAAACTTTAGCGCAAATTGAATTGTGGAATAATTCTGACAAATACGAAAATAAAGTTTACACACTTCCAAAACAGCTTGATGAAAAAGTTGCAACACTTCATCTTGCAAAACTTGGAGTTGAGCTTGAAGTTTTAACCGACGAACAAGCAAAATATATCGGCGTTTCGGTTGATGGTCCATTCAAGTCAGATTCTTACAGATATTAAAAAGCTGTAAAGTTAAAATTATATTTTAAATGAAGATATTGGTTTGCGTTAACCACGTTCCTGATACTACAACTAAAGTAAATGTAGCAAGTGATAATATTTCACTCGACGTAAATGGAGTTAACTTTATCTTAAATCCATACGATGATTTTGCGATTGAAGAAGCTTTAAAAACAAAAGAAAAATTTGGCGGAGAAGTAGTTGTAGTTTCACTCGGAGGAGATTCACACAAAGAAACTTTACGAAAATCACTTGCAATGGGATGCGATAGAGCTGTGTTGTTAAAAGATTCTTACAGTAGAGATTCATTTTCAATTGCATTTGCTATTTCTGAATTTGCAAAATCATATTCCCCTGAAATAATTTTTATCGGAAAGCAATCTATAGATTATGATAATTCGCAAATGTGCGGACTTATCGCAACTTTTCTTGGATGGCAATCAGTTTCTGTTGTAGTAAAATTCGCGATTGAAGGAAATAGCGTTATTGCAGAAAGAGAAATTGAAGGTGGGCATGAAATTGTATCAGCAAAATTGCCCGCTGTAATTGCTGCACAAAAGGGATTAAACGAGCCACGATATCCTTCATTAAAAGGAATAATGGAATCTAAACGAAAACCAATTGAAGAAATAAATCCTGAACAATGCGCAAATAAAATTAATGTGCTTCGTATGAGAAAGCCAACTGCAAAACAAAAAGGAAAAATTGTTGGAACAGATATTTCAGCAGTCCCTGAATTAATAAAGCTTCTGCATGAAGAAGCAAAAGTAATATAAAATGAAAATTTTAGTTTTTGCAGAGCAACGAGATAATTGCTACAAAAAAACTGCATTCGAAGTTAGCCAAGCTGCGAGTAAAATTGCAGCTAAATTAAATTCCGAAGTCATTGCTTTAACGATTGGAGAAAATATTTCATCAATCGCGCCGCAACTTGGAAATTATGGAATTAAAAAAGTTATTGTTGTTAATGAACCTCGATTAAAAAATTATTCAACTTCTGCATTCACTTCAATTGTAAATCAAATAGTAGAAAAAGAAAATGTGTCGGTAATATTTCTTCCTGCAAGTTCAATGGGAAAAGATCTCGCTCCATGTTTATCTGCGAAACTAAATGCCGGAGTTGCATCGGATTGTACTCAACTTAAAGTTGAAGATGGAAAAATAATCGCAACTCGTCCAGTATTTTCCGGAAAAGGATTTCTCGATTTAGAAATTACTTCAGAAAAAAAAATATTTACACTACGACCAAATGTTTTTACAATAAGTCAGACAACTACTGAATTAGCAACAGTTGAAGAATTTAAACCACAGTTAGAAGAAAAAAATTTTTCAACAATAGTAACTGAGGTAAAGCAATCTTCGAGTAAAAAAGATGTAACAGAAGCAGATATAATTGTAACTGGTGGAAGAGGATTAAAAAGCCCTGAAAATTTTGCGATGATAGAAAAATTAGCTGATACACTTGGGGCTGCGGTTGGTGCATCACGAGCAGTTGTAGATGCAGGTTGGAGACCACACGATGAACAAGTTGGACAAACCGGGAAAACAGTTTCTCCTTCACTTTATATTGCTGTTGCTGTTTCCGGAGCAGTTCAACATATGGCGGGGATGTCAACTTCAAAATATATTGTAGCTATAAATAAAGATAAGGACGCCCCTATTTTTTCAATTGCAGATTATGGTATTATTGGTGATGCTTTTGAAATTGTTCCTGCAATGATTGAAGAAATAAACAAGCTTAAATAACCTTGTAACTTAATTTGATAATTCCCTACTTTTTTATAATGTTATACTGAAAAGAAATTCATTGGAAAAAATCGCAGTCGAAATATTAGGTCTTTCCTCAACACCAAGTCATGGTGGCGCTTACGCATTATTACTTAAAGAAGTTAACGGAAATAGACAACTTCCAATAATTATTGGTGCATTAGAAGCAAGTTCAATTGCAATGGAAATGGAAGGAGTGAAACCGCCGCGACCACTAACTCACGACTTGATTCGAAATATAATTGAAAATTTAAGTTTGACAATTATTGATGTTATAATAAATGAATTGAGAGATGGAACATTTTATGCAAAAATTAGTATCGAAAATCTTTCTCAAATAATTGAAATTGATTCTCGGCCAAGTGATGCAATTGCATTGGCTGTAAGATTTGGTTCTCCGATTTATGTTTCAGAAGATGTATTTGATGATGCAGGAGTTGTTGGTGATGATTCCGATGAGGGAGAAGAAAAAGCAGAAGTAGTTAGCAAACATCCCTCGGTAAAAGTTTCCGAGTTGGAACAATTAGAAAAAAAACTCCAAAAATTTATTGACGATGAAAATTACGAACAAGCTGCAAAAGTTCGAGACGAAATTAAAAAACATCAACGCTGACATTAATCTGTAAAAAAATTAAATTTTAATTCCCTTTACAATTGTAAGCATTTCACTTACAGCTTTATCCAATCCAACAAATATTGCCCGGCTCATAATTGAGAAACCAATACTCACTTCGTAAATCGTTTTCAATTTAACAATTGGTAAAATATTTTCGTAATTCAAACCATGTCCGGCATTAACACGAAGTCCGAGAGAATTTGCAAAAATAGCACTTTCAGAAATTGAAGATAAAGTATTTTTTTTATCTTGCGAAGTAATTGCATTTGCATAAATTCCTGTGTGAAGCTCAACCATATCACTTCCAATTAATTTTGAAATTTCAATAACTTTTTTATTCGGCTCAATAAATAAACTTACTGCAATATTCTGTTCGTGAAAACGATCGATAGTTTTTTTTAGATGCTCTCTTTGTAATTCAACATTTAATCCCCCTTCAGTTGTAAGTTCTTCTCTTTTTTCAGGAACAAGAGTTACAAGATCGGGTTTAACTTGTAATGCAATTTTAATTATTTCTTCCGAAGCTCCCATTTCGAGATCAAGTTTAGTTTTCAATTTATCGCGCAAAATAAAAACATCGCGATCTTGAATATGCCGGCGGTCTTCACGCAAATGACAAACAATTCCATCGGCACCAACTTGTTCGCACAATAATGCAGCTACAACAGGATCGGGATCTTTCTCACCTCTCGCTTGTCGAATTGTTGCAACGTGATCGATATTTATTGAAAGTTTCATATATTTATTTGTTAATATAAAATTAAAAAATATGCAGAAGTATCTTTTTTCGTTATTGATATCAACACTATTTTTATTGCCTCTTAATCTTTTATCGCAGGAAAATAGTGACACACTTCAAGTTGAAGAAGATTCGTATTACGAATTTCTTTTTGATGATTTCGAATATGATTTTTTTAGCGATCCACTTGATGAAATATATCCATTTGTTCGCGATCCCATTTCAAATTTTAATTCTATCTCGCAAACTTTTAATCACACCTTTACGATTGCAAAAAATGATACGATAATTGGAAATATAATTGTTAAAAAAGGGGATTTGTTTGTAGAAGGAACTTTACTTGGCGATGCATTAGTTTTAAAAGGTGATGTTAATGTTGGCCGAAATGGAAAAATTACTGGAGATGTTACAACTTTGCGTGGTGAAGTTATAAGAAGAGGAAGAATTGGCGGAACCGTTGAAGAAAAAAATAAAAGAAAAGTAAAAAAAAGAAAATACGAGGATGATTACGAATCGGAATATTTTTATACTCCGCAAAATTGGAAAACGAGCAGTAATTTAAGAGATGGTTTAATAATCAATTATAATCGAGTTGAAAGATTTGAACTTGGATTTGCGAAGTATAAAAAATTAAATTTATATAATATAAAACCACTTTCTTCGCATTGGATGTTTAGTTATTCAACAGGATTACATAAATGGGAAGGTGAAATTGGTATTTCAAGAAATATTTTATTACAAAATTCAATTTTTCAATTAACGGCAGAATACCATTCACTTGTTGATACAGATGATGAATGGATAATCAGCGACGAAGATAATTCTTTCTCTGCATTATTTTCAAAAGATGATTACTTCGATTATTTTGAAAAAAAGGGAGGTTCAGTTGGTTTAGAATATCACTATTCACAAAATGATATTCGTTTCTTTCTCTCTTCTGCTTATCACAAAAATAATTATTCATCTTTAAATAGAACTTCCGATTGGGCTTTATTTGGTAAAAATGAATTCAGAGAAAACCCAACTGTTGCTGAAGGATTAATTCCATCTGTAACTTTTAATGCAGGATTTTCAACTACAGGTTCAAATAATATTCAAGCAACCGGTTGGAATTTTCATATTTCATACGAGAAAGGTGGAATTGGAAATGAAAAGTTATATTCCTTCGAAAGAACAATTTTTGATGTGAGAAGATATCAGTCATTATCAAAGTACGATAAACTTAATTTTAGAATTCGATACGGAATATTAAATGGTGATCAAATTCAGCAAAGAAAATTATTTTTAGGTGGATATAATTCGCTGCCGGCATATTCGTACAAAGAATTTGATGGGAATAGAATGTTATTAATTAATTCCGAATATTATATTAAAGGAAGTTTAATTGATATGCTTTTTCCATGGATTAATAATTTAAATTTAATTTTACTTGCAGATGCTGGAGAAATAAAAAATTATGCCGGAACTACACTTGATCCAACTAAAAGTTTTTTTAAGTCCCTAACTTTTAAAACTATAAAATCGGATGTTGGATTTGGTTTATCGTGGAAAGATAACGACGGGCGATTATCCTATTTGTGGCGAACTGACAAAGAAACAGAAGGAAGTATTGCGTTGCAGTTGACTTATCCGTTTTGAGTTTCAAGCTGTAATTCACAATTCTAATTAACAAAATTTATCCTTTAAGTATAACACTTTTATAGCGAAGTACATTCCAAATAAATTCTGATAATTAATAGTTGACAAACTTAATATAAGTAGTTACTTTAAGTTTAGTAAAAAAGTAATGGAGGAGTTACGAAAAATTTATACATTCAGAATATTAAAAGCCCTTTTGATGATTTATAAAAATACATCAGTACTTTTAATAAAAAATAAACGAAACAAACCTTCGCTAATCTACCTATTTTTGGGTGTATATACGAAAGTTTGTTTCGCATATAAATGAGTTAGGCTTAATTTTTTGACATGAAAGACTATAAACCATTTTTAATTTCAAGTATTGTAGTTTTAACTTTCTGGATAAGTGCCTTTTATTTTATACCCAAATTGAGCTACAATCCAGAAGTCAGAGGACAAATCGGAGATTCTTTTGGACTTCTTAACACACTTTTTTCAGGACTTGCTTTTGCGGGAATAATCGCAACAATTATTATGCAACGCAAAGAACTTCAGCTCCAAAGAGAAGAACTTGAACTAACAAGAAAGGAATTGAAAAAATCTGCTGAAGCCCAAGACGCATCTCAACGGGCGCTCAATTTACAAGTACAATTAATGACAAAACAAGCAATTCTAAATGCTTACCAAACCTCATTTTCCAACAATCTAAACTTACTAACAAGTAAGTTCGGAACAAATGAACAACGAGGCAAAGCACAGCAGGATAACACGCAGTTACTTCAAAAGATTGAAGAAATAATAAAGGACATAGAGAGCACAAAAAACTCCGCCTAACACGGTGCTGTGGCAAGCGGGTTTGGGAATTAGGCTCGGGCACTTTTTTTAGTGGTAGACGCTTTATTCTGCCCTCGCTTTTTACTATCTTTACTACAACCGCCCGCCTGCCACAAGCACCGGGACCGTTAGTGGCAAGCGTAAAATGAAGATTGCCACTGAATTGACGAAATAAATAATCGAACTGTGATTTTTTGACACTCGTTGCGAATAATTAGGAAAAGCAAGTTTAACTTTTAATTATTCGCAAAATGAGAATGACAAAAATTATTTCAATCGTA
>SXSI01000018.1 GCA_005792285.1 Bacteroidota bacterium
TTACCTCGATTTTACAATCGAGACGGTATATTTTCTGTGACACTATCCGTAAGCTTTCACTTCCTGGAAGTTATCCAGCACTTTTCTCTTTGGAGTTCGGACTTTCCTCTCAATCGGTTGCCCGTTTGAGCGATTGCCTGACAAACCTTACCACGACTTATTTACAAGTTACGATAAAATGTTTAATTGATTTGCTTCGGCTGCAACTTCGGTGCTGACAATAATTCTTCCACAATGGCCGCATAAATATAGCTTTTGATTCGTTCCGATTTCCATAACATGTTGTGGTGGAATTCGATTATTACAACCACCGCAACAATCTTTTCTGATTGGTGCAATTCCTTTTCCTTTTCTTGCAATTCGGATTCGATCGTATCGATCTACAATATCTTTATCTAATCTGACTAAAATTTTTTCTTTTTGATGGTTTAAATTTAATTCTTCATGTTCAGTTTCTTTTGAAAGAATTTCCAATTCAGCTTTTCTATCATTCAAGTTTAATTCAACTTCACCAACTTTAGTATTTAAAATTTCTATATCCTGAACGATAACTTCAATAATTCCTTCCGACTCCAGAAATTCTCTTTCCAAAGTATCTATTTGTTCAGTTGAGTAATCAATCTCTTTTGTTAGAGCATCGTATTCTCTATTATTTCTAACGCTAAATTGTTGCTCACGATACTTTTCAATTTTTTCTTTAAAATCTATAATATCGCCATCTGATCTTTCGCGGGAAATTTTTACATTATCAAGTTCAGTTTTTTTATCTGAAATTGAATTGTGTAATAAAGTAAGATCAGCTTCCAAAGAACTTACGACAGCTGGCAAATCTCCTTTTTGTTCATGCAATTCTTGCAAATTTGAATCGACTTGTTGTAAAGCATAAAGCATAACTAATGTATCTTTCAATTTTAACTCCTTTATAAGTATGAAACTGGATTTTTCATTTTGTGACTGATATGGACTTTTGATGTTTCTTTATGGTTATAAATTATTTTTTCAAGATTTTTTTGTAAAGAAGGAAGTACGTGATGCTCGGTTTCATAATGTCCGGCATCAATTAAAAGTATTTTTTCAGAATATTCCTGAAATATATGATATGAAATATCTGAAGTAATAAATGCGTCTGCTCCTTTTTGAATTGCATTAAGCAAATATTTCGAACCCGATCCACCACAAACTGCAACTTTAGAAACTGAAGAAATATTTCCTGAATAACGAATTGCTGAAACTTTGAGTTTATTTTTAACAAATTTTAGAAATTCAATACTTTTCATTTTCTTTTTTAAAGAACCGTAAGCACCGAGTCCAAAATTGTGATGAGTATTATTTAATGAAATTATATCGTAAGCAATTTCTTCATACGGATGATTTTCATGAACAGCTTTAATAATTTCAGAAATTTTCCATTGTTCAGTTAAAATTTCAATTTTAATTTCTTTAGCATATTCAAGTTTCATTGGTTTACCAATTGCCGGTTTCGAATCGGATGAGCCACGAAAAGTTCCAGTTCCTTTTGTTCGAAAACTACACTTGTCATATTTCAAAAACATTCCTCCACCAACAGAATGAATTGCTTCAGCAACTTGTTCAACATTTTTTTCAGGAACGAAAACAATAAATTTGCAAAGTGAATCTTGAAGAGGAGCTAAAATTTTAATTTCTTTTAAGTCAAGTAAATTTGCAAGTGTTGTATTAACGCCACCATTAACACTATCGAGATTTGTATGAGCGGCATAACAAGAAATATTATTTTTTAATAGCTCAATTGTGAGTTTCCCTTGAAGTGTGTTTGAGGTAATTGATCTCGCTGGATTAAAAAAAAGCGGATGGTGTGTAATTATTAAATTTGCTGATTTACTTTTTGCTTCTTCAATAATTTCTAAATTAAGATCGAGAGCCAATAAAATGTTTTGAATTTTTGACTCAACTTCACCAACTTGAATTCCTACATTATCTTTTGACCAAGCTATTTGAGTGGGAATCCATTTTTCGAGTTCAAAAAGTAATTGTTTAATAGTCATTAAATAAAAAATCCCGTTTTCTGACGGGATTGTGAACAAGTAGCTTTAGTTAAAATTTGATTAGTTAGAATATTTTTAGGTTTTCTCTTTTTTATTTTCATTTGCACGGTGCAAATTTACTCAATCAATCACTTAAATGCAACGAACATTAAATAAATCTCTTTCTTGATTATCCTTTATTAGTTTAATAACTTTGCAGTCTAAATGATAACTGAATACGGCATTTCTACGTTTGTTAAAATTACTTTAATCCTTACAATAATCACATTGGTAAGTTGGTATTTTATTGATAATCAGCTTTCTAAAATAATAATCTCAATTTTCGTATTATTATTTTTTCTTTTCACACTAAATTTCTTTCGTGATCCTGCAAGAACTTCTCCAATTGGAGAAAAATATATTATTTCGCCGGCAGATGGTGAGGTTATTAAAATTGAACAGATTGAAGAGGAAAAATTTATTAAAGGTAATTCAGTAATGATTAGCATTTTTATGTCCCCTTTAAATGTTCATGTAAATCGAAATCCCATTGATGGAAATGTAGCGTATTATCAGTATGTTTTAGGTGAATATTTTGCTGCGTTCGAAGATAAAGCGTCACTGAAAAATGAGCAAACGCACATTGGAATTGAAAACAAATTTGGCAAAGTTTTTTTTAAACAAATTGCCGGATTTGTTGCGCGAAGAATTATTTGCACTTTAAAGGTTGGCGATTCAGTTAAAGCCGGAACAAGATTCGGAATGATTCAGTTTGGTTCGCGAGTCGATGTTTATCTTCCAGCTACAGCAAAGATTAACGTTAAAATGAATGAAAAAACAGTTGCAGGCGAAACTATACTTGCAGAATTTTAATTAAAATGAAAATAACAAGAGCAGTAGTTCCAAGTTTATTTACAATTCTAAATATGTTTTGTGGATTTCTTTCAATCACAAAATCCAGTGAAAAAGAATTTGCGATGGCTTGTTGGTTTATAATTGCAGCAGCAATTTTTGATTCACTTGATGGAGCAATGGCTCGGTTAACAAAAACTTCAAGTGAGTTTGGTGTCCAGATAGATTCACTCAGCGATATTGTTTCATTCGGTGTCGCTCCGGCATTTCTAGTTTATCAATTAAGTTTATTTCAGTTTGAAGTTTCTGGAGTAATTATCAGTTCATTATTGATGGTGATGGGTGGAATTCGGTTGGCAAGATTTAATGTGCAACTTGTCGGTTTTGATAAAGATTATTTTACCGGTTTAGCAATACCTTTCGGCGCATTATTTATAATTACTTTTATTCTAAATTTTCTTGAAGGTAATATTCTTAATCCAACAGCAGAAAATTTTTTAATTCCACTTATAATAATGACCTCACTTTTAATGGTTAGCAAAGTCCGTTACGAAACGTTACCAAAATTTACTAGAAGTGATATTCGAAAACATCCTTTAAAAATTATTGGATTTTTAGCTGGAATAACGATTATTATTTTTACGAAAGGAAGTGGAGCTTTTTACATTTTACTTTTTGTTATTCTTACAGGATTAGTTCGACATTTAATTGTTATGTATAAAAATCAACAATTTGAAAGTAAACCAGAAGAAGATATTTCCAGTTTAGATATTTAACTATGAATTACAAAGCCACAATAGAAATTATGCTTCGCGAAACAATTTTAGATGTTCAAGGAAAAGCAGTTGAACAAGCAATTCGTACATTTGGTGATAATGGAATAAATAAAGTTCGTGTTGGAAAAAAAATTACTTTTTCACTTTCCGCTGAAACACAAATAAATGCTGAAAATGCTGTAAAAACTATTTGTGAAAAATTACTTGCAAATCCTGTAATGGAAGATTTTAATTATCAAGTTGAACAACTAAATCAAAATTAATGAATTCTAAAATAAATTTTGGAGTTGTAGTTTTTCCTGGTTCGAATTGCGATTTCGATGCTTATCGAGTTGCAGATGAAATTCTTCAACAAAATGTAAAATACATTTGGCATAAAGATTCCACACTTGGAGCTGTTGATGTAATAATTCTTCCTGGTGGATTTTCTTATGGCGATTATTTACGAACTGGAGCAATTGCTCGATTCTCTCCGGTTATGCAAGAAGTTGTAAAATTTGCAAAAAATGGTGGATTGGTAATTGGTCTTTGTAATGGATTTCAAATTCTTACCGAGTGTGGATTATTGCCGGGAGTTTTAATGAGAAATAAATCTTTGAAATTTATTTGTGACTTTGTTAATCTTAAAGTTGTTACAAAAAATACCCCATTCACTTCTGAATGTTTAGAAGATGAAGTTTTAAAAATTCCAATTGCACACGGAGATGGAAATTATTTTGCAGATGAAGAGACACTTAAATCTTTAAAAGAGAATGATCAGATTGTATTTCAATATTGTAATAAAAATGGTGAAGTTACAGACGATTCAAATCCAAATGGAGCAATTCAAAATATTGCAGGAATTATTAATAAAGAAAGAAATGTTTTAGGAATGATGCCTCATCCTGAAAGAGCGGTTCGATCAATTTTAGGTTCGACAGATGGTTTAAAAGTTTTTAATTCAATTGTAGAAAGTTTTATTTTTCAATCATAAAAAATTAAAAGGAGCATAAAATGCCAAATTTAGGAACGTGGGAAATTGTTTTAATAGTAGCGCTTGTGTTAGTTTTATTTGGTGCAAAAAAAATTCCAGACTTTGCACAAGGTTTAGGAAAAGGAATAAAAGAATTCAAGCGAGCACTAAAAGGTGATGATGCTGATTCTTTAGATGATAAAAAGAACGATAGCCAAGGAAAAACTAAATAAATTTATAGCTGTTAATGCTCGACAATATTGGTTTTAGTGAATTAGTTTTTATTTTTTTAATTGTGATTGTTTTTTTTGGTCCGCATAAAATTCCGGAAATAGCACGTACACTTGGGAAACTTATTTCTCAGGCAAAACGAGCATTCTCAGATGTCGAAAATGAAATCAAATCTCACAGCGAAAATAAACCAACTGAAAATTTAGATACAACAAAAAATAAAGAAAATCCTCCTTCAGAATGAATCCCGAAACTTTATTATCCTACGATTCATTTTTAAATCAAAAAGATAAAAATGAGAATTCGGTTAGCAATTTAGTAACTGAATATTTGGAAAATATTTCCAAGAGAAAATCTTTAAATGCATTTCTCGAAGTTTTCAAAGAAGAAACAATTTCATCTGCAAAAATAATTGATAAAAAAATTAAAGAGAAAAAAGAAAACTCACTTGCAGGTTTTGTAATTGCAGTTAAAGATATAATTTCGATTAAAGGGAAAAAATTAACTTGCTCATCAAAAATTCTGGAAAAATTTGATTCCTTGTACGACGCAACAGTAATTAAAAGATTAAAAGAAGCAGACGCTATTTTAATTGGAAAGACAAATTGCGATGAATTTGCAATGGGTTCATCTGGCGAAAATTCTGCATTTGGTCCAACACTTCATCCTTTGGACGAATCAAAAGTTCCCGGAGGTTCGAGTAGTGGCTCAGCAGTTGCAGTTGCTTCAAAATGCTCGCTAGGTTCGCTCGGAACTGACACAGGAGGTTCAATTCGACAACCTGCAGGGTTTTGCGGAATAGTTGGATTAAAGCCAACTTACGGTCGTGTCTCTCGATTTGGACTTGTCGCTTTTGCTTCTTCATTTGATCAAATCGGAACGTTCACAAATAACGCGCGAGATGCTGCAAGAATTCTCGAAGTGATTGCCGGACATGATCCACTTGATTCAACTTCTTCAACAATTCCTGTTCCAAAATATTTAAATAGAATGAATGGAGATTTAAAAGGATTAAAAATTGGATTGCCAAAAGAATATTTTGAAGAGTCATTAAATCCGGAAATTAAAAATTGTATTAATTCGAAAATTGAATTTCTAAAATCCAAAGGAGTAACTTTTGTTGAAGTTTCACTTCCGCATACTGAATATACAATTCCAACTTATTACATTTTAACAACTGCAGAAGCTTCATCAAATTTAGCGAGATACGATGGTGCGAGATATGGTTTTCGTTCAGAGAAAAATGATTCAATGGAAAATATGTTTGCTAATTCAAGAAGCGAAGGATTTGGAAGAGAAGTTAAAAGAAGAATAATGTTGGGAACTTATGTTTTGTCTGCCGGTTATTATGATGCTTATTATAAAAAAGCACAGCAAGTTCGTCGGTTAATTCAAAATGATTTTCTTGATGTTTTCAAAAAAGTAGATTGCTTGTTAACTCCGATTTCACCGACAACAGCATTTTCAATTGGTGAGAAAATAAACGATCCACTTCAAATGTATTTAAGTGATATTTATACAGTTTCAGTTAATATTGCAGGTTTGCCCGGAATAAGTATTCCTGCAGGAAAAGATAAAAATAATTTACCAATTGGATTGCAACTTATTGGTAAACATTTTGATGAACTAACACTTCTCAAAATTGCAGATGTTTGCGAACAATAAATTAATTAATAAAAAATAATATGAGCATTTTAGTAAATAAAAAATCAAGAGTTTTAGTTCAAGGAATAACTGGAAGTGAAGGAACGTATCACTGTTCACAAATGTTATTATACGGAACAAATGTTGTAGCTGGTGTAACTCCAGGAAGAGGAAATACTTTTTACAAAGGAAATGAAAAAGATTCTTTTCAAAGGCCAGTCGAAGTTTTCAACACAATTGAAGATGCAGTTGCAAAAACAAAAGCAAATGCTTCAGTAATTTTTGTTCCTGCAGCTTTTGCATCCGATGCAATTTTAGAAGCAGTTAATTCTGGAATTAAATTAATTATTTGCATCACCGAAGGAATTCCAACAAAAGATATGTTGAGTTTAATAAAATATGTTAAACAAAGTGGAAGCGTGTTGATCGGTCCAAATTGTCCCGGAATAATTACTCCCGGAGAATGTAAAGTTGGAATTATGCCAGCATTTATTCATAAAAAAGGAAATGTCGGAGTTGTATCGCGAAGTGGAACTTTAACTTACGAAGCTGTTTGGCAACTTACTGAAAGAGGAATTGGACAATCAACTTGTATTGGAATTGGTGGCGATCCAATTATTGGAACTCAATTTATAGATGCAATTAAATTATTTAATGAAGATCCAACAACTGAAGCAATTGTTATGATTGGAGAAATTGGTGGATCTGCCGAAGAAGAAGCTGCAGCATATATTAAAAAGTTTGTTAAAAAACCTGTAGTTGGATTTATTGCCGGACAAACTGCACCTCCAGGAAGAAGAATGGGACACGCTGGTGCAATTATTTCCGGTGGAAAAGGAACTGCTGTTGAAAAAATTCGAATAATGGAAGAAGCAGGAATTGTTGTTTGCAATAGTCCCGCCATGATTGGTGAAACAATGAAACAAGTTCTTTCTGAAAAAAGAAAAATAAAAAACGGAAAGCATAAAATTAAAATAAAAACAAAAAGTAAATCACTAAAAATTTCAAAACTAAAAAAGAACTAAGGAGCTACTGTGGCAATTGAACGAACATTATGTATTATGAAACCAGATTGTGTAAGAAAAAATCTGCAGGGAGAAGTTTTATCAAGACTCCAAAAAGCAGGATTTAAAGTTTTAGGATTAAAACAAATTCGTCTTACTAAAGAAGAAGCTGGCGCATTTTATGGAGTTCATAAAGGGCGTCCATTTTACGACGGACTTGTAGAATTTATGACTTCCGGATCTTGCGTGCCAGTTGCACTTGAAAAAGAAAATGCAATTTCAGATTACAGAACTTTAATTGGAGCGACAGATCCAAAAGATGCAGCTGATGGAACAATCCGAAAATTATTTGCAGACAACAAAGGTGAAAATATTGTTCACGGTTCTGATTCTGTTGAAAATGGAAAACATGAAGTTAATTTCTTTTTTGCAGAGAGCGAATTAATTTAAATATTTAATGAAATCTTCCTGGAAAAAACTCTCAACAGAGATTCTTCACAGGAATAATTGGTGGTCCTATTTTGTAGATCGTTTCAATGGAGTTGGAAACGATAATTTAAAAACTCCGGAATATCATTACGTTCATACAAATGGTTCAAGTTTAATAATTCCTGTTAATAACGATGGAAAAATAATTCTTGTTAAACAGTATCGTTATCTCAACAAAAAGTTTAGTATCGAATTTCCCTGCGGAGGTGTTAAAGATGATCACACTTTTATTGAAACTGCCGATTTAGAATTACAAGAAGAAACAAAATTCAAATCTGGGCAATTAACTAAAATTGGGGAATTTAATCCATTCAATGGAGTTACAGATGAAATTTGTAATGTCTTTATGGGGACTAAACTTTCTGATTCGTTTTTAGAATCAGATGATACCGAAGAGCTTGAAGTTCATTTTTATTATCCAGATGAAATTAATCAACTAATAAGTTCAGGAGAAATATGGGACGGAATGACAATTGCCGCTTGGGGAATTGCAAAAGTTTACTTTCAGTTGAAGTAAAAATTTATATATTTTATATGTAGAATTTATGACAAATAAAATTTTGACTCTAAAAGAATATTTTCAGAAGTATGATGAAAGTGTAAATGATCCGAAAAAATTTTGGGGATCGATTGCAGAAAGTCATCTGTGGCACAAAAAATGGGATAGTGTTGTCGATTGGTATTTTGGAGGTAAAGATGCGCCGAATGTAAAATGGTTCGTAAACGCAAAATTAAATATCACTGAAAATATTTTTGAAAGAAATCTTCCTCAGCGTGAAAATCAAATTGCTATTATTTGGGAACCGAATGATCCGAAACAAAAAGAAATTAAAATAACTTACGGCGAGTTATTCCAAAAAGTAAAACAATTTGCAAATGCATTAAAAAAAATTGGTGCAAAAAAAGGAGATCGAATTGCAATTTACCTTCCAATGGTAATCGAACTTCCGATTGCAGTACTAGCTTGTGCAAGAATTGGTGCGATTCATTCAGTTGTGTTTGCCGGATTTTCTGCGAACTCGCTTTCCGATAGAATTAATGACGCTCAATCAAATATTGTAATTACTTCTGATGGTGTAAATAGAGGAGCAAAAAGAATTTGTCTAAAATCAATAGTTGATGACGCGCTCAAAACTTGTCCGACAATTAAAAATTCAATCGTACTTAAACACACAGAAGAAAAAATAAATTTTGAATCTCCTCGAGATATTTGGTGGCATGATTTAATTAAAGATGTGAGTTTAGAAAATAAAGCTGAAGTTATGGATTCTGAAGATACTTTATTTATTCTTTACACGTCGGGCTCAACGGGAAAACCAAAAGGTGTTTTGCACACAGTTGCCGGTTATATGGTTTATGCTGAATATACTTTTAAAAATGTTTTTCAATACAACGAAGGAGATATTTTTTGGTGTACTGCAGATATCGGTTGGGTAACTGGACATACTTATATTGTTTACGGTCCACTTTTAACCGGAGCAACATCTGTTATGTATGAAGGAATTCCAACTTTTCCCGATGCTGGAAGATTTTGGGAAACAATTGACAAATATAAAGTAACACAATTTTATACTGCGCCAACTGCAATTCGAGCGTTAATAGCACAAGGGAGTGAGTGGGTTACAAAACACAAACTTGATTCTTTGAAAGTTTTGGGAACTGTTGGTGAACCAATTAACGAAGAAGCTTGGAAGTGGTATCACGATTTAGTTGGAAAAGGGAATTGTCCGATTGTTGATACGTGGTGGCAAACAGAAACTGGTGGAATTTTAATTTCTCCACTTGCAGGAATTACACCAACGAAACCTTCATTTGCAACTTTACCTTTACCGGGAATTCAGCCAGTAATAGTTGATCCCGATGGAAAAATTTTAGAAGGAAATAATGTAAAAGGAAATCTTTGTATAAAATATCCATGGCCAGGAATTTTGCGTACAACTTATGGTGACCATCAAAGATGTTTTAATACTTATTTTGCAACTTATAAAGGATTGTATTTTACAGGAGATGGCGCAAAACGTGATGAAGAAGGTTATTACAGAATTCTCGGTCGCGTTGATGATGTTATAAATGTTTCTGGACATAGAATTGGAACGGCAGAAGTTGAAGATGCAATTAATCAACATCCAAAAGTTCACGAATCGGCAGTTGTTGGTTATCCACACGAAATAAAAGGACAGGGAATCTATGCATTTGTAACTTGTGAAAAACTTACAGATGAGGAAAAGAAAAATATTGAAAATGAAATTAAAAATACCATCTTAAAAGAAATTGGTGCATTTGCAAAACCAGATTTAATTCAATTAGTAAGTGGACTTCCAAAAACAAGATCAGGTAAAATAATGCGTCGCATTCTTAGAAAAATTGGAGAAGGGGATGCAACTAATTTGGGAGATATTTCTACACTTCTTGATCCGAATGTAGTTGAAGAAATAATAAATGGTGCGAAAGTTCAAATAAAAAAATAAATGAAATTAAAATATTTACTTTTAATTTTTTATTACAGTTCAGTTTTAATTAGTCAACCTTCACAAATAATTCTTGGTGCTGATAAAATTGTAAATGAAGAAAAATCTTTAATCGCCGGAAAAAAAATTGGAATCGTTACAAACCACACAGCCATATTAAGTAATGGCAAACATTTAATTGATGCATTAAGTAATGATCCGGAAATAAAAGTTGTCGTGTTATTCGGTCCTGAACATGGAATTCGTGGCGCGGAATCTGATGGCGCTAAAATACAAGATACAATTGATGAAAAAACCGGAATTCCAATTTATTCACTTTACGGAAGTAGAAATAAACCAACTCAAGAAATGTTGGCGGACGTTGAAATTTTATTATTTGATATTCAAGATGTTGGTACGAGATTTTATACTTATCTAAGTACAATGATTTTATCAATGGAAGCTGCAGCTGAAAAGGGAATTCCATTTATTATTTTAGATCGACCAAATCCAATTCGTGGAACTGTTGTTGATGGGCCGATTCGGACAGATTCTTTAAAATCATTTGTTGGTTGGTTGCCAATTCCAATTCAACATGGAATGACATTTGGTGAACTTGCATCACTTGCGAATAATTCTGGCTGGTTGAAAGATAAATTAAAAGTAGATTTGAAAATTATAAAATTTGATGGATGGCGTCGGTCAATGTGGATAGATCAAACTTCATTAAAATGGATTTCACCTTCTCCAAATATGAAGTCATTAAAAACTGCGACATTATATCCGGGACTTTGTTTAATTGAAGGAACAAATGTAAGTGAAGGTAGAGGAACTGAAAATCCATTTGAAATAATTGGTTCGCCTTGGATAAATGGAGATCAACTTTCAAGCGAATTAAATTCTTATAAAATTCCTGGAGTTGTATTTCAGCCAAAAACTTTTACTCCAATTGATATTCCTGGAGTTGCCTCAAATCCAAAATATGTTAACGAAATCTGTAATGGTGTATTTATCAAAGTAAATGAAAGAAATTTATTTCAACCTGTAAAAACTGGAATTGCAATTTTAACAGCACTACAAAAATTGTATCCCCAACAACTCAAATTTTCGCAACGCAGATTCGATCAACTTGCAGGAAATTCAATAATTCGTGAAGAAACAATAAAGGGAAATTCTTATATTGCAATTAGTAGTTTATGGAAAAAAGAATTGTATAAATTTAATATCACGAGAAACAAATATTTACTTTATCTTGATTGAAAAACTTAATAAATTGTAAATAACAAATTTAAAAATTAAATAAGGAGCCTAAAATGAAAGCAACATTTTTACAAAAATTAGATTTAACAATTGAGCAAAATAAAATGCTCAATCATCCTTTTTATAAAACATGGAACGAGGGAAAACTTTCAAAAGAAGCATTGCAGGAATATGCAAAGCAGTACTATCATTTCATGATGGAATTTCCAACTTACATTAGTGCGACACATTCAAACACTCCACATCTTTCAATTCGACAGGAATTATTAGAAAATTTAATTGAAGAAGAAAAAGGAACTGAGAATCATCCAACTTTGTGGATAAAATTCTGTAACGCACTTGGCGTTACTTTAGAAGATGCAAGAAGTACAAAAATATTTCCGGAAACACAGACTACACTAAATGAATTTAAAAGAATAACACGTAACGGGACTTTTCAAGAAGGTGTCGCAGCATTGTATGCTTACGAATCACAAATCCCGGAAGTTGCAAAAGTAAAAATTGATGGCTTAAAAAATTATTATGGAGTTTCAACAACTGATGGTTTGAAATATTTTACACTTCATCAAGAAACAGACATTGAGCATTCTGTAATTGAAAGAAATATTTTACGTGAAAATGTTTACACTCCGGAATTAGAATCGAAAGCAGTTGCTGCAGCAGAATCATCTTGCAAAGCAATCAATACATTTTTAGATGGAATTTATTCTAGATATTGCGTTTCATTAAATTAAATTTTAATGGATTTAAAAAAACGTTCGTGGGCTGAACCATTTAAAATAAAAATGGTTGAACCTCTCCGAATGACTTCGCGAGAGGAACGAGTCATAGCGATTAGTGAATCCGGATATAATACATTCCTTTTAAAATCAAAAGATGTCTATATCGATTTACTTACCGATAGCGGAACAAATGCGATGAGCCAAGATCAATGGGCAGGAATGATGATCGGTGATGAATCTTATGCGGGAAGCGAAAATTTTTATAATCTCGAAAAAAATGTTCAAAAATTTTATGGTTATAAATATTTAATTCCAACTCATCAGGGAAGAGGTGCCGAAAATATAATTTCCAAAATATTAATTAAAAATGGTGATTATGTTCCAGGAAATATGTATTTCACAACAACGCGGCTTCATCAGGAACTTTCCGGTGCAACTTTTGTTGATGTAATAATTGACGATGCACATGATTCCCAAAATCTTAATCCATTTAAAGGGAATGTAGATTTAAAAAAATTAGATTCTTTAATTAATAAAGTCGGTGCTGAAAAAATTCCATACATCTCAGTTGCTGCTACAGTTAATATGGCCGGTGGACAACCAATCGCGATTTCAAATCTTCGTGAAGTAAGAAAATTAGCTTCAAAAAATAAAATCAAAGTTTTACTCGATGCAACACGCGCAATTGAAAATGCATATTTCATAAAAATCCGTGAAGAAGAATTTAAAAATAAATCTTTAGCAGAAATTTTAAAAGAAATGTGTTCGTACACAGATGGCTGCACAATGAGCGGTAAAAAAGATTTGCTTGTAAATATCGGCGGATTTTTGGCATTAAACGATTTTGAAATTTTTGAAGAGGCAAGAAATATGGTTGTTATTTATGAAGGACTTCACACTTATGGCGGACTTGCCGGAAGAGATATGGAAGCAATGTCTCGCGGAATTGATGAAGCTGTTAGCGAAGATCATATGAAAGCAAGAATTGGACAAGTTGAATATGTTGGAAATAAATTAATTGAACTCGAAATACCAATCGTTCAACCAATTGGTGGACATGCAGTATTTTTAGATGCAAAAAAATTTCTTCCACATTTAAATCAACTTCAGTTTCCCGCACAAACTTTAGCAGCAGAATTATATCTTGAATCTGGAATTAGAGCGATGGAAAGAGGAATAGTCTCGGCAGGAAGAAACAAAGATACCGGAGAAAATTTTTTACCGAAACTTGAATTAGTTCGACTAACTTTCCCACGCAGAGTTTATACTCAAGCACATTGCGATGTTCTTGTTGAGTCCATTTACGAAGTTTATCAACGACGAAATGAAGTTAAAGGATTGAAAATGGTTTATGAACCAAAATATCTTCGATTCTTTCAAGCTCGATTTGAACCGATTTTATGAAAAAATTAGTTCTTTTAATTTTAATTAGTTTAATTTCACTTTATTCACAGCAAAAAATATTTACACTTGCTGATACTTTAAGAGGTTCGTACGGACCGTTTCGATCGAACAATGATTTAACTTATTATCATCTTAAAGTTAGAGTTGATCCTGAAAAAAAATATATTTCCGGAAGTAATATTATAAAATGGAAAATGTTAAAGGATGATAATCGAATTCAAATTGATTTATACGATCATCTTTCGATCGATTCAATAATTTGGAAAAATAAAAAACTTTTATATGAAAGAATTTATAATGCAGTATTTATAGATTTTCCTTCAGAATTAAAAAAGGGAAGTTTGCAAGAAATTGAATTTTATTATTCTGGAATAACTCTTGAAAAAGGAAGATTTGGCGGAATAACTTTCAAACAAGATTCACTTGGAAATCATTGGATTAATACCGCTTGTCAAAATATTGGTGCGAGTGTTTGGTGGCCAAATAAAGATCAGCAACCGGATGAGGTTGATAGTATGATGATGTCAGTTGAAGTTCCAGAGGATCTTGTTGATGTTTCTAATGGAAGATTTATTTCAAAAACAATTCTCGGTGATGGTTACGCTCGTTTTGTTTGGAAAATAAATTATCCGATTAATAATTATTCTGTTTCACTAAATATTGGAAAGTATGTTCATTTCAGTGAATCGCTGGATGATGTAACTATGGATTATTATGTGATGTCGTATAATTTAGAGCGGGCAAAAAATCAATTTGCTCAAGCAAAACCAATGCTCGCATGTTTTGAAAAATATTTCGGCGATTATCCATTTCCAAAAGATGGTTATAAACTTATTGAGGCACCATATACAGGAATGGAGCATCAAAGTGCAGTCACTTACGGAAATTTATTTAAAAATGGATATTACAATAAAGATTGGACCGGCGTTGGCATAAGTACAAAATTCGATTACATAATAATTCATGAAAGTGGTCATGAGTGGTTTGGAAATAGTGTAACTGCAAATGATATTTCGGATGCGTGGATTCAAGAAGGTTGGTGTACTTACAGTGAAGTTGTTTATGTCGAATGTATGTTTGGTTATGTAGATGCATTGAAATATGTAAATAGTTATAAACCAAAAGTTAAAAATTTAGAACCAATAATCGGTCCAAAAGGTGTAAATGTTTGGCCCGGTAATGATCAATATTTTAAAGGTGCATTATTTTTACACACTTTGCGAAATATTGTAAATGATGATGACTTATGGTGGAAATTAATTTTTGATTATGCACAAACTTTTAAATACAAAAATATTTGGACAGAAGATGTTATTAAATATTTTAATACAAAAACTGGAAAAGATTTTACGTCGATATTCGATCAATATCTACGATTCAAAAACATTCCTACTTTTGAATATAAATTTACAGAAAAGGGAACGGAAGTTCGTTGGGTAACGGATGTTGATTTTTTTTTGATGCCTGTTAAAATAGGGAAGTTGAGTAAAAATAAAGTAATTAATCCAACAAACGAATGGCAAAAAATTTTATACAGCGAAATACCAAAAGAAGAATTTATTGTTAGTGATATTTTATTTTATATAAATGCAGTTGAAGTAAAATAAATTTACACTTTTTATATAATAAGCCCGCTTAAGCGGGCTTATAGAATAACGGATAATAATTATTGAACGATAACTTCGGTTTCACCAAGAGTCATTGCTCTTGATTGTGTCCCTGCTGGAAATGATCCATCTTTTCCCTTCATTAACAAA
>SXSI01000001.1 GCA_005792285.1 Bacteroidota bacterium
GTAGTAGCAATGATTTGACTTTGTGGGATGGTACGTCTGATAGAGTAACATTTCAAAATGGCGGCAATGTTGGTATTGGTACAACAAGTCCGAGTGTGAAATTTGTTGTTTCAAATAGTGGTGTTCAAGGTCTTGAAGTCAATCCAAATAGTGGTACTCCGAATGGTGTAGATTTGTTTGCATACAACCGTAGTACAGGAGGATATGCTCCACTTAATATTGATGCAAGTACAATTGTATTACACGCTAACAGTTCAGGAAAAGTTGGTATTGGGACTTCTTCACCAAGTCATAAATTAGATGTAGTTGGAACGGCTGGTTTGTCAACAGGAACAGCTTGGACTAATACTTCAGACAAAAGAATTAAACAAAATATTGTTTCCATTGTGAATGGTTTGGAAAAAATTAATCAATTAAATCCTGTTGAATATAATTACACACAGGAATATTTAGATGAACATAAAGAATTAAAAGATATTAGATATAATTCATTTATTGCAGATGAATATGCTGAAGTTTTTCCAAATGCAGTTAATGTTGGTGGAAATTTAGAAAAAGTAATTACAAAAGCTGTTGAAGAAGTAAAAAATGAAAATGGGGAGATTATAACTGAAAAAGTTGATGAAGTGAAAGAAATAATTCACGAAAAACTTTTAAACTATACGCCGCACGATTTAATAATGTATTTAGTCGCAAGTGTAAAAGAATTATCTGCAAAAGTCGAAGCATTAGAAGCTAAATAATTAAAATAAATGAAACCAAACATCAGCGAAAAACTTTTGGACTGTTTTAGTAAAATGCAAGTTGATATTGCATTAATAAAACAGCAAAATGAAAATCAATCTGTAAAGTTAGATGAACTTTATGAAAAAGTTAAACAGCAAAATGGAAGAGTTCGTAAATTGGAAATGTGGCAAAATTATGTAATCGGAATTGGAACTACAATTGCTGGAGTATTCACTTATTTATTTACTAAAAAATAATGTTTGAATTTCTTTTATTTGTGGTGGGTATTTTAATTGGATTTATTTCTTGTTTATTTTTGATTTATAAAATTATGCCACGCAGATATGATTAGTCAATTTTTTAAAGAAGACAACGGAAACTTCTCATCAATTCGTTTAATTAATTTACTTGTAATTTTTACAACTTGTTTTGTTTGGATATTTTCAGTAGTTACAAAAGGGGACTGGCAACCAAGTGTTGAGTTATGTGGATTAATTGTTACACTTGTTGGAATGAAAATTTATCAAAAGAAATTTGAAGAATAATGAGCAAAGTTGTAATAGTATTATTTTTAATCTTTGGAATAGTTTATTTGCTTGTCAATAGGTTCCCAATACAAAAACAAAATAATATAATCCGAGTAATTGATACTTTAATAGTAATCGATTCAATCCAAGTTGCACCGATAATTAAATACATAAAAGTATTTGCAAAACCTGATACAATAATAAAAAGGAAAGTTGATAGTTTAATAAGTTTGCAGAAAGATAGTTTAGCAAATTTACTTAACTTTGTTTTAAGTCCTATTGATACCACTTTTTATTTACAACCAAGTGGCTCACTACAAGTTGAGTACAATCCATTAAATAGAGATTTGAATTTAGATTTAATCCTACCAAAACAAATTATTAAAACAATTACAATTAAAGATTCTGTTACAATAGCAGTAACTGATTGGCAAACAACAGGAATAGTTAGTGGAGTTACTTTGCTGATTGGATTGCTTCTTGGTCTTGTTGGTAATTAATAATTATTCGATTGCTTTCAAATTTATATTCATCAATCAAATCACAATATTTTTTAATGAGTTCAGTACGCTTGTGGATTCGTTTTGTAAAATTATTGCGCCAATTATAAACCTGCTGGCGCGACACTTTAAATTCAGTTGAAATTTCGGTTGTTGTTTTCCCGGATTCAAAGCAATTCAGTAAAAATATAAACCGAGTATTCCCGTACCGAGTGCGAAAGTTTGAAACCAAGTTAACAACTTGATCCGGCATAAGATCAAACTTTTGAAAGTTTAAATCTTGTAACTGGGCATCATTTAATGGTTTGCAGTACATTTTGGACTCCTTTTATTAGTGATTGAATGGGGTTAGTTGTACCAAAATTAGCTGAAAAAAAAATACATATAAAAGTACTTGACTTTTAATTATTTAGAATATATATTCAAACAAATGTATATAGGAAAACAATCAACTTTAAAAGCAGATCGTTTTAAGTACATAATATATGTAAGGTACAACCGCCATAACTTTTTTAAAAAGTTTACTTTATTTTTTTCAGATTTTAGCAAAGAAAAAAATTTTACAGTTCTAAAAAATCCTGTTTTAAATTTTACTGTCCTACATAATACAAATGTTGGGTTGAATATTTCAACTCCACATTTTGCGCTGGGGATGTTATTTCTTTTTTCTGATTTCATTCATACCAATTTAATAAGTTTAAAAAAATTTATCAAACCAATAAATTGGTATGGGAAAAACTAATTTAGTAACTCAAATGATTCGAGCGCATAGGGACGGCACACGCCACGATATTTATAGACAAGCGGTACAAAAGTTGATGACTGCAAATAGAAGTTATTCACTTGAATATTTGGCTTCGCGTTTGGGCGTTCGTGTCACTACTATTTACAATTGGTTGGAAGGTAAAAATGCTCCAACAACTTACGAAGAAGAACGATTATTTGTTGAATGTAATTTTGTTGATGAAGGTTATAAATTAAAAATAAATTTTTTAAACCATAAATAAAAAAGGAGTTAAAATGTTTAATTCAATTTTAAAAAAAATTATGAACGGCGAGAATAAAAATATTGATTCATTTAAAATAATAGAAGAAAATTCAAGACCGTGTCCAGCTTGTAGTGAAGAACTGGACAGAATGGATCGATGTTTAGAATGTGGAGCGGACATAACTTATTTCAATCATCTTTGTTATGAAGTGGATCGTGAGGAGCAATTATGACCTTAATAACAATTCAAAAAGCATTTGGAATATATATATGCGAACTCGAAGACAATGGTTTAAAAAGAATTACAGGATCAAAATCGTGGCAATCTGCGCTGTTACTTTGTTACTTCAAAATTTTATCAATGAAAATTTATTTGAAATGGAATCATATAAAAAAATCATTTTAAAAACCATTAATGAATTTGAAGGTGGTTCGCTACTTCATACGGTTGCAAATGATGCCGGTGGAACTACTCGTTATGGAATTAGCCAACGCGCTTATCCAAAAATTGATTTAACTAAAATAACACAGGATGAAGCAATTGAAATTTACAAGCAAGATTATTACGACAAATTGAAGCTGGAACAAGTATTAAACGATTCACTTCGCTGGAAAATATTTGACATAGCCGTCAATATGGGAGTCAGTCGTGCTTGTAAAATTGTGCAAGAAGCAATTGGAGTACCGGTTGATGGTTTGATTGGGAGTGTAACTTTGACTGCAATCAATTATAGTGATGCAGAATTGCTATTAAAAAAAATTGAGAAATTACAGGTTTATCACTACGCAACTATTTGTCGCGCTAACGAAGTTCAATATAAATTTTTAAAAGGTTGGAATAGGAGAGCATTTTCTAAATGGAGTTAGTTAAAAAATTAAAATCTAAAATAACTAAAATTGATTGGTTTGATGATCGGTTTTATAAATTGGAAATTAAAGGGGAAGTAAAATATTTTCCAAGCGTAACAACTATTCTGAATGTAACTAATAAACCAATTTTGAACCGGTGGCGTGGCGATGTAGGTAACGATGTTGCTGATGAACGAATGAACAGGGGAGCGAACAGGGGAAGCCGAATACATTTAGCTTGCGCAAATTTATGTAAAGGATATGAAATTCATTTTGATCCAAGTTTAAGTGATTTAAAGGGATACAACGAAGGAATGTTAATTCCAAACCAAGATGAAATGTTGCAAGTATATAAATTTTTAAAGTGGATGGAATTAGTCAATCCGGAAATATTGGAAATTGAAAAAATTATCTACAATGAAAAATATGAGTATGCCGGGACTTTAGATTATTTGATTGAAATAAAAAAAGATGGGGAGTATGAGGTATCCGGTGCAAAGAAATTAAAATTGAAAAAAGGGTTTTACGTGGTTGATTTAAAGAGTGGAAAAAATATTGATGATGATCATTACTTACAAGTCAGCGCATACGTTAATGCATTAAAAATTAAGGGACTTATGGGTGCATTGATTATACATACAAACGCCAGTACGAAGTCCGGGATTGAAGGTTTGCAAACTTATTACAGAACAAATTTAGAATTAAAAAATGACTTTAAAAGTTTTGTAAATGCTCATCAATTATGGAAAAGAAAATTTGCAAGTATAAAACCAAAAGAAATAGAAATACCAACTAAAATTAAATGGAGTAAAAAATAAATGGAACACAGTAAAAAATACTTTCGACCAAAAGAAGGAAAACTTGTTTACACAAAAACCGGAGAACAGTTAAAAAGTTTAACTGGAAAAATTTTTAATATTTATGCAAACGAAGATGAATACAAGGGACAGAAAACTAAAAAAATTTGTATCAGTTTTTGTTGGGATGAAGATGTGCATAACTCAATAACTTTTAGTGAGCAAGGTTGGTTTTCATATTCGTTTTTCTCGCGATTGAAAAATATAAACATAAAAGAGCCGGTTGAAATTGGAGTAACTCCATCAACTAAAAATCCCAAAATGAATTTTTGCTGGATGAAACAAAATGGGATAGAAGTTGAGTATGATAAAAATTTTATTAAACCGGATAAAATAAAAGTTGGCGAAGTAGAAATAAACGATTGGAGTAAATTTAGCGAAGCAATCAATCCATTTATAAAAAGGACGTAACTATGAACGATTTAAATTTAACTTTGTTGCTGTTAAATCGTATAAAACATCACAACTCGGATAATCCAGTTACAAGTAAATCTTTGGAGCAAATTTATAAATGCAATGGCTCAAAAATTAGAGATGTAATTCACAATTTAAGAATACACGGCGAGCCGATTGGATCGGGGGATGGTGGATATTTTTACTGTAATCATTATTCCGAAATAGAAAGCACGGTAAATCATTTGAGAAGTAGAGCTGCAGATATGTTTGAAACGGCACGAGCAATCGAAAAAAAATTTGATCATTCACAAATGGAATTAATTTAACTCGCTATCATAATGGGTAAAATGTTAATTACTCCTTGTCCGGGCGATCAACAAAATCGGACAAAAACTCCTATAAACTTGAGCCGGAAAAGGTTTAGCATACCGGCATATTTTTAAACTGATAAAAAAAATGGATAATGGTTTTGTATTTCTAAAAAGAAAACTGCTCGAAAATAGTTTAATTTTGCATCCGGAATTGTTACAGCTTTTTATCTATTGCTTGTTAAAATGTAATCATAAAACTAAAAAATTCATATTTAACCACGCTGAAATTGAAATTGATAGGGGATCATTTATTTCCGGAAGGTATGTAATTGCTAATGATTTAAAAATAAATCCATCAACTGTTTATAGAAGAATTAGATATTTGTCCGACTTGGGATTGATAACTCTAAAAACGAACAACAAATTTTCGATTATAAGTATAATAAAATATAATGAAAATAATATTCGTGTCAGTAAGTTGAACAACAATGTAACAACAACTGAACAACAACTGAACACAAACAATAATGATAATAATGATAATAATGTAAAACAAGGGAGTGTTAAAAATTTTAATGTTAATAACTTTAAACATTTAGAAAATATCTTATTTAATAATGCTTGGAATGAGTTTAAAGAACATCGAAAGCAAATCAAACACAGATTAACTGATATGAGCGAAGAAAAGTTATTAACAAAATTAGCTGGCTTTGAAGTTAGTGTTGCCATTAAAATGATTAATGAATCAATAACTAATGGATGGCGGGGAATTTTTGAATTGAAAAGTAATAATTATAAAAATAATAAGGTTGCGGAAGTATTTAATATTAAAGTTCGCAAATGCAGTAGCTGTAATCAAAATTTAACTGATGGCGGTGTTTGTTACACTTCCGAGTGTCCAAACTATGCTCAAAAGGTTACGAGTGTGCCAATTGGTTTATCAAATTTAATAAATATAAATGGGAAAAGTAATTAATGAAAACGACCGGGATTTTTGAAACTTATAGATATACAATACCTTTTACAAATTACAATGAAACAATTTATTTAATCCCATTTGGAGATATACACAGATCGAGTTCAATGTGTGCTGTTGATAAGTGGATAGAATTTTTAGAATGGGCATCAAAGAAACCGAATTGCTATTTTTTAGGGATGGGAGATTATGATGATTTGGCTTCTACAAGTGAGCGGTATTTATTGCAAGACCGGGCATTGCACGAATCAACAATTCAAACAATAGAAGATTTATATATGAAAAACACTTTGCGATTAGCAAAGGAATTAAACTTTATGAAAGGAAAGTTAATTGGATTAATTGAAGGCAATCATTATGGGGAATTTCAAAATGGAACTACAACCACACAAAAACTTGCAGAACTTTTAGGATGTAAATATTTAGGCGTAAGCGGTTTTGTGCGATTAGCATTTGAAAAGAAAGTTGGGAATAAAACAATTAACGCTTCAATTGATTTGTGGGCGCATCACGGTATGGGAGCAGCAAGGTTAGTTGGTGGAAGTTTAAACAGAGTTCAACAAATGTTAGAAGCTGCCGACTCGGATCTATATTTAATGGGACACGATCATAAAAAAAGTTTAGGAATGACTTCACGTTTATATTTAACAAATGGAAATGGATCAGTTAAACTCCGGCACAGGAAAGTTTTATTTGGTAGGACTGGA
>SXSI01000019.1 GCA_005792285.1 Bacteroidota bacterium
GAAGAAATCCGCCTCGGGGAAGTGCGAGTCGATGATCCCCACGCTGTCGCTGGGGTCAAGCGCCGCCACCAAGTCGCCGCCGACTTCCTTGATCGCCTTGAGGTGCCGTCTAGTAAAAGGAGTTTATGGAGTTTACACAGACTTTTTAAATCCGGAAATAAATTGATAGACAATGAATTATTTTAATATTTAATTTCAACCTTTCTCACTTTTATCTGTCTATATTACAGTCCTCGGATAAGCCGGGGATTTTTTTTAACTATTTTAGGATTAACACCAAATGAAAATAACCAGATATATCTATATAATCATTGTCTTTATTAACAATTTATCACCAGCTTTTAGTCAATTAAGTAATGTTAAAGGAAAACTTCTTGACAGCAAATCTGACGCTCCAATAATAAACTCAACCGTAAAATTTGTTAACGAATCTGATACGACACAAATTTATTATTCAGTAAGTCAGTTAGATGGAACATTTGCAATCTCAAATATCAAAATTGCAAATTATAAAATTGAAGCGACTTCTATCGGATATGAAAAAAAGATAATCAAAAAATATATTGATAAAGCAAATTTTGATCTTGGAATTATTAAAATGGCCGAGAAACCAATTGCAGTTGACGAAATGGTTGTTGAAGGACGCACTGCTGTTGCAGTTCAAAAAGGGGACACAACTGAATTTAAAGCAAGTTTTTTTAAAACAAATAAAGATGCGACTGCAGAAGATCTAATCACAAAAATGCCCGGCTTACAAGTTGAATCCGGAACAGTAAAATCTGGTGGCGAGCAAGTACAACGCGTGTTAGTAAATGGCAAACAATTTTTTGGAAACGATCCAATGGTTGCACTCCGAAATCTTCCTTCCGATGTAATTGATAAAATTCAGGTATTTGATAAACAAAGTGATCAATCCGCATTAACAGGTTTTGATGATGGACAGAATGTTAAAACTATGAATATTGTTATGAGGCCCGATAGAAGAAATATGCAATTCGGAAAAATGTCGGGTGCTTACGGTGAATTCGATTTGTACAATATTAGTGGTTCTGCAAATAAGTTTGCGGAAAGTTTACAAATGTCCGTGATTGGAATGTCAAACAATATCAATCAACAAAATTTTGCAATGCAGGATATTCTCGGAGTTATGGGAAGTGGTGGTGGAGGTTCAAGCGGAAGTTTTACGATGCGTGGTGGTGGAGGTGGTGGTGGTGGAAATATCAGAATTGGAATGGGTAGACAATTTGGTGGAGGTGGTGGAATGATGTACGGAGGTGGAGGTTCAAACCCTGGGAGTTATATTGTTGGCCAACAAGAAGGATTAAATACAACTCATTCACTTGGTTTAAATTTTTCTGACAAATGGCAAAATGGAATGGAAGTTCAAAGTAGTTATTTTCTGAATCTTGCAAAAAATAATAATCCGCAGAATTTAAATAGAGAATATTTTTTAACTTCTGACTCAAGTATTTTTTATAATGAAAAACGTGAAGCAGAAAGCGACAATTCAAATCACCGGTTGAATGTAAGATTTACTTATTCAATCGATTCGATGAATACATTGATAATTTCTCCAACAATAAATCTTCAAAATAACAGTTCAACAAATAATTCTAATGCCAGAAATAGAACCGAAGAAAATATAAATATTAATGGACTTCTTTCTGAAGAAAACTCATCTACGGATGGTCATACTTTTTCTAATAATCTAATTTATCGACATCGATTTGAAAAACAGGGAAGGTCAATTTCGCTCGATTTCGGAACGAATTTAAATTACCGAAAAAGAAATTCTACTAATTCTTCATTAACAACAAATTCATTTCAACCCTCTTTAAACGATACAATTAACCAAGATGGTTTCTCGTTGACTGATAGTTATACATTAAATTCCAGAATTCAATACACGGAACCACTTTCAGATATTTCAATGTTGCAGTTTAATTATTATCCTGCGATTACAAGAAATTTACAGGAAAATGAAAAGAATAGTTATAATAAAGTTTCAAAAGAATATAATTTAATTGATTCAAGTTTATCTGGAAAGTTTGATAACAATATTTTTACACAAAGAGCAGGTGTTGGATACAGATTAAATTTTCAAAAAATAAATTTTACTTCGGAACTTTCATTTCAATCGGTAGAATATAACAATAAGCAAAGCTTCCCTTACATTTTAACTATAAATAAATCATACAAAAATTTATTGCCAAGTTTAATTTTTAATTGGGATGCTGAACAGAATTCCAGAGTAAATATTTTTTATCGAACTTCTACAAATTCTCCCGGCGCAACTCAATTACTTGAAATTGTAGATAATACGAATCCTTTACAATTAACTACTGGAAATCCAAATCTTCAGCAAGCATATAGCCATAACTTTTTTGCGCGCTTATCAAAAACAAATTTTATGACTGCCAATACTTATTTTGTTGTTCTCTCTGCCAGTTTTACAGAAAATTATATTGGTAATTCAATTTACGTTGCAGATCGAGATTCATTTAAAGTTGGAAATTTACTTATGAATCGCGGTACACAACTTAGTAAGCCAGTTAATTTGGATGGGTTTTGGAATGTACGTGGATTTTTTACTTTCGGATTTCCAGTTACTACAATAAAAAGCACAATCAATATTAATACAGGATTATCATATTCAAATACCCCAACTATGATAAATTCCGCAAAAAATTCTTCAAATAATATTTCTCTTAATCAGGGAATTGTATTAGCTAGTAATATTAGTGAAAATTTTGACTTCACAATAAGTTATACCGGTAATTTTAGTGTTGCAAGAAATACAATTCAACAAAATGTTAAAAATAATTCTTTCAATCATCTTGCTGCTTTCAGATTAAATTGGATTTTCTGGGAAGGAATGGTTTTACGTGGAGATATTGCAAATACAATAAACACTGGGTTGTCTGCTGGATATAATAAATCATACACAGTTTTAAATTTATCACTCGGAAAGAAATTATTAGAAGGTGATAAAGGGGAATTCAGATTGTCGGTAAATAATATTTTAAATGAAAATGATAGTATCACCCGAAATGTGACTGATACTTATATTGAGGATTCTCAAACTCAAATGCTGGGGAGATATTCAATGTTAGTTTTTTCTTATACGATAAGATAGTAGATACTGTCATCGCAAACTTAGTGAAGCAATCCCAAGGAACAACGAAATACGAGATTACTTCGTCGTAAAAGATCCACTCCTCGTAATGACAAATAACTTTTCGTATTTTAAGATCGGGGGCTGTAGCTCAGTTGGGAGAGCGATACGTTCGCAACGTATAGGCCGTCGGTTCGATTCCGATCAGCTCCACAAAAAATTATGTGCGGAATTATAGGTTATATAGGTTTTAAACAATCTCTTCCAATTCTCATGGAAGGACTTCGCCGTCTTGAATATCGTGGTTACGATTCAACCGGAGTTGCGCTTATCGAGAATGGAAAAATTGTAGTTTCAAAAAAAGCAGGGAAAGTTTCTGAGCTGCAATCTGAATTAAAAAATTATTCTTCACCTTCAACTATTGGAATTGGTCACACTCGATGGGCAACACACGGCGCTCCGACAGATGCAAACGCTCATCCTCACAAAGATCAAAATGGAACAATCGCTCTGATTCATAATGGGATTATCGAAAATTATCAGACAATCAAAAAAAAGTTATTGGCTGAAGGACATACGTTTCAATCTGAAACTGATACAGAAATACTTTCACATTTTATCGGTTCGCTTTATGAAAAAACAAACGACCTATTTACTGCAACTCGTTTAGCTTTAACGGAAGTTGAAGGCGCATATGCAATTTTAATAATATCATCAAAAGAAAAAGATAAAATTATTGCAGCACGAAAAGGAAGTCCACTTGTGATTGGTGTTGGAGAAAATGAAATGTTTATTGCATCCGATGCAACTGCATTAATTTCTCACACAAAAAAAGTTGTTTATCTGGAAGATGGAGAAATTGTTCAAATTTCAAATAATTCATTCATAACAAAAACAATTACCGATGAAGAAATTGAAAAACAAGTTCATGAGTTGGATTTAAGTTTCGAACAAATTGAAAAGAGCGGTTACGATCACTTCATGTTGAAAGAAATTTATGAACAACCTGATTCGTTGACTAATTCATTAAGAGGAAGAGTTTTACTTGAAGAAGGTGATGCAAAACTTGGCGGACTTGAACAGGTTTCGGATTTATTAAAAAATACAAATCGAATTATTATTACTTCATGCGGAACTTCGTGGCATTCTTCATTAGTTGGTGAATATATAATAGAGCAACTCGCTGGAATTCCTGTCGAAGTTGAATATGCTTCAGAATTTCGTTATCGCGATCCTGTAATTAATAAAAATGATGTAATTCTCGCAGTCAGTCAAAGTGGAGAAACGGCTGATACTATTGCTGCAATTCGTGAAGCGAAGAGAAAAGGAGCAACTGCACTCGGGATTGTTAATGCTGTCGGAAGTTCAATCGCTCGGGAAACTGCAGCCGGAGTTTATATTCATGCCGGTCCGGAAATTGGAGTTGCATCAACAAAAGCATTCACATCGCAGGTTGCAGTTTTTGGTCTAATCGGATTATTACTTGGTCGTCAGCGCGGACTTCAAATTGATAAAGGTAGAATTATCGCATCCGAACTTCTTTCATTACCGGATAAAATTAAAAAAGCATTGCAATCCGCTGATGAAGTAAAACAAATTGTAAATGAATTTAAAGACTCATCACATTTTTTATTTTTGGGAAGAGGAACAAATTTTCCAACTGCGCTTGAGGGTGCATTGAAGTTGAAAGAAATTTCATACATACATGCTGAAGGTTATCCTGCGGCAGAAATGAAACATGGCCCAATTGCATTGATAGATAATAAAATGCCAGTTGTATTTATCGCACCAAAAGATATGCTTTATGAAAAAGTTATGAGCAACATTCAGGAAGTGCGAGCTCGTGGCGGAAGAATTATTGCAATTGCAAATGAAGATGATCATGAAATTGATGAATTCGCAGAATTTGTAATCAGAGTACCTCGTACGCTTAGTTATTTCGGACCGATAATAAATATTATTCCATTACAACTTCTTGCTTATTATATGGCTCTTGCTCGAAATTGTAATGTTGACCAACCAAGAAATTTAGCCAAAAGTGTAACTGTAGAATAATCAATATGACAATAATACTTTATGAAAATGAGAAAGTTAATTCACTTTTTCCAATTACTTTAACAAGAGATGCTTCAGAAATATTTTGCGGAGGAATAACTTTATTTGAGCTTGTTCAAAAAAGCTTTCCAAAAAATAAAGTAATTAAACTTTCCAGAAATTATTTACAATCAGAAAAGTTTCACTTGTCAACTTCTGAAAATGAGATTTTATTTTTAAATGCTTCATTGATTCCACATTTTGAATCGATTAATCTTTTTCAAAAAGAATTAAAAAGAAAAACCTCTCATTTATTTACAAATGAAAATAAGCTAATTGGTGGTTATCTAAATTTAAAGGAGTTAAAAATTTCGCATAGTCAAATGCAAATATTAACTTCAATTATAGTTGAGAAATATTTACAAAGTTTTAATCTTTCCTCAAAACAAGTTGGCTGGAAAACATTCGAGCATATTTGGCAACTCGTAACTTTTAATAAAGAAATTCTTGGAGATAATCTTCAATATTTAACAAAGGGACTACAGAAAAAAAGTAAAGATTTTTATGTTGCTAAGAATGTAAAACTCCCAAAGCAGTTTGAGATTGATACAACAAATGGGAAAATATTAATTTCAAAAGGAACAATTCTAAAACCTTTTGTTTTTCTTGAAGGTCCGGTTTTTATAGGTGAGAATTGTATGATAAAAGAATTTGCTTCAATTAAAGATTCAACTGCAATTGGACAAGTTTGCAAAATTGGTGGAGAAATTGAAGCATCTGTAATTCATTCATATTCGAACAAACAACATCACGGATTTTTAGGGAATTCATACATTGGATCGTGGATAAATTTAGGGGCAGGAACAACGAATTCGGATTTGAAAAATACTTATTCCAAAATTAAAATTAGAGGTGAAGAAACCGGCGAACAATTTCTTGGTTGTTTTATTGGCGACTATACAAAATCGGCAATCAACACTTCAATTTATACTGGTAAAATAATTGGCGTCAGTTCTTATTTGTACGGAACTTTAACAAAAGATCTTCCTTCATTTACAAATTATGCTTCTGCAAATAATATGAAAGAAGTTCCAATTGAAGTAGCATTGAAAGTTCAAAAAGTAATGTTCGCGAGAAGGAAGAAAATTCAAACAAAAGAAGATGAATTAACTCTGCGAGAAATATTTTCGAATACGAAACAGGATAGGAAAACTTCAAATATAATTTCGGGGAGATTTTCGATTTAAAAATATTCTTGAGTAAGGGGAAAGTTAGTTGTATTTTACAATTGGTCAAGCACTGTACAACCCAAAATTAGCCAATCCCGCCAGGTTCGGAAGAAAGCAACGGCCGTTAGTGGATGGTGTGATGCAGCACGCTTGACCATTTTATTATATCGGGTAACTTCTTGTAAACCTTTTATATTTTAGGTATTTTGAATGAAAATTACCAGAATTTGTTAAGTTTAAGCTTTCAATTTTCAAATTCAAATTATAGAAAAGCGTTTATTTACAATGAAAAAAGAAATTATTATTAATACAACGGAAAATGGTAGCAGAATTGCCATTACCGAAGAGGGAAAGTTAGCTGAGTTATTTGTCGATTCCCCCGACACCGAGCGACACGTTGGCGATATTTATTTAGGTAGAATTGCTAAAGTTATGCCGGGAATTAAAGCCGCATTTATTGATGTTGGAATGAAAAATGACGCATTCTTGCATTTTTCGGATATTGCAGATACTCAAGAATCTTTCGACAGTTTGATTGGCGATGATGTTGATGCCGATGAAGATGATGAAGAAAATGAAACAGAAAAAGTTATTTCCACAAAACCGCAAGCCCCTAAAAGTAAACATCGTAGAGAAGAAAAAAGGATTCATCTTGTAACTGGAAAAGAAATAATTGTTCAGATTACAAAAGAACCGGTTGGAAAAAAAGGAGTTCGTGTAACTTCAGAAGTCTCTTTGCCGGGAAGATTTTTAGTTTTACTTCCATTTTCAAAATTAGTTGGTGTCTCAAAAAGAATTTCAAGTTTTAAAGAAAAAAAACGTTTAAGAAAACTTGTCCGAAGTATTCTTCCTGCGGGATATGGTGTAATTATCAGAACTAACGCAGAAGGTGAAGATGAAAAATTATTATTGAATGACCTTCAAAGTTTAATTGAAACTTGGAAAGAAGTTGAAATAAATATTAAAGATGAAAAACCACCAGCATTAATTTACAAAGATGTGAAAGCAACTTCCGGAGTTATGAGAGATGTTTTTAATGACGATATGGAGAGAGTTGTAGTTGACAGTAAAAAAATGTTTCGTGAAATAAAAACTTACGTTAAGCAAGTTGCTCCTGCAATGTTAGATAAAGTTGAGTTCCATAATAAAAAAGAACCAATCTTCGATGCATTTGGAGTAGAAAAAGAAATTTCACGTTCACTCACAAGAAAGATTTGGCTTAAAAGTGGCGGCTATATTATTATCGATCACGCGGAAGCAATGACTGTAGTAGATGTGAACAGCGGAAGATTTGCAGGCAAGCAGGCACAAGAACTAAATTCACTAAAAACTAATTTGGAATCGGCAAGAGAAATATCAAGACAAATTCGTTTAAGAGATTTAGGTGGAATAATCGCAATTGATTTTATTGATATGCAAGATGATAAAAATAAAAAGAAAGTTTTTGAAGAAGTAAAAAAAGAACTTTCTCGCGATAGAGCTAAGGCAACAATTTATCCGCTAACCGAACTTTGCATAATGCAAATTACAAGACAAAGAATTAGACAAAATGTTTTACAAAGTTTTTCTGAATCTTGCCCAATTTGCGGTGGAAGTGGAATGGTTCAATCGAAATCAACAATATTAAACACGATAGAAAGATGGTTAAAAAGATTCCGTTCTGAGACAAAAGAATTAAGACTAACACTAAAAATTCACCCTTCTTTTATTGAGTTTTTAAAGAGTGGAATAATTAGCCGATTGACGAAATTGCAATTACAATATCTGGTTTTTATTCAACTTGAAGAGGACAGAACTTTACTTCCGGGTGAATTTAAATTTATTTCAAAAAAACAAAATCACGATATTACTCAACAATACAATTCTTAAATTTAAAGGAGCATCCGATGAAATTTTTTATTGATTCAGCAAATATTCAGGAAATAAAAGAAGCTGCAGCAATGGGAATGTTGGATGGTGTAACAACAAATCCATCACTTGTTTCAAAAGAGGGAAAAGAATTTTTTCCATTACTAAAAGAAATTTGTTCAATTGTAAATGGTCCGGTTAGTGCAGAAGTTATTTCCACAGATGTTGAAGGAATGTTAAAAGAGGGAAGAGAATTAGCAAAACTTCATGAAAATATTGTTGTAAAAGTTCCAATCATAAAAGATGGATTGAAAGCGGTTAAAATATTTTCGGCAGAAGGAATTAAAACAAATGTAACACTTTGTTTTTCTGCAACTCAAGCATTAATGGCTGCAAAAGCTGGCGCAAGTTATATCAGTCCATTCGTTGGACGATTGGATGATGTCGGACAAAATGGAATGGAGTTAATAAATCAAATTGTAACTATTTATAATAATTATGGATTTCAAACTGAAGTTTTAGTTGCATCAGTTAGAAATCCAATCCACATAATTGAAGCAGCAATGATGGGCGCTGATGTTTGCACAGTTCCATTTAAAGTTCTTGAACAACTTTTAAAACATCCACTTACAGATATTGGTTTAGAGAAATTTTTAAGTGATTGGAAAAAAGGCAATTCAAAGTGAAGAGAACTTCTCTTTATTCGATCCATCAAAAATTAAACGCTAAACTTGTTCCATTTGCAGGGTATGAAATGCCAATTCAATATGCAGGAATAATTGAAGAGCATCGTACAGTCCGCCAAAAAGTTGGAGTGTTTGATGTATCGCATATGGGAGAATTTTTTATTGAGGGTGAGCACGCAGAAGAATTTCTTCAGAAAGTAACAATTAATGATGTTTCAAAACTAGTTGATGGTAAAGTTCAATATTCTGCAATGTGTTATGAGTCCGGTGGAATTATTGATGATGTGCTTTTGTATAGATTTTCAAAAACAAAATATATGTTGGTTGTTAATGCATCCAATATTGAAAAAGATTTTAACTGGTTAATTTCAAACAATACTTTCGGTGCTCAACTTTCAAATAAGAGTGAAGAATATTCATTACTTGCAGTTCAGGGACCGAAGTCGCTGGAAGTTTTGCAAAAACTTACGAGTATAAATCTTAGCGAACTTCAATACTATACTTTTGTTGAAGGATCGATAAATGGTACAAACGCAATTATTTCCCGAACTGGTTATACAGGCGAAATGGGATTTGAATTGTATTGCAACAATAATGATGCGCCATTATTATGGAATAAAATTTTTGAAGTTGGAGCGGAATTTGAAATTGCACCAATTGGTTTGGGAGCACGCGATACACTCAGATTGGAAATGGGATATTGCTTGTACGGAAATGATATTGATGAAAATTGTAATCCATTGGAAGCAGGATTAGGTTGGATTACAAAATTAAAAAAGGAAAAATTTATTGGAAAAGATGCGCTTCTTAATATTCAGCAACTTGGTTTAAAAAGAAAATTAGTTGGACTTGTTATGATAGAGAAAGCTGTCGCTCGACATGGATATTCCGTGATGAATGGTTCGATTGAAAATAAAATTGGAATTGTTACAAGTGGAAATTTTTCTCCAAAACTTGAAAAACCAATTGCACTTGCATATATCTCATCAAGTTTCTTATCAAAAGATAATTCTAATATTTCAATTGATGTTCGTGGGAAATTAATTAGTGCTGAAATTGTCTCACTCCCATTTTATAAAGGATCAAATTAAGTGAAAGTAAAAGTATATTTTTCTCATTCTACTGTTGATGAACTTTCGATGAGAGAAGTTAATGTTTGCGTAATTGATGTGTTCCGATCAAGCACAATAATTGCAACTGCACTCAAAAATGGAGCTAGAGAAATTATTCCAATCGGAGCAATTGCAAATGCTGTAAAAGTTTCAGGAAGTTTAATGGGTGAGTTTGTTGTTCGTGGTGGTGAACGAAATGGAAAAAAGATTGATGGTTTCAATTTGGGAAATTCTCCATTAGAATACACAGAGGAAGCTGTAAAAGGGAAAGCAATTATTTATTGCACAACAAATGGAACAGTTGCAATTACAAAATCACGTTATGCTAAAAAATTAATTATCGGTGGATTTGTAAACATCTCGGCTGTTGTTTCCTTTATTAATTCTATAACAGAAGATTGGGATTTAGTTTGTGCTGGCAGAGATAATAATTTTTCGTTTGAGGATGCAGTTTGTGCAGGGATGATAATAAAATTATTAAAAGATGAAAGTAAAACTCCGATTGAACTTAATGATAGTGCGATTGCATCTTTACAATTATATAAAGCCAATTCAGAGAAAATTTCTTTATTTGGAACTGAAACAGATTATGGAAAATATCTTGTGAATTTAAATTTTGAAGAAGATCTAAAAATTTGTACAACTATCGATTTAGTCCCAGTACTTCCATTATATTCGGATAATGTAATTAAATTAGCTACCAACTAAGATGGCTGAAATAATCGAAGAACAAAATTTTCCAATTCCTCAGGAGCAACAACCTGAGAAGAAATCCAAAAAAAACTCTAAGTCCAAAAAAACTTCGCAAATAATTTCTATTTCATTTCTTGTAATTGGCATAATACTTTTACTTAGCATTATCTCATACACAGCTGCCGATGAAGTTAACGGCGAAATGGGATTTGATACATTACTCAAAATATTTATTAACGATCCAATTCTGCAAGACCGCGCAGCAAACACAAGTAATTGGCTTGGTTTATTCGGCGCATTTCTCTCGAATTTATTTATTAATAATACAATTGGATATTTTTCAATTGTAATTCCAACTGTTTTAATTGGATGGAGTTGGTATTTACTTCGCAAAAAAAAACTCAGCAAATTTATTTATTTCACAAATTATGCAATTGTAATTTCCATTTTACTCTCTTCATTGATGGCTTATTTAAGAGAATTATTTTTGATGGATATTCTCTCTCCACAATGGCACGGAGTTATGGGAATGTTTATTACAACAGTGTTGCTTCAATTAATAGGAAAAGTTGGAACCGGATTATTATTATCAGCTTCAATTACAATCTTGTTAATATTACTTATTGATTTAGATATAAATCAAACAATCGATAGAATTAAATTGTGGTTCATACATTTCAATGAAAATGTGAATGGGAAAGTTGAAAATTGGCAAGAAAAACGCACAAGTAAAAAAGATGAGAAAAAAATTATTTCAGTTAATCGAGCTAATGAAGAGCTAATAATCGAAGAGGAAATTAAAGAAGAAATCAAAGAAGAGATAGAAGTTGTAAAAGAGGAAGTTGAACTTTTAAAAAATGAGACAGAAAAAATTTCTACAGATGATTTAACTTTGGATATTCATGAAGGAGTTCAAGAAGAAGAAGTTGAGCTTGATGAAAGAGAAGTTGAAGATGAAGAAATAGATTATGTCTTTCCATCGGTTGAACTTCTCGAAGTTAGAAAGCTAGTTGATCAAGTTGATGAGAGTGAACTTAAAGCAAATGCAGAATTATTGAAATCCAAACTTGCTGATTTTGATGTTGAAATTACAACTGTAAGTGTAACTCCGGGACCAGTTGTAACTTTGTATGAAGTTGTACCAGCAACCGGTGTAAAAATTGCAAAAATTACAAGTTTGGCAAATGATCTCGCGCTTGCACTTCAAGCAAAAGGAATAAGAATAATTGCACCGATGCCAGGAAAAGGAACTGTCGGAGTTGAAATTCCAAATCATACTCCATCAATTGTATCATTAAGAAGCGTTATTAATTCTTCAAAATTCAGAGATTCAGATTCACCATTGACAATTGCTTTTGGTAAAACAATTTCGGGTGAAGTATTTGTAGATGATTTATCAAAAATGCCACATTTGTTAATTGCTGGTTCAACAGGTTCTGGAAAAAGTGTTTGTATAAATACAATTATTACAAGTTTAATATTTAAACTTCATCCTTCAGAATTAAAATTTGTTTTGATCGATCCAAAAAAAATAGAATTAAATTTGTATAAAAAACTTTCTAAACATTATTTAGCACTCTCAAAAGATTTGGATCAGGAAATTTTTACAGATCCTCAATCATCAGTAATGGCTCTAAAAGCAGTTGAGTTGGAAATGGAAAAACGATACGATATGCTCGCCGCAGCTGCTGTAAGAAGTATTAGTGATTATAATTCAAAATATACTTCCGGAAAACTTCACGACACAGATAAAATTAAACACAAAAAATTACCATATATAATTGTTATAATTGATGAACTTGCAGATTTAATGATAACTGCTGCACGTGAAGTTGAAGAACCAATTACGCGAATTGCTCAACTTGCCAGAGCAGTTGGAATTCATTTAGTTTTAGCAACTCAGCGACCATCTGTTGATGTAATTACTGGTGTAATTAAAGCAAATTTCCCAGCGCGAATTGCATTTGCTGTTTCTTCAAAAACAGATTCCAGAACAATTTTAGATTTGAATGGTGCAGAACAATTATTGGGAAATGGTGATATGCTTTATTTGGCTGCCGGCTCATCAAAACCAGTTCGCATTCAAAATGCATTTATTTCCGCTGGTGAAGTTGAATCATTTGTAAATCATATTGGAAAGCAAAAAGGATATAGTCGACCATTTGAACTTCCATCTGTACTTGAAAAACAGAGATCACAACGCACATTAGTTTCTGATGTAAATGATGAATTATTTGAAGATGCTGCAAGAGTTGTAGTTCAACATCAGCAAGGTTCAGTTTCGTTATTACAAAGAAGATTAAAAGTTGGATATTCTCGTGCAGCTCGATTGATAGATGAATTAGAAGCCGCAGGAATTGTTGGTTCGCCAGATGGTAGTAGAGCACGCGAGGTTTTAATTGAAACAGAATCCTCATTAGAAATTATTCTAAAGAGTATTCGTTAAAAAAATCTTCGCTTGAAAAAAATATTTAGTTACATTTTGTCATTCGGATTCACAATATTTTTTGTTTATGTAGCATTTAAAGATATATCTTTAAAGGAATTATTAAATTTACTTCGCGAAGTAAGTCTATTTTGGTTTTTACTTCTTTTGATTATAACCATTGCAAGCCATCTGTTGCGAGCTTGGCGTTGGCAAATATTACTTCGTTCACTCAAACAAAAAACATCATTTCGTAATTCATTTGGTAGTGTTATGATTGGATATCTAATTAATTTAGGAATTCCAAGAATGGGAGAATTAGCTCGACCATATATTATGAGCAAGAGAGAAAATATAAATGGCACTGCAACTTTGGGAACTGTAATTACAGAGCGATTATTGGATTTATCATTTTTTATATTATTCTGCTTACTTGTATTTACACTCTTTCCAAATTTATTTCAATCAATAATTCCTTCGATAGAACTAAATATTTTATTAATTAATACAATTACAATTCTTGTATTGATAAAAATTATTTTAATATTATTTTTTCCAAATGTAATTCGTAAAATTGCAAATTATATTTTTAATTTACTTCCAATACGAATTAGTAAAATCGGTGAAAATCTTTTAGAAGGAATTTTATCGTTACATAAATTACCGAACAAAAAAGATAAATTGTTTGTAATTATTCAAACTATTGGGATTATTTTATTATACACTTTGAGTTTTCAAATTGCCTTTAACGCATTTCTAGCAATGGGGTTACAGCATCTTGGATTTGAATCTGCGCTAATTTTAATGGTCGCATCGGGAGTTGCATTTGCATTACCGGCACCAAGTGGATTTGGAACTTTTCATGCATTTATAACTTTCGTATTAGTAACAAATTTTTCAATTCCAAAATCTGCTGCATTAAGTTATGCCATTGCAACACACGAAATGAGTATAATATTAATTGCAATTGTGGGGAGTTATTATTTCATTCGCTTTAATATATCAATGAAGGAAATTCGAAAAAATGAAGTTGTTAGTAATTAATTTATTTATGATAAACTTGTTATTCTCAAGCACTGACACAACTTCGAATAATTATAATAGTTCATTTCAAGGTGGATTTGGAGTGATGTCTGTTAATATTCCAGATGTTGTTGATTATCTGAATTCTAAAAATGCGAGTCAAAGATTTGAGGAATTTAATACTTTACCGGAATTCTTTTTATCTTATAATTTAAATATTAATAATAATTATTTAGTCGGACTTGAATATAATTATAACTTAAAATATAATTCAATTCAAAATTCAATTGATGGAATTGATCAAGTAAATTATGATACAAAAACTTTTGTATTAAATTTATCAAAAACTGTTTATGAAAATTACTTCAACTATAATTATGGAATCAATTTTGGTGTAGTTAACAGTTCTATTTCTGAACATAATGCCATTTATGGGATTGAAAAAACATACAATACAACAGGTTATTTGTTCGGTGGGAATGGAACTTTCAAATTATTATTTGATGAAAATTTATCTTCTAATATTGATGTAATTATTAAATATATTTCAACAGAAAAATTTAAAGATTCAAATATGCAACTACTAAAATATAGTTCAAATACTGTGTCATTTAGCCATTTTGGAATTGGCATACGATTTGGATTCAGCTATAAAATTTAATAACAAAAAAGGAGCAATATAAATGAAACGCATTCTAATAATTTCACTAATTCTATTTTCAATTGTGAATTCACAAACAATAAAAGAAAGAAAAAACAAAGGAAAAATAATGGAACAAAAAGGTACATTACAAAAAACAAAAGTTTTAATTCAAACTTCACTTGGCGATATAACACTTGAATTATATAACGATAAAGCGCCAAAGCATGTTGCTAATTTTACAAAACTTGCAAACGATAATTATTATTCAGGAACAACATTTCATCGCGTAATTCCAGGATTTATGATTCAAGGTGGAGATCCAAATTCAAAAGATGACGATCGATCAAACGATGGAGCAGGTGGTCCAGATTATAATGTTGATGCAGAAATTGGGATGCCGCATGAGCGTGGTGTAATTGCAGCTGCACGTCAAGGAGATCAAGTGAATCCTCGCAAACAATCGAGTGGAAGTCAATTTTATATTACTGTTGCAAAAGTAGCATTTTTAGATGGACAATATTCTGTTTTTGGAAAAGTAATTTCCGGAATGGAAATTGTTGATAAAATTGTAGCAGTTCCGAGAGATCCAAGAGATAATCCAATTGATAAAATTTTAATAAATAAAGTTTCTGTAATAAAATAATTTTATATGGCATTAGTTTCGTATGAACAGCTTCTTCAAAATTTAAAAAATAAAGAGTATTCACCTCTCTATTTTTTATTTGGCGAAGAGGAAGTTTTTATAGAAAATCTTGTTAGTAAATTTTTATCGGAGGTTTTACAACCTCACGAAAAAGATTTTAATTCTGAAGTTCACGACGGCGATAATATTGATGGTGATGAAATTTTAGTTAAAATAAATGCATTTCCATTGATGAGCAATCGCCGTTTAATAATAATTAAGAATTGCGATAAAGTTAGTAATCTGGAAATACTTTCTGATTATTTTAAAAGACCGATTGATACATCGATTCTCGTTTTAACTTCCAAAAATGTAGATTTGAGAAAAATACATTTTGCAATTCTGAAAGAAAATGCAACTTCTGTAAAATGCGAATATTTAAAAAATCAGGATTTAACAATCCATATTGATAGATATGTAAAAGAACGTGGAAAGAAAATAACCTCGCGTGGTATTGATTTGCTTGTTTCTTACGTTGGAAATTCACTTTTGGAAATTCACAATGCGTTGGATAAAGTTATTTTATTAAAAGATAAAGTCGAGGCAATTGAAGAAAAAGATATTTCAGCAATTGTTGGAGCTTCACGAGAAATAAAAATATTTGAATTAACTAACTACGTTGGCAATGGAGAATTAAATAAAACACTTACATTACTTGAACAAATTCTTCGGCAAGGGGAAGTTCCAATTTATATTGTTGTAATGTTAACTAGGCATTTTACAATTCTTTGGAAAATGTCAGTTGCAAAATCAAACAATTTATCTTTACAGTCGATTGCTAAAGAATACCACATTCATCCATATTACATCAGTCAATACGAATCTCACTTAAAAAAATATTCAACAAATGAGATTGAAAATATAATTCTTCACTTAACTGAGGCAGATAAAAAATTGAAATCATCTTCACTAGATAAAACACTTGTGGTGGAATTATTAATGAAGAATATTATTTCTAAACTTCCAGTTGAAGAAAATGAAGAATTTTGTAATGTCTGAAATGTTTGATGGAATATTATTAGCAACAATAATTTCAGTTGTTTCATTTAAATTAAAATTTTTAACTAAAAGTGGTGCTGTTGGTACATTTATACTAGCAGTAATTATTTATACAGTCGGTGGATGGAAAACTACATTTCCAATTCTTTCATTTTTTATTCTTTCGAGTCTATTATCAAAAATAGGAAAGAAACAAAAATCAGACGCACAATCAGTATTTGAAAAAACAGGACAACGCGACATAATTCAAGTATTTGCAAACGGAGGAATTGCAACAATAATTACTTTAGTCATGTTTGCTACGAACGAAATAAATCAATTTTATATTTATTATTTATCCACGATTGCTGCGGTTACAGCTGATACTTGGGGAACTGAAATTGGAATACTCTCAAAAAAACAACCACGATTAATTACAACTTTAAAAATTACTGTTGTTGGAACGAGCGGAGCAGTTTCACTAAATGGCCTTCTCGGTGGAATTATTGGTGCAGGTGTTATTGCGATAGTTGGGAATTATTTTCAACCACTTACATATTATGAAATTATTGGAATTGTAATTTCTGGTTTAATTGCATCTTTAGTAGATAGCATTTTGGGCGCAACTATTCAGTCGCAATACAGTTGTAGTATTTGCAATAAAATAACTGAAAGAAAAATTCATTGTGCAAATAATACTACTCTGTTATCAGGAATTCCATTTATAAATAACGATTTCGTAAATATACTGTGCGCAGTTGCTGGAATAGTAGTTTCTATTATTTATTTCTCATTCTGAGATTAATTTTATTCAAACCAAAAGATCATTACATTTTCACTTATGAATCACCAAGTTAATATAAAATCAATAAAATTAAATAATTCGAACCCAATTGTATTAATTGCCGGACCTTGTGTTATCGAAAGCCGAGAGATGATCCTTGCAGTTGCAGATTCAATTAAAAAAGTTGCAGTAAAATATAATATTCCGTTCATTTTCAAATCATCTTATAAAAAAGCAAACCGAACAAGTTTAAAAGGATTTCAATCTATCGGAATGGATGAATCATTAAAAATTTTACAAGAAGTTCAAAAACAATTTGAAGTTCCGATATTAACCGATATTCACACAGAGGAAGAAGCTAAAACTGTTGGACCAATTATAGATGTTTTACAAATTCCTGCGTTTCTTTGTAGACAAACAGAACTTCTTCAAGCTGCTGGAAAATTTGGAAAATCTGTAAATATTAAAAAAGGGCAATTCCTTTCCCCAAAAGATATTAGTTTTGCAATTGAAAAAGTTGAGGCAACCGGAAATAAAAATATTCTTTGTACCGAAAGAGGAAGTTCTTTTGGTTATAATAATTTAGTTGTCGATATGCGAGGATTAGAAATAATGAAATCAACCGGCTATCCTGTAATTATAGATGCTTCACATTCCGTGCAACTTCCCGGTGGAATGAATGGTGAAAGTGGTGGAGAATCAGATTATATTTTTACAATAGCTCGTTCAGCAATTGCAGTTGGAGTTGCAGGAATTTTTGTTGAAACACATCCTGATCCTTCGAAAGCATTAAGCGATGCAGCTTGTCAACTTCCACTTGAAAAATTACCACGACTAATTGAGCAAGTTGTAAAAATAGATTCACTTGTTAAAAAAGAAAAATGGTAATGTTAACTTCGCAAAAAAATTATACAATAGATATTGAAAAAGGAAAAAGAGTAGTTCGTCTTGAACTCGATGCGATTTCACATTTACTAAACAGAATTGATAATTCATTTGCCGAAACAATAGAAATTATTTTTAATTGTAAAGGTCGAACAATTATTACAGGAGCGGGAAAATCTGGATTAATTGCACGTAAAATTGTTGCGACTTTTAATTCAACTGGAACTCCTGCTTTATTTTTACACCCTTCAGATGCTGCACATGGTGATTTGGGGATGGTTTGCAAAGACGATGTTGTAATTTGTATTTCTAAAAGTGGAACTACAAGTGAACTTCTGCAATTAATCCCTTTAATTAAAAAAATAAATGTTCCAGTAATTTCGATGGTTGGAAATATTAATTCTCCAATTGCACAAAGTTCAAATGTTGTTTTAGATATTTCTGTAAATGAAGAAGCATGTTCGCTCGATTTAGCACCAACATCTTCAACAACTGTAACACTTGTTTTGGGTGATGCAATTGCAATAACTTTATTAGAAAAAAGAAATTTCAGCAAAGAAGATTTCGCAAAATTTCACCCAGGTGGAGATCTTGGAAAAAGATTATTACTTAAAATTGAAGATTTAATGATTAAGCCACCAAAATTACCGGTTGTTCACCGAACAACAAGTTTAAAGGATTCAATTTTAGAAATGACAACTAAGCGACTCGGTGCAACTTGCGTTGTAAATGATGATGAAACTTTGTGCGGAATAATCACAGATGGAGATTTACGAAGAATGCTACAACGACAAATCCCAATAGAAAATATTGTTGCTGAACAGTTGATGACTAAAAATCCAAAAACACTTCAACCAAGCACACTTGCAATTTCTGCAATTGAAGAAATGGAAACTTATAATATTACTCAAATGGTAATTATTAATGATGAAAAAAAACCTGTTGGAATAATTCATCTTCACGATTTAGTTAAAACAGGATTGACCACAGAAACTAGCTTGTGAACAAATTTCTTTATCTAATTCTTCCTCTGTTATTTATTTCTTGTGTAAAAAAAATTCAACCAACTGTACTTGGAAATGTACAAGGAATTAATCTTCCTACTCAAGAAAGTTGGAACAGTACAATAACTTTTACAGATAGTGGAATTGTGAAAGCAATTCTCTATGCGGATAATATTCAAACCCCCGAAGGATCAACACAAAAAATTATGAAAGGAAATATTATTATTGATCTTTTCGATGAGAATGGTAAACATTCTTCAACTATTACTTCCGAGAGAGGAAAAGCAAATGAAGATACTTATGATATTGAAGTTGAAGGAAATGTAATTGTTACATCGGATAGTGGTGTTGTTGTGCGAAGTGAAAAAATGATTTGGAATCAACAACGACAAAGAGTTATTTCAGAAACTAATGTACATATTTCATCTCTAACAGAAATTATTAGGGGAATTGGATTTGAATCTGATCAACATTTAAGAGATTATAAAGTTTTCCAAGTTTCAGGGATTACTACTAAATGATATTTATAAAATTAATTTTAATTTCCATTTTAACAGTTACATTTCTTATATCGCAAGAAAGTACGCCATTTGTTTTAGATCATGCCGATGAGTTAATTGGTAAAATAATTAATGGCGAAACAGTTAGAGAATTAAAAGGTAATGTAAGTTTTCATCAAGGAAATTTAAAAGTTAAATGCAATTATGCAATTCAATATATTTCCAAAAATGAATTGGAATTAGAAGGAAATGTAAGAATGCAACAGGATTCACTTACACTACGTTCTGACAAAGCAGTTTATTTCAGCAATAAAAAAACAGCTAACTGTCGACAAAATGTTGAGTTAATCGAAGGGGCTACAACAATTCGTTCTGAATATGCGACTTACGATGTTGATAAAAAAATTGCAAAATTTAATCAACGTGTAACAATTATTTCCAGTAAAGATGCTGCAACTATTACAGGCGATGAAGCAGATTTTAATGATAAGTTAAATTATATGAAAATATATCCGAATGCTAAGTTGATTCAATATATAGAGGGAGATGGGAATGCTAAAGATACACTTGCAATTAAAAGTGATCTTATGGAATCATTTAACGATGGTGATTTATTAATTGCAAAAAAAAATGTTTTAATGGCTCGAGATAAATTTTCATCTAGTTCTGGTGAAATCCATTTTTATAAATCTGAAGAAATTATTTATTTTTATCAAAAGCCAATTTTGTGGTATGAAGAAAATCAGATTACAGGTGATTCAATTAAAATAAAACTTGATAATAATAAACTTCAAATAGTTGAAGTTAACAGAAAGGCATTTGCAATTACGCCGAGCGATTCTAATTATATAAATCGATTAAACCAAATGACTGGCCAGTATTTAAAAATATCTTTTGTTAATGATACAATTAGAAATATTATAGTTGATAAAAACGCAATTAGTTTATACTATATTTATGAAAATAATATACCAAACGGTGTGAATATTGTTACTGGCGATAAACTTATTTCGACTTTTAAAGATGGAAAAATTGAAACAATTAATGTAAAAAAAGGTATTGAAGGAACTTATCTTCCAGAAAAAATATTGAACCGAGAAAAAACAAAAGGATTCTTAGATGGATTTAAATTGCATAAAAATAAACCCACAATTCAGACAATAATAAATACTAAAACATTTTCCAATTAAAAATAAAATGATTAACAGTAACCATTCAATCCTTTCAGCGGAATCTTTAAGTAAAAAGTATGGCAAAAAAACTGTCGTACAAGATGTTACTTTAAAAGTAGAGCAAGGTGAAATTGTTGGTTTATTAGGACCAAACGGTGCGGGAAAAACCACAACATTTTATATAATTGTTGGAATGATTCCACCAAATTCAGGTGAAGTAATGTTGAATGATAAATCATTAACTTCGGATCCAATGTACATTCGTGCTAGAAAGGGAATTGGATATTTACCGCAAGAGGCTTCAATTTTTAGAACAATGACTGTTCGAAAAAACATTTTATCAGTATTAGAAATGACAAAACTTTCTTCAAAGGAGCGAACGCAAAAATGCGATCAACTTTTAGAAGAATTTGGAATTACTAAAATTGCAAACAGCAGAGGATATCTTCTTTCGGGAGGTGAAAGAAGAAGAACAGAAATTGCACGTACATTAGCTTTGGAACCTAAATTTATTTTACTTGATGAACCTTTCGCTGGAATTGATCCGATTGCTGTTGAAGAAATTATGAAAATTGTCCGCGATCTTAAAAAAAGAGGGATTGGGGTTTTAATTACTGATCATAATGTTCACGAAACTCTTTCAATTACAGATCGTTCTTATTTATTATTCGAAGGAAAGATATTACAATCAGGAACTGCAGATGAATTAGCAGCAGATCCTCAAGTTAGAAAACTTTATCTTGGAGAAAATTTCAAACTCGATAGATATTTATGATTTCTTTTCAGAAGTCGTATTTGGGGATTTAGTTTTTTTTGGAGTTGTTGTTGGAGTAGCAGCTTCTTTTGTTGGAGTTTTATTTCCTGATGATTTATAATCAGTCAAATAAAATCCACTTCCTTTAAATATCATTCCACTACCAGCACCAATTAATTTTTGAAGAGATTCTTTGTTACATTTTGGACAGATCTTTAATGGTTCATCTTTCATAGATTGTAATTCTTCGAAAAGATAATCACATGAGTTGCATTTATAGTCGTAAGTTGGCATATATTTATTTTAAATTTTTATATCCGTTTATAAGTCGTTCTCCAGCTTTTTTTAATTCTTCCATTGAAACTGCGTATGAAAGTCGAACACAAGTTTTCGATCCAAATCCACTTCCAGGTATAAAAGCTAGTTTTTCAACTTGTAAAAAATATTCACTTAACTGATCAATTGTTTTAAGCGCTTTACCTTTGAATTTTTTTCCTAAATAATTGCTGACATTTGGAAATAGAAAGAATGCACCTTCAGGTTTGGAACAAGTAATATGTGGAATTGAGGAAACAATTTTATATAAATAATTTCTTCGCTCTTCAAAAGTCTTCCGCATAGTTTCAATGTCAATATATGATTGACGATTATTTAAAGCTTCAATACCCGCTTTTTGAGAAATTGATGAAGCGTTTGAAGTCATTTGTCCTTGAAGATTATCGCAGAGAGTTATAATATTTTTATTCGCGCAAAGATATCCCAATCTCCAGCCGGTCATCGCAAATGATTTTGAAAGTCCATTCACAGTTAAAACCTGTTCTTCAATTTCTGCAATAGAACCAATACTAAAATGTCTATTTCCATCATAAAGAAGTTTCTCGTAAATCTCATCAGCAATAATAAAAATATTATATTTTTTCACAATTTTAGCAATTTCTCTTAGTTCATTTTCAGTATAAATATTTCCAGTTGGATTTGCAGGTGAAGAAAAAATAAATGCTTTAGTTTTTTTAGTAATCGCTTTTAATAATTGTGCAGGAGTAACTTTATATTTAGTATTTTCCGTTGTATTAATAATAATTGGAACAGCATCAACAAGTTTAATCATCTCCGGATAACTTACCCAATATGGTGCGCCAATAATTACTTCATCTCCCTTGTTGCAAATAGTTTGAAGAGCATTAAAAATCGCATGTTTAGCGCCACTAGTAACTATAATATTTTCGCTACTACATTTAAAATTATTATCTCTTTTTAATTTATCTGCAATTGCTTTTCGTAATTCAGGCATTCCGGGATTTGCAGTATATTTTGAAAAATTATCTTTAATCGCTTTTATAGCTTCATCTTTTATAAATTGGGGAGTAGGGAAGTTTGGTTCGCCTGCAGTTAATCCAACAACATCAATTCCTTTACTTTGTAATTCTTTTGCCAAAGCACTTATCCGCAAAGTTGGAGAAGGTGAAAGGTTTATAACTTTTTTTGATAAATTAAGTTTCTTCATTAATTATAATTAGTAAAAGCGGAATTAATATAATTTCTTTTTAATAGTTGAAGCGACACTTTTAGGAACAAAGCTATCTACTTTTCCTTCGTGCGATGCAATTTCTCGTACAATTGTAGAGGTGAGATAAGTATGTTTTTCGTCTGGCATAAAAAATACCGTTGAAATTTTTGAATAGAGTTGCTTATTCATCAAGGCCATCTGAAATTCATATTCAAAATCGGTAACTGCGCGCAGTCCACGGATTAATGTAGTCGCGCCATTTTGTTTTGCATATTCAACTACCAATCCATCGAATGCTGTTACTTCAACGTTTGAATATTTATTTATTTTGATAACTTCAGAAATCATTGCACAACGTTCTTTTGCATTGAACATTGGTTTTTTTGTTGAATTACTTGCAACTGTAATTATTATCTTATCAAAAATTTTGATTCCTTGTTCAATAATATCGATATGTCCTAAAGTTAGCGGATCAAATGTTCCTGGATATAATGCAATTTTCATTTTTAATTCCTCGTAAAATAAGAAATAGTTGTCTTTCCAAATCTCTTTTGAACTTGTATATTATACAAATCACTTTTGGGGAATTCAATACCTGTGAGATGTTCAATTATCAAATAACCATTTTTATCAAGTCTGCTATTGCAAAGTAATGCTGGCAACTCATCTACTTTACCATATGAATATGGAGGATCTGCAAAAATAAGTCCATAAACCAATGAATTATTTTTTAAAAAACTTGCCACATTTGTTGTAATAATAGTTGATCGATTTTCTTCCTTTAAAAAATTTATATTTTTCAAAATAAATTCACAAGTTAATTTATTATCATCAACAAAAGTTGTGTGAGAGGCACCCCTACTTAATGCTTCAATTCCTAAACTTCCGGAACCAGCAAAAAGATCGAGAACTTTTATGTTGGTTAAGCTCAATCTATGTTGCAACGAATTAAAAATTGATCCTTTAACTTTGTCAGTTGCTGGGCGTACAGATAAATCGTCTACACAAAATAATTTTCTTCCTTTATGAATTCCACTTATAACTCTCATGAAGGCAATCTTAGTGCAAGTCCTGTGACAGAAGTAAAAGGATGTCTTTGTTCAATTCTTTCTAATTGTGAAGAAAATTGTTTTGAAATTTTAATTGATTTAAATGGATCGAGTAGTTGAACTTCGATACTAACTTTTGAAACTAATAGTTCATGAAATTGTGCAGACATTCCTCTTCCGTGAATAAAAATTTTAGAGATTTTATTTTTAATTATTAATTCATTAATTCTGGAAATAATATCATCTTTAATACTTATTGAGGCTGAATATTTTGAAGTCCCATTTATTAAAATTGAAATATCAGTAGTTTCCTCATCGCAATTTAAAATAATAACTGATTTCGGAATATCTTCCAGATAATTATGTAAAAATGATTGCTCAGCTCCGAAATGATCAACATTTAAAATGTGAAGTTCTTTACCACAACATTTTGCTACATCATCAAAAAAAGAAATTGCATCTTGTCTAATACTAACGGTAATAGTTTGCTGAAAGGGTAAATTATTATTTTCCTCAGTAATAAAAACATCGGATGCATATGAAACAGATTCCTCGTGATGAAAATGTTGATACAATTCCCAAGTTACATGTTCAATTCTTTCTTCCCGATTGAGTGTTGGTTCAAAGGGAAGTGATTCTGCAAACATCATTGAACTATTCAAACCAAATGAAATATGATTCGACTTACATTTAATTGTTGACAAAAACTTTGAAAGTTCATTACTTATAATTTTTTTTGAATCAGGTGATTTAAGAAGTGTATCAACATCATCTGTATTTATTGATGAAGTATAAGAGCCAATTGAATTAAGAATATAGTTTCCGTTTAGAAATTCAAGTTCAACACAAAAAACTTTATTCCATTCAAATACTACTGCTGTGTGAAAAATTGATTTCATTTCAGTTTAATAAAAGAAAAGGTTTCAACTTTTCTAGCTTTTTAACCCCAATTCCTTTTACTTTTAATAAATCCTCAACACGTTTAAATTTCCCTTCATTTTCTCTATAATGAATAATTTTTTCTGCTGTTGTTTCGCCAATTCCGGGAAGTGTCATAAGTTGGCTTTTAGTTGCTTTATTAATGTTGATTTTTTTATTTCCAAGATTATCAACTTTACTTTTTTGCTGAGAAGGATTATTATTAAAATTACCTTGAAGTGAATTTGAACGAGCATTAAAAATACTATCGCTTTGTCTGTAATCGAAAGTTGGTTGAGCTGTTTTAAAAATTGTACCATTAAATATTTTAAAAACACTTCCCACAATAAAAAGCAAAGCTATAATAAAAAAAATACGTTTTTCTGCAGGAGTAAAAGAAAAAAAATCTTTTAATTTATCAGAAAGCCCCATAATTTTTAGAGAAATGCATTTTTAAGTTTTTCCATAAATGACTTTGAATTCTTTTCATCTTCACTTGGAAGTAAATGCTCAGATTTGCCAAGTTCCTTTATAATTTCTTTTTCTTTAGAGGTTAATTTATTTGGCACCCAAATTTGTATTTTAATTATTTGATCTCCTCGTTTGCTACTATTCAAATGCTGAATTCCTCTTTCGCGCATTCTTAATAATTTGCCTGGTAATGTTCCAGGTTCAATTGTTAAACGAGCTTTTCCTTTTAAAGTAGGAACTTCGATATCATCACCCAATGTTGCTTGAGTAAAACTTATTAAAGCAGTATAAATTATATCATCACCGTTACGAGTAAATAATTCGTGATGTTCTTCTTGAAAAACAACAATAACATCCCCAGCTTCACCACCTCTTCTTCCAGAATTTCCTTGTCCCTGCAAAGTCATATATTGTCCTTCAAAAATTCCTGCAGGAATATTTATTTTTATGGTTGATTCACCTTGCTCACGACCATCGCCTTTACAAGTTGTACAAAAATCTTTTATTGTGCTCCCTTCACCATTACAACTATTACACATTGTTACATTTATAAACTGTCCAAACATCGATCTAGAAACTTGTCGGATTTCACCTGTTCCATTGCAGTGTGAACATTGCGTTCGTGACGAACCAGCTTTTGCTCCACTACCTGAACAAGTTGCACAAGTTTTATATTTTTTAATTTTTATTTTTTTCTCAACACCATCTGCAATATCAACTAAAGTAAGAGGAATTTTTAATTTTAGATCTGCACCAGGTTCACCAACAGATTGTCTTCGAGATCGAGATCTTCCGCCGCCAAAAGCATCTTCAAAAATTGATCCTCCAAAAATATCACCGAAATTAGAAAAAATATCATTCATATCTGTGTACTGATGAAAATCTCTTCCACCTCTCAATCCTTCGTGACCAAATTGATTATATTTATTTCGTTTATTGCTGTCACTTAAAACTTCGTATGCCTCGGTGGCTTCTTTAAATTTATCTTCTGCCTGTTTGTTATTTGGATTTTTATCCGGATGAAATTGCATTGCAAGTTTTCTATATGCTTTTTTAATTTCATCTTGATTGGAACTTTTGGTAACTCCTAAAATTTCGTAATAATCTCTTTTCATTTAAATTCTATTCTTTATTTAGTTGAAACAATTACTTTTGCGTGGCGAATTACCTTATCGAATAATAAATATCCCTTTTCAACATCTTCCAAAACTGTATTTGCAGGAAAATCTTCTGATGCTTGTTGAAGAAGCGCATCGTGAAAATTTACATCAAATGGTTTTCCAATTGCTTCCATTTCTTTAAGACCTTTTTCCTGAAGTAACTTTAGAAATTTATTGTAAATCATCTCAACGCCTTTATAGTATTGATCTTCTTTTTCATTATGGGATTTTAAGAAGCGATATAAATCATCCAAAACAGGAAGCAATTGTGTTATCATCGATTCCGAAGAATATTTAGATATACTTAAAAAGTCATTTTCAGTTCGTCTCTTATAATTTTCAAACTCTGCTGCTTTACGCAACATTTGATCTTTGGACTGAATTACTAATTCTTCTAAAGAAATAATTTTGTCCTGAAGTAATTCAGTTTCTGTTTTTTCTGGAGTTGGAATATTTTGTTCAATTCCTTCATCTTGTTTATTTACATCTGTATTTTGAATATTATCTGTCATATTTAATTTTTAAACATATTTGTTATTGAATCTGCAATGTAGTTTACTAACGGAATTAATTTTGGATAGTTCATTCTTTTATTTCCAATAATTCCAATTGTACCAGTCATTGAACCAATTTTATATTGTGTTTGAAGGACACTTAACTGTTCAAATTGTTTTTCATTATTTTCTTTACCAATTGTAACTGAAATATCTCCATTTTCATTTTCATTTTTTTTGAGTATGTGAACAATCATATCATCTTGATTTACTAATTCTACAATACTTTTATAATTAGAGATTGAAATAAATTCCTTTTGTTGTAATAAATTTTGAGTTCCGCTAATATGCATTTTTGATTTTAAAACTGTCTCATCAAATATTTTATCGGATGATTCAATGAATAATCTAATTAAACCACTTTCCTCAGATACCGAATCTCGTAATCTATCGCCGAACGTTTCTTTAATATCTCTGAGAGTTAATCCAGATAATTTTTCATTTAGTAGTGAACTTACTTTCTCCAATATCGAGCGAGAAATATCACTTTTCACCTCCATCATTATAGTTTTAACTAATCCTGCTTCAATTGATAATATCACCATTAATTTTGTAGAGGAGAGAGAAATTATTTCAATTTTTTCTAATTTACCTTCTGTAAAGCGTGGTGCAGTTACAACACCAAGTTGATTTGAAATTTCACTTATCAATTTTGAAGTTAACATTATTATTTCATCTGGGGAATTGAGAGAATTTAATTGTGAAGAAATAATGTCTTTTTCTGAAAGTGATAAAGTTTCAAGGTTCATTAATGAATTTACAAAAATTCTGTAACCTTTATCTGTTGGAACTCTTCCAGCAGAAGTGTGTGGATGATTTATAAATCCTTCATCTTCCAAGTCGGACATTATGTTGCGAATTGTTGCTGAGCTCCAGGAAACTGCACCTTTTTTTGAAATAAATTTTGATCCAACAGGCGTTGCTGTTTGAATGAATGAATATATAATTGTGCGAAGAATTGTTCTTTCGCGCTCATTTAAATCGTAGGTTTTCATTGGTTATTCTATTGTAGGAAACAAAAATACGAATTTAAAAAATTTACTCCAATATTAATCTATGGAAATATCTTGAATCGAAAAAAATCGTAAGTTTGCATAAATTATGCACACAATTGAAACATTAAACAACTTAGCTTTACAACATTATGAAAATTTTCCAGTTGGCTCATTTTTGCTTCCAAAGAAATATAGGAATGCACTCCATTTAATTTATTCTTTTGCCAGAGTTGGTGATGACATTGCTGATGAATTAGAAATTTCACCTAAAGAAAAAATTGATTTATTAAATGAGTGGATGACAAATTTAATAGTTGCAAACGATAATAAATCAGAATATAAATATTTTATAAACCTAGCAAAAATTGTTACTGAATTTAAAATTCCAATGAATTATTTTCAGGATTTAATTGATGCTTTTATTATGGATGCAAATCATTCACAACCTAAAACTTATGACGATCTGCTTTTTTATTGTACAAAATCTGCAAATCCGGTTGGTAGAATATATTTATCGTTAATTGGCAAGCAATCCGAAATAAACTATAAATTAAGTGATTATTTTTGCACAGCTTTACAACTAACAAACTTCATTCAGGATTTATCAATTGATAGAAAAAGAAATCGTTTCTATATTCCATTAAGCGAAGAAAATGGAATATTGTATAATCACAGCGAAACTATAAATACTTTAGAAGTAGAAAAAATAAAAATAATTAATAACCAAGTTGAACTTACAAATCAAATGTTTAAGCAAAGTAAATACTTGATACATAATTTAAACTACCCATTTAATTTAGAGTTAGCGCTAATATGGAATGGTGGAATGAGAGTATTAGAAAAAATAAAACAGATCGAATATAAAACGCATTTATCTAGACCAAAACTTTATTGGTACGATAAAGTTTTAATATTTTTCAGAGCAATTAAAAGTTTAATATGGAAGCATTAATTCTTTCAGATTTATTAAATTATAATTCAAAAAGTAATTTTACTATCGCGTTTGTATTTCTTCCTAAAAACAAAAGGGATGCGATAAATTTAGTTTATAACTGGTGCAAAGTTTCTGATAGTATTGTTGATGCTGAACTGCCAAACGATCGCAAAAAACAGTTCCTACATTCTTGGGTAGTTGAATTTGAAAAAGGATTACTCGGAAATTCGCAATATCCAATTTTGAATAAACTTTCAATAGTAATTCGTAAATTCCAAATCCCGACTGAATATTTTCTTGATCTTCTTCGCGGAATGGAAATGGATTTAACTAAAAACAGATATAATAATTTTGATGAATTGGAAATCTATTGTTATCGTGTTGCAAGTACAGTTGGACTTATCTGCGCAAAAATATTTGGTTATAAAAATGAAGCTATTGAAAAATATGCAATTCAACTTGGTAAAGCACTGCAGATTACAAACATTATCAGAGATATAAAACAAGATGCGACTAAAGGACGAATTTATATTCCTCTTGAAGATTTGCAAAAATTTAATGTTAACGAAAAAGATATTTTCGAAAATAGAATGTCCGATAATTTACGAAAATGTATAAATTGTCAATGGGAAAGAGCAAATAATTATTTTCTTGAAGCAGACAACTTATTAGTTGTTGACGAAAAAAAAGGATTTTTAGCTGCGCAAATAATGGAGGAAGTTTATTATTATATTTTGCTAAAAATACGTGAAAATAATTATGATGTTTTTACCTCGAATTTAAAAGTCACATCATATAATAAATTTAAAATAGCAATTTCTTGTTGGTGGAAAAATCGATAGAAAGCTTTGATGTTGTAATTGTTGGAGGTGGAGTAAGTGGTCTTTCTGCTGCAGTTTACCTTTCTAATAAAAATTATAAAGTTGCGCTAGTTGAACAAAATAGAATACTTGGTGGACGAACTAATTCTTTTATAAATAATAAATTTGGTGATGAAGTTGATAATGGCCAACATGTAATGATGGGATGTTATTTTGATACGCTTAATTATCTTCGTTTGATTGGTGCAATTGATGGTTGTTATATACAACAAAAACTTTCAATTGTTTTCAGATTAAAAAATAATAAAGAATTTAAATTGCAAGCTTCAAATTTACCTTCTCCATTTCACATTCTAACTGGAATTCTTAGATTAAAGGAATTCACATTTTCCGAAAAAATATCTCTTATTAAAGTTGGGTTAGTTATTAAAAATATTAATACCAATGATAATTATTTACAAAATCTTACAGTTGAAGATTGGTTAAACTCTTTAAATCAAACGGAGAAATTAAAAAAGTACATTTGGAATATTATTTCTATTGCGACATTAAATGAAAGTACAAAAAATGTTTCTGCATTATTGTTCCTCAAAATTTTGAAAGAAATATTTTTTGGGAAGAAGTCAAATTCAGCAATGATTATTCCGCGAAATGGATTATCAAAGTTATTTGTAGAAAAAGGGATTTCATTTATTGAAGAAAATGGAGGAGGAGTTTTTAACCAAACTGAAATTACTAATTATAAAATTAAAAGGAATGAAATATCAGAAGTATCACTTTCTAATAAAGTGAAACTATCTACAAAAGGGTTGATTTTAACAATTCCATATTATGCAATAAAGAATAATCCTATTAATATATTTTATCCTAAAATAGATTTTAATAAGCATTTTATTTCATCTGCAATTATAACGATTCATTTGTGGTTTGAAGGTAAATGGTTGAATGAGAAATTTGTGGCTTTAGTTGATTCACCACTTCATTGGATATTTAACCACTCAGCTATAAAAGAAGATTATTCTCAATCAAGGCAATATATTTCGATTGTAATAAGTGGCGCAAATTTATTAATATCAAAATCAAAATCTGAAATATTTAATATGACAATCAAAGAATTAGAAAAATTCTATCCAGCCTCAAAAAACCATAAACTTCTTGATTGGAAAGTAATAAAAGAAAAGAGAGCTACATTTTCACCAACAATTGGATTGGATAAATGGCGACCTTCAGCAATTACAAAAATGGAAAATGTATTTCTCGCAGGTGATTGGACAGATACACAGCTTCCGGCAACAATTGAGGGGGGAATAAAAAGTGGATTTATCGCAGCAAAGTTATTTGAAGAAAAAGTTACTACTTACTAATTTTTATATCTTTATTAATTGAAATTAGTTTTTTTATAATTTCAAGTTGATGACTTGAAGCCTTTGCACTAATTATAATATTATCCTCTGTATAATCCCTTTTTAAAACTTCAACAATATCATATAACTTTCCTAAAATACTTTGTTCATTCATCGGTAGTGTAATTTTAATTTTAGTAAATGATGCATTAATTGTATTAGAAATTATTTTTTGCAAAACCGAAAAATTTATTCCTTTTGAAGCCGAAATGGAAACGGATGGTGAATAGATTCTTTGATACTCTTTTAATAATGCTTTATCCGACATCAAATCTATCTTATTAAAAATATAAATAACTGGAGTATTAACAACTTCAAGCTCATTTAAAGTTTCATTTACAGTTTTAATTTGATCAATTGCTTGAGAGCTGGAACTATCCACAACGTGTAAAATAAAATCTGCTTCACAAACTTCTTCCAATGTACTTTGAAAAGAGGCAACAAGATGATGAGGTAGCTTTCTAATAAATCCAACAGTGTCCGTCAGTAAAATATTTGTTGATGGTGAAATTTCTACAGTGCGAGTTGTAGTGTCGAGTGTTGCAAAAAGTCGGTTTTCAACAAACACATCGGAATTTGAAAGTGCGTTTAACAAAGTTGATTTGCCTGCATTTGTGTAACCAACAAGTGCAACTTTAATAATATCTTTTCTACGTTTTCTCTGAGTTGCTCTCTGCAATTTAATTTGCTCAAGTTTTTTCTTAAGAACTGAAATTCTCTCGCGTGCAAGTCGGCGATCTGTTTCAATTTGCGTTTCCCCAGGTCCTTTTGTTCCAACTCCACCATATTGTTTTGACAAGTGAGTCCATAATCTTGTGAGACGGGGAAGTAGATATTCAAGTTGAGCGAGTTCAACTTGTGTTCTTGCTTCGCTGGATTTGGCACGTTTTGCAAAGATGTCTAAAATTAATCCACTTCTATCAATTACTTTTACATCCAATTCTTCTTCCAAATTTCGTGCTTGTCCCGGTGATAAATCATCATCAATAATTATTAGCGAAATATTTTCAGATTGAGCAAGCGATTTAATTTCTGCAACTTTACCTTTACCAACATAGGTTGCCGGCTCAATGCGATCTCGTTCCTGAATTATCCGATGTAATACATCCGCTCCAGCAGTGTCTGCAAGCAAAGTTAATTCATCCAAATGTTCTTTTACAACATTTACAGGATTGTGATAAGTTGCGACAGCCACTGCAATTGATTTTTCACGATTAACTTGTTCAATATCAATTAGTTTTTTCATTATCCTTTTTCTTTCTTGAAACCAAAGTTTCGACTACCAAAAATATTAATGCAAATAAAATACATTCTCTCCACAACTCTCTGCCATTTCTTTCTTCAGAAATAAGAGAAGCAATATTTATATTTGATTGTATAATAGAAATATTATTTTCATTTGCGCCAAGTCGAATTAATAATTTTTTAACATCATTTTTATCCGCAACTTTTCCATCAGATTCAAGTTTATTAATATTTCCACAAATATATGTTAATAAAACATTTTTATTTTCAATTAAATAAAAACCGGGAAGAGAAATCATTTCTTTGCTTATATCGCTTATAATTCCATTATTATTTCTTCTACTATTAGCACTTAAATTAAATTTAACTCCATTATTAGTTGAAATTAAAATAGCTCTCAAATTAGTTTCATTTTTTTGTGGAATTATTATTGTTGATGATTCTCCTGCAATTAGTGAAACTGGTTGACTAAAAGTTGATGATGCAGCATATAAACTTGTTTGAATAAGTAGTGGTACAAAAAGTGATTTTAAATTGAAATCCGAAAATGGCTCTTCAAATGGAGCTGTAAATATTAATAATTTACCATTCTTATTTTTTACTTCTGCAAGAAATGGAGTCCCTGTTGAAAGTTGTATTATTGGATATAAGTTTGTTTGAGATGGCAATGGAATGAAATATTCAAATTCCGGGGAATCAATATTATTCAGTTTATTATTTTGTTCATTCTCGAACATTCCATTTATAATTGGATGCGATTCGTCAAAAGAAGTTATTTTTGCCGGAGTTGAAAGTTGTACACTTTGAGATGATTTAATTTGTAATGCAGAAAGCAAACTATTGAAAATATTATCATTCTTTTCCGAAGGAAAAATAACTACTCCTTTTCCCTGATTAAGATAATTATCGATTTTCGAATATTGCTCATTAATTAAATTATTATCTGCATTAATAAATAAAATATCTGAGTTCGCTAACTGTCGTTCATCAAGTATTGAAGATGATTTTTGAAAGATAAATGGTTTGGTACCATCATCAGTTGAAGATGATAATGCAAATGGAATTGAATTTTGTATAGTTGAATAATATAAAATATTCGATTGTGTCGGTACATTAATTGTAAAGTAATAAACATCATCGGCTTCGAATTGATCGTTTTCTATTTCGATTTTAGCTTTGTATGAACCACCAGCTTCCGGAGTAAACCCGAAATCAATAATTGAAGTTGAATTTGCCGGAATCGAAATTAGTTGCTGTTGAACTCTTTTATCATTAACCGAGAGATATGAAATTATTGAACCACTATTTTCGTTTCCGTAGTTTTTAAATTTAGCTTGTAATTGAATTGGTTTATTCTGTTGTATTATTGAATTACCAATTAAAACTGTATCAACAGAAAAATTATTAAATCCTTTATCAGAAAGGGGAGTGAAGAAAAAAGAAGTCTTATCCTGAAAAAGTTTTTCCTCTTTCTCAGAATTTAATTTAAGTGTAGTTAATTGCTGGTCGGTTATTATATAAATTTCTTGTAATGTATTTGGATGTTCAGCTAAAAGTTTTGCTGCAACTTTACAAGCTTCTTCAATTGTAGAGTGGTGAAATTTTGGAATAGTTTTATTAATAATTTCACGCAACCTTTTTTTATCGTAAACTAACTTTGGTGTTGTCGCATCCGGAAATTCTGAAAGTCGAAGAATGAATGCACCATCGTTTTCCTTCATTTGATCAACAATTTCAATTCCCTTATTTCTTGCCTGCTTCATCAATTCCCCATTTGAATTAATTACAGACATACTGTATGTGTCATCCAAAATAATTACAATTCGTGCTGGAGGAGTTGAACCAAACATTGCATATGATCCTTTTAGTGTCGGTTGGGAAAAAGCAAATACGATAAAAATAATTATTAATATTCTAATTAGAAGAAGTAACAATTGTTTTAATTTTAATTTCTGAATTGCAGTTTTCTGCAATTCCTTTAAAAATCTAACTGAACTGAAATTAATTACAGTTGGTTTTTGAAGATTTATTAAATGTAGAACTATTGGAATTGTTGCGGCTAATAAACCAAAAAGTGCAAGTGGATTTAAAAAGGTCATTAATTTTTATCTGTGTGCCGAGAGGGGGACTCGAACCCCCATGTCTTGCGACACTAGCTCCTAAGGCTAGCGTGTCTGCCAATTTCACCATCTCGGCTAATCTGTGAAAATAGGATAATCTTGCTAAAAATAAAAAAAGGGAGATTGTAAAATCTCCCTTTAAATTAGAATAAAAAGCTGAAATTACTGAATCGGATGTTTCTTTAATGATTCACTAATTGAGATTAACATTTCTTTTTTTCGTTGTGGAGTTATTTCTGTGGAAACTCCTGTTGCAACTATATAGCTTCCTGGTAAAAGGGAAATATCAACTAACTGTAAATTTGCATTCCATTTTTCATTAATAATTTTTATCATTTCGTTCGCAAGTATTCCTTGTCCGCGTGTTGAAGGATGAAATCCATCCAAACTAAAAATTCCACCTGTAAAATAATCGGCAGTTAAAGTTAGTCCATTAGTTTTATAACCATTCTTTTTAGTTTCATTAAAGGATGTATAAATATCGAGCAAAAGAAATCCTTTACGATCAGCTTCACGTTTAATAATTTTATTATATTCAATAATTACATTTCTCAACTTAATTACTTCTTCAACATCAAGAACAGATATATCACTAATTGGATTACCCGGAGCCATTCCTTTTCCACCTAAAGCTTCGCTCGCTCCATAAAGTGTAATAAGAATACTGTCAATCGGTTGAAGTTTTATTTGGCCACTATTTGTAGTTATATAAACTTTTTGCAAACCAAGTGAATTTTTTAAAGTCGAGCCAACTGTTGTAAAAAATGGAACAGCGGTAATATCAGGAATGTTTCCAACGAGTACTTTAATTTTTCCATCGTTGAGTTTTGCAATACTATCTACCATTTGTTTGTACCAAACATCGAATGTTGCAATTGGAGTAAATTCACAATCGACAGAACCGCCATTTAATCCATAATGAAGTGCATCATTATTTCCAATCCATAAAGTCATAAATGTTGGTTTTAAAATTTTTGCTTGTTGAAATTGTGTTCCTTTTCCTCGAAGAATTTCTGTATACATAATATTAGTTTGCTTTCTTTGTCCGGGACGAGGATTATATAATTCAGAAGTTTCAGTTGAAGAAGCATTTAAAATATCATAAAGTCGAGCACCGGGAATTCCAAGATTATTATATGGAAGTGCAATATTTGGATTTTTGATACTTCCGCGTTTTGGATTTACACGAGTAAGAAAAGGGGATACTGAAACAATTTCAACTCTTCCACCGGAACCTGGTTCTGAATAAATTGGTTGTGTAAAATTTTCTGTTGCAATTCCGGCTTGCTGTCTTATTAACGAAACAAAATTTGTAACCTGTCCGGATTCATAAACAGCATTTCCTTGAACGCCGGCAGTAACACTATTTCCGATTGAAACAAAATTTGTAAAATCTGCAGTTCCCCATAAATCTTTTCCTGGTAATATTGGTGCAGTTAATTCGCTTCTATCTGTACATCCCGAATTAAAAATAGTTATAAATAAAATTATTGATAAAATATTTTTCATAAATAACTCCTATAAATTATATTGAAGTGAAATTGATCCGACCGAAGCGTATGAATTATAAACTCCTTCAAAACCTTTTCTTCCTCGGAAGTCAACTAAATTTTTTCCATCTGTTTTTACTTCGCTTCCACGAACCCACATAAATGCTGCATCAAGTTTTAAATTTTCTGTTAGATTTGTAGAAAATCCTGCTGTGTAACAAATTCTATTTGCATCTGGTAAAGTTGGATCAATCCATTCAACTGGAACTGGAGTGGCATCGTAAATTAAACCCCCTCTAATTTGATATGATTCAAAATCATACTCGGCACCAACTTTTAATATTCCGGTATTTGTGTACATTCTTGGAATTTTCATATCTGCAACTTTTTTAAAATCAGCAATTAAAGTATCCATAACATCCCAGCCAACAAGTTGATATTCTGTTGAAATTAAAAAAGTTGGATTAAACTGATAAGATGCACCAATGTGAAGATTCCACGGAGCTGTAAAATCTGCTGTGAATGCTTCGTTTGGTAGAAAATTATTTAATGTTTTAGCAATTGATGAGGAAGTATCTGAAGTAGCAGTTCCTTGTAATTGAAAATCAACTTGTGATCGATAGTTTAATCCAAATTTAATTTCTGGAGAAAGCTCGTATAATAATCCAACTGAATAAGCAGCTGCGTCATCTGAACCTTCGAGTGAAACTAAAGTTTCTCCTTCAATGTTTGCAGCACCAATAAAATCTTGCATTCTGTTTAAAACAAAAGAAGCTTTCGCTAAACTAAAAGTTGCTCCAATCGATAAATTATCCATAGGAGAATATCCAGCGCCGAGAGTAAAGAAAAAAGTTTGAAGGTCAGTATCGGTAACTAAAGATTTTCCTGGCCATTCTTTTCCCCAATCGATCCCTAGACCATATTGGTTATTTACTCCGATACCAATTCCGAGATCACCAAATTTTGTTGTACCATAAAAAGTAATTGGCGTGTAAGTTTTATTTTTTGCTTTGTATTCAGTTATCTGTGGCGAAATTCCACGAAATGAAGTTGTTGGCATAATAAAAACTCCACCACCATAAATCATTGTTCCTGAAAGTTTAGATAACCCAGCAGGATTAAAAAAAAGTGTTGAAGGATCGTTTGCTAAAGAAACAAATGCTCCCCCAAAACCAACTGCACGTGAACCATGTTCGTTAAGTTGAAATCCCGATGAAAATAATACCGATGTTGAAAATAAAAATGTAAATATTAATTTGTTCACTTATTCTCCGTTTAAAAATTATATGAAAGTGTTGCTAATGCGCGTCTTTGTAAAACCGAACCACCCAAAATTTGGTAATGTTTTTTATTAAATAAATTTGCAACATTTATTCCAAATTTAGTATTATCTGCAAAATTATATGATGCAGCTAAATCAATCAAAGTATAAGTTTCGATTTCACCATTATAAATTCCTGCAGCCCATTCATAACCTGGTACATGTTTAACTCTTAATCCAGCATCTACATCTTTACTGAAAATATAACTAACTCCAAAATTAGCACGCCACTTTGGTGTATTTGGAAGTAAAAAATCTCCCTTTGCTTTTTCTAAAATTTCAAAATTAAAACTAGAATAATTCGCTTCCAATTTTAATTCTTTACTTGGGAAATAATTTAATCCCACTTCAAAACCCCATTCATTTACTTCTCCAGCACTTCCGTAAGACCAAATTGTGCGTCTTTTATCTGTGAAGTAAGCTTCAGCAACTCCATCAACAACAAATCTTGGATTTACTCCCGGAGCAAGATCAGTAACAAAATCACTCATAACATTATAATAAGAATCAAAAGTGATAAATAGTTGATTGTCGTAAATTCCTGAATAACCAATTTCAAATCCTTTTATTTTTTCAACTGGGAGCTCTATATTTGGTTTTTGCGGATAGGGAATTGGACCAGTTTGATCTTTTAAACTTACAATCCCATCTGGTTCGGCCATATTTCCTAAATAGTAAAGTTGTTTGGTTGGATGTTTTACATTTAAATATTTTTCGGCATAATTTGGTGCTTGAAATGCTTCGTTGTAAGTTGCTCTGAAATTATGTGCTTTAGAATGTGAATATACAACTGCAATTTTTGGAGAAATTTGCGCTGGATGAACATCTCCCCAATCTAATCTTGTAGCTGCTACAACTTTAAATTGGTTATTCACTTTCCATTCTATTTGACCAAAAGTTCCAATGGATTGATCGTCAATTTTTTTATTCATCAACGATCCTTTGGTATCAATTTGAATTGTTCTGCGAGATCCACCTATTACAAAAAATAAATCTTCCCCAAATGTGAAAGATTTTTGCATTTCAAAATGATTAACAGTTGCATCTTGAAATAAATCTAAACCAGTTGATAAAGATTTTTCAGGTTTGTCGTTAAATCTATTGTTAGAATAAAACATGACATTAAAATTTCCCATTGAATAATTTAATCTTCCCCATGGTTTTGATGCTTGTTGAACTTGAACACGACCAATTCCTGTTACAATCAATTCTCCTTCATTAATAGAAGTTCCACCTTCAACTGTTAAACGGCTTTCATCAGATGGTTCATAATCAACACGAATGGTTCCATATTGTGCTGTAACTTTATTTGTGAGTATTTGTATTAATTCAACATTTAAATCACTCAATTTATATTCAAAATATTTTGCTGAATCTCGAGATTTACTTAAAGTTAGTCCTTCAAAACTTCCAATATTTATTTTGTAACTAATTTCATCTGTTAAAATATTTGCATGTCTGAAGTCAAATCTTTTTGCTCCCATTTCTCCAATTGCAACTGAAACATTATTTCCGAGCAATTCTTTTGGAGTTAAAGAAGTTATATTCATAACACCATTATATGCATTTGCTCCGTAAAGTGCAGAACCGGGACCACGAACAAATTCGATTCTACCAAGTTCTTCAAGTGGAGCTGTAAGTCCCGACCATTCAGTTGCTCCAAGAAATGCAGTTCCAAGATCACGACCATCAACTAAAATAAGAACACGACGATTTAGTGAACTGTTAAATCCGCGAGTGTTAATATTGAAATCAAATAATCCTGATTGTACTAAATCAACTCCCGGTTGCGTTTCAAGTAATTTTGGAAGTTGACCATGAGCTGCATAGCGTGCAATATCTTCAGCTTCCAAAACCGAAACAGCAGCAGGTGCCTCAGTAATTCTTTCTGGACGTAACGAAACCCCAAGAACTGTAACTTCACCAACTTGTACAGCATCGCTTTTTAATGTGCATGTAAAAATTGTGGATTCATTTGGATTGATATTAATAAGTTGCTCGATTGTTTTACTACCAACCGAGGAGACAACTAAAATATATTTTCCTGCGGGAATATTGGAAATTAAATAATTACCATCGACGTCTGTTGCAGAGCCATAAGAAGTTCCCTTTAATTGTACAGTAACATTTGGTGCGCCGGATTTAGTTTCAGAATCAATTACAACACCTTTAACAGTTCCACTTTCTTGTGAAAATAAATTAGCAGTTATAAATAAGATTAAAAAAGGAAGACATAATATTTTTTTCATTTTTACTTTCTATTGTTAATAATCAATGAAGTCAAAATTTTGTTTTACTTTTAATAACAAACCCTGGCATCGCCAGGGTTTGTTATTAAATTAATCTCTTCTTTTAAAAAGCTAAAGAAGAAAATTTTATTTTAGAAATTTTTAGAAAGAATTTCTCTGAAATGTCCGTAATCAGTTGGTGAAGCATTTAAAATCATTTTTACTGGACCAACACCTGGATAGAACCAAACTGTTGCAGTTGCACCTTGGCTAGCAAGTGTTCCGCCAACATATAAATCTCGTGTAGCTGTTAATTTATATGATGCGTATTTAACAGCATTAAGACCAGTTACAGTATCTTTTGCAGCAGCCCAAACACCTTTGATATGCATTCTAATTTTAGAACCTGTAGCTGAAGTCCAAGTTGTATCTAAGCAAGACCAACTTTCGCCAAGTCCTTTTGAGTAATCAACTAATTTAATATAATAAATTGAGTCAACTCCACCAGCTGTTGGCTTGTAAACAACGCCTGTGCTTTTGAAAACAGCAGATAAGTTTTGAAGAAGATAAATATCACCAGTAGTTGCAGTTGTTCTTTTAGCCATCAAACTAGATGCAACTTTTATTGAAGGGATACTAGGATAACCAGCCGCATAACCAGGAATAGTTGTTGAATCGTACAAAGCATGACCAGTTCCGCCACCGACAGGTGATGGTGCTGCATTACTTACTATAGTCCATGAAGTTTTGTAAACTGCTTTAGTTGCAGTCCAGTTTGTATCTGTATTCATAGTTCTAAGATAGCCACCATAAACAATTTGTCGACCAGCTGTTAATGGAAAAACATCCTCAGTAATCAAAGTTACTTTTGGTGTTGTATCAACTACAGCTTCTTCTTCTTCTTTACAACCTGTTGTGGAAATTGCAAATACCAGAGCAAAAGAAAAAATTGCTGCTGATAATAAAATCGGGTAAAACTTTTTCATAGTACCTCCATTAATTATTAGTAAATTATTTTATAAAAATTCTTGTTAATTATTTGTTAAAGTTACAATAGCAATATAAAGAAAGCAAGTATAATATATAGTATTACTTTCGCTTAATTCCATTCAATAATTCTGCTGCTTCTTCACGAAATCGGTCATCGTCCTCATCTTCATTTTGGAAAGAAGGTATTTTATATAATAAGGACTTAGCTTTTTTATAGTCACCTATTTCAACATAAGCACGAGCAGCATCTAAATTGTACATTATAAAATTAGTTCGAAGTGTCAATGCTGTCTCATAATTTGATAAAGATTCTTCCATTTTTGCCCAACCAATACCAAGTGGAATTCTAATAAACTTTGGCTTCTCACACAATTTTGCATGTGTTCTTCCAAGTATATAATATGCTCCTGCATTTGTCTTATCAAGCTTAATTGATTTTTCCAAATCGGATTTAATTTTATCTGCCAAGTCTAATGATTCCCAAACACCTTTGAACAATGCAATCTTTCCATTTACCGCAGCTCGTCTCATATATCCCATTGAGCCTTGCGGATTTATTTTAATTGCTTGCTCGGAAAAGGAAAGTGATTTTTCGTAAATCGCAAGTTGCTTTGATTCCTCAGAATGTTCGCCAATATCTAAATATGTTCTGCTAATTCGCCAAAGTATTTCGTAATTATTTTTTTCTGATTTATTTGCTAGTTCAAAATATTGAAGCGCAAGTTGATTGTTAAATTGAATTGTTGAAGCTTCTTCTCCTTTTTTAATTAACTCATCTGTTGATTGACTCAATGATTGTTGAACAATTAGAAGAATTATAATAAACAATTTTTTCATTTTGGACTCCAATTTTATTTTCAAAATTTAGCTTGATAAAAGTTACAATATTTCAGACATTCATACAATCCTATTTAGTAAAAAATTCAGAAAAAAATTGGGATAACTTTTAATAAATTTCCATTTCTGGTTAATGTCGGAACAAACCTTTTGTTCCTTCCCATTTTTACAACTAATCTGTATTCTAAATTTATTTTACAATTTTGTTTAATTCTATTTTTTATAATTCCAGTAAATGCGCAATTAATTGATTCGTTTTCAGATGGCAATTTTACAACTTCGCCAGTTTGGTCGAGCGATTCGAGTGCGAATTGGACAGTTGCAACAAGTAGTGATGTAAGTAGTGGCGCAACAAATTCAAACTCTTTGCGATTAAATGCTGTATTTGGTATTAGCGACATTCAATCAATTAGCACCCAAATTGCAAGCATGGCTTCTTCAAATGGACAATCATGGAGTTTTTGGTTGGGAAGGAGGAACCAAGAATATTCCACATCTAATAAAATTGATATTTGGCTTTATGCAAATGAAGGTAATTTGGAATCATCAACGGTTGATGGATATTCGATTAAAATTGGAAACAATTCTACAGACGATGATATAAAATTAAATAAAGTTACAAATAATTCAGGCACTACAATAATTACTGGAACATCAAAAATTCCAATTACCCTTGTTGATATTGGATTAATGATTCGCGTAACTCGTACTAACGAAGGTGTTTGGACTTTATATACTTCAACTTTACCAACTGCAAATGGTAGTGGTGCGATAGCAACAGATCTCCCAAGCTCTACAAATGTTGCAATCTTACAAGGGACTGCAACAGATAATACACATTCAATTTCCGATAATGGTTATTTCGGAATTGTAGCTACTCATTCAACTGGAGTAGATGCAAGAGTTTGCGTAGAACTTGATCAAATATTTTTTGATTTAAATTCAACTGCTGTTCTTCCAGTCGAATTAAAAACATTTACTGCAAGAGCACAAAACAACAATGTGCTTTTGAATTGGAGTACAGCAACAGAAAGTAGCAACTCCGGATTTGAGATAGAAAGATCAACTCTCATTAATAGACAAACACAAAATAACAGATTTAGTCAAGTTGGATTTGTAAGAGGAAGTGGAACAATTACAAGCCAGCAGAATTATAGTTACAGAGATACTAAAGTAAATAGTGGTAAATATGAGTATAGGCTTAAACAAATAGATTTAGATGGAACAATAGAATATTCAAGAGGAGTAGAAGTATCAGTAGGAATAATAAAGACAAGATTAACAAGTAATCCAAATCCATTTAATAATGAGACAATAATTAATTACCAATTAACAGAGAACAGTAAAATAACTATTAAAATTTATGATTTACTTGGGAAAGAAATTGAAACATTAGTGAATAAAGAAAAAGAAGAGGGAGAGCATCAGATAAGATTTAATTCCACAGAATATAATTTAACAAGTGGAGTTTATTTTTGCATTCTTAAAACAAACAGAGAAACAATAACACAAAAATTAGTTTTGATGAAATAGCGAAATGCTCTCTTCGATACGTCCACCAAACAATATGGCGGACTACTCAAGGTTTAATTTTGGGGAATTATTTTGATTTCAATCTTCCTCATATGTAAAAGTTTTTATGCAACGTGCGAGATTTGATGGTAGTACTGTAAGTACCCCGTTTCTCCTACAGCTTAAAAGTTAATAGTAACAACCTTATTCCAACACATTCATTTTCCCTGACTTTATGCACAGAATCAATCGGCCAAAGACTGGTAAACCATTTGGCGTAAACTATTGTGATAATCCCAAGTGAAATTGCTTTCCTGGGTCATAAATAAGGCAATGAGTTGCTCTTTCGGGTCTATGAAGAAATGAGTATTATTTGCACCTGCCCAATAGAATACCCCTTTTGAAGCTAGAGTTTTAGAGGCGGGTCCGTCCGTCACTACAGCAAATCCAAGGCCCCATCCTGTTCCAGGACTAATTTGATATAAATCGCCTGTATGATTTGAAGTCATTAAATCCACAGTTTTTCTGCTTAAGTATTGTTTCCCTTTAAAAGTCTCCCCAGACATTATCATCTGACAAAAAATTGCATAGTCGGCTACTGTCGAATATAAGGCATTGACGCCACTCCAAATAGTTTTTCGATAAGTTATACTTTACACACTACTATAAAATTTGATAAGATGAAAGTAATTTTTATCACAAATAGAAATTACTTTTTAAATCGACAAACTTTTTTGATATTTGCACGTGTGCTATAGCTTAATTGAATAAAGCGTCGGCCTCCGAAACCAAAGGTTTTGGTATTAAGTCCCGACAGGCGTACAAAAAGTAGTAAAACCATATAACTTACATATAGAAAATATGCTAAAAGCAAAGAAAAAAATAACTCAAAAAGAAGTTCAACACGACAAGTTTACAACTAACTATTATTATAGTGCTCAAGATTGGTATTACAATAATAAGAAAAATGTAAATTTAGCTACCGGAATAATTACTCTTTTAATAATTGCTTCGATTTTTTATTACAATAATCTCAATGCAAATAACGAAACATCCTCAAGTGAATTATCAAAATTGACAACATTTATAGATAACAATCAATATCAACAAGCAATTAACGGAGTTCCTGAAAAAAATATCAGAGGTTTGTTAAGTATTGTTGAAAATGATGGTTCATCGAGTTCTGGTAATCTTGCAAAGTTTTATTTGGCAAATGCATATTATTCAACCGGTGAATTTCAAACGGCGTTAGATTTATACGAAGATGTGGATGTTGATGGAGATATTATAGAGTCATCGCGACTTTCCGGAATTGCAGCTTGTAATGAAGCGCTTGGAAATTTTAATGATGCCGCAAAATATTACGAAAAAAGTTCAGCTTATAATAAAAATGATCCTTCGATTGCAGAAAATTTATTAAAAGCCGGAATTATGTATGGAAAATCTGGAGATAACTATCGTGCAACAGATTTATTTGAAAGAATAAAAAAAGATTTCACAAATTCACCAGAAGCCAGAGAAATTGATAGATACATCGCTGAATATTCTCCGGATAAAAAATAAAAGTAATTTGTTTAAAAATCTTATCATCTTTATATTGTCAGGAATATGTTAACAGATTTTGGTAGAATTTTCCTATTTTTTATAATTGGTGGTATTTTTACCGCTGGTGGATTAGTAACCTCTTGGTTATTCAGACCGAAGCGTCCTTATACAGAAAAACTTTCAACTTATGAATGTGGTGAGGAAGCTGTTGGAGATGCACGTGTAAAAATAAATATCAGATTTTATGTTGTTGCACTTATTTTTGTAGTCTTTGAAGTTGAAGTACTCTTCCTTTTTCCATGGGCTTTAATATTTCAAAAAGTTGGAATGTTTGCATTTCTTGAAATGTTATTCTTCCTAATAATTTTAATAGTTGGTTATGCATACGTTTGGGCAAAAGGAGATCTCGATTGGGATAAGCCAACTCCGATTATTCCACAATTAAATAAAAACTAAAATATGGGATTACTCGATAAACAATTTGAAGATGGAAATATTGTAATAACCAGTTTAGATAATCTTATGAACTGGGCGCGACTTTCTTCGTTGTGGCAAATGCAATTTGGTTTGGCATGTTGCGCAATTGAAATGATGGCTGCTTCTGCTTCGAACTTTGATATGATGCGTTTTGGAGTTATTCCTCGCGCAACTCCACGACAATGCGATGTTATGATTGTCTCCGGAACTGTTACATTAAAAATGGCTTCACGAATAAAAAGATTATACGATCAAATGTCCGAACCTCGTTATGTAATTTCAATGGGGAGTTGTTCAAATTGCGGTGGTCCATATTGGGAACATGGTTATCATGTTTTAAAAGGCGTTGATAGAATTATTCCTGTTGATGTTTATGTTCCAGGATGTCCGCCAAGACCTGAAGCTTTATTAGAAGGTCTTATAAAATTACAAGAAAAAGTTCGCAACTATTCATCAGTAAAATCTGTTGCATAAAAAAATAAAATGACCTTTCAGGAAATTACAGAAAATTTAAAACAAAAATTTGGAACTGCAATTGTTGAAGTAAAAGAAACAGTTCAACCTGATCCATATATAATAGTAGATCCAAATTCTTTAAAAGAAATTTCAAAATATCTTCGCGATGAGGAAATTTTGACATTTGATTTTCTAAATTGTCTTTCGGGTTTGGATTTAAAAGGGAAGCTCGCTGTTGTTTATCATATTTCATCAATGAAGCATAAACATAGTTTTGTACTTCGTGTTGAAGTTCCAACCGATGCGCCAACTGTTCCTTCAATTGAATCAATTTGGAAATCAGCAAACTGGCACGAACGGGAAGCATTCGACATGTACGGAATTATTTTTTCCGATCACCCGGATTTGAGAAGAATTTTAATGCCGTATGATTGGGAAGGTCATCCACTTCGAAAAGATTATCAGGTTCCTGAATTTTATAACGGAATGAAAGTCACTTATTAATGGAAACAATTACAAAAACTTCGCACGGAAGAACACTTCGAACTGAAGAAATGGTTATTAATATGGGACCGCAACATCCTTCGACACATGGAGTTTTAAGATTAGAACTTGTTGTTGATGGTGAAATTGTAATTGATGTAATTCCACATATCGGATATTTACATCGCTGTTTCGAAAAGCATTCCGAACAGATGACCAACTATCAGCAAGTTATTCCTTACGTCGATCGAATGGATTATGTCGCTTCAATGAACAGTGAACTTTCATTTGCAATTGCCGCAGAAAAATTATTGAAGATTCAAATTCCTGAACGAGTTGATTACATTCGTGTGATTATGTGTGAGTTGCAAAGAATTGCAAGTCACTTAATTGCAATTGGAACTTATGGAATTGATATTGGCGCATTCACTCCATTTTTATTTTGCTTCCGCGATCGTGAAAGAATTTTAGATTTATTCGAAATGACATGTGGCGCACGTTTACTCTATAATTATATTTGGATTGGTGGATTATCTCATGATCTTCCGCAACAATTTATTCCAACTTTAAAAGAATTTATTGTTGACTTCAGAAAAAATATTAAAGAATTAAATGATCTTTTAAGTTTCAATCACATATTTATAAAACGAACTGCAAATATTGGTGTTCTTCCTGCTGATGTTGCAATTAATTATGGTTGCAGCGGACCAATGCTTCGAGGTTCAGGTGTAAAATGGGATCTCAGAAAAGATGAACCATATTCTGTTTACAATAAATTTGATTTTGAAGTTTGTGTTGGAAAAGGAGAAGTTGGAACTCTCGGCGATTGTTGGGACAGATATATTGTTCGTGTAGATGAGATGGAACAAAGTCTCAGAATTATTGAACAAGCAATTCAAACTTTGCCTGAAGGAAATGTACAAAGTGCAGTTCCAAAAAGAATTCGACCAAATCCGGGAGAAGCATACGCACGAGCAGAATCACCTCGCGGTGAATTAGGATTTTATATTATGAGTGATGGAACTGGAACTCCGTATCGTATTAAAGCACGTTCACCAGCATTTGTAAATTTAAGTATCATCTCAGAAATTTCACGCGGTTGTATGATTGCCGATTTATGTGCAATAACAGGAAGTGTTGATATTGTTTTAGGAGAGGTGGATAGATAATGATTGACTGGATACTAACTCAATTTCCTGATTCAATTCTTGGGTACATAATTATTTGTGCAGTACCGTTACTTTTTATTTTGCCTTATGCGCTTGTTACAATTTATTTAGAAATGAAAATGTCTGCACACATGCAAGATCGTGTTGCATATATGAGAACCGGTTGGCATGGAACACTTCAGCCATTTGCAGATATTTTAAAATTATTACAAAAGGAAGATATAATTCCAACAGCAGCAGATAAATTTTTATTTATTCTTGCACCATATATTGTTTTCATCGGAACTTATGCAACGTTTGCAGTTCTTCCATTTACAAGTAGTTACATCGGCAGCGATTTAGATTTAGGATTATTTTATTTAGTTGCAGTTTCATCTTTAGTCGTCGTCGGAATTTTAATGTCCGGTTGGGCTTCAAATAATAAATGGTCACTTTTCGGCGCACTTCGTTCAGCTGCACAAATTGTTAGCTATGAAATTCCAACTGCATTGGTTTTACTTTCAATTGTAATGATTGCCGGAACGATGAACATGCAGCAACTTTCACAACTTCAATCTGGTGGAATTTCTGATTGGTATATTTTTGGTGGACCATTTCCGATTGTAAAAAAATTACTACTACTTCCATTAATGTTTATTTTATTTTTAGTTCAATTAACAGCATCAATGGCAGAAGTTAACAGAACGCCTTTTGATATTCCGGAAGCAGAATCAGAATTAGTTCAAGGTTACAATACTGAATATAGCGGAATGAAATTTGCAATTTTTTATTTAGCAGAGTATGCAAACTTATTTGCAGTTTCAGCAATTACTGTTGTTGCATTTTTTGGAGGATGGGGAAGTCCATTCGGAAGTTTTATGAGTGGTGGTGTTTGGGATTTATTTTGGTTTGTTTTAAAAGGAATGTTTTTTGTGAGTATAAATATTTGGCTCAGATGGACACTTCCACGTTTAAGAGTTGATCAATTAATGTACGTATCATGGAAAGTTTTAACTCCATTCGCACTCGTTTGCATGATACTTATAGGATATATACTTGTCGCATTTTAGAAAAAATTAATGAACGCAATTACAGAATATTTTGGAAATATTACACAAAGTTTAAAAACTATTTCAATTGGAATGGGAGTAACTTTTAAACATTTGTTTACACCGGCAGTTACAATTCAATATCCAACTGTGAAAATGAAATTGCCAGAGCGTTCAAGAAATCGACTTTATGTAAATATGGATGATTGTATCGGTTGCGATCAATGTTCAAAAGCTTGTCCAGTTAATTGTATTGAAATCGAAATTATTAAGTCAACTCCAGAAGATGATCTCGGAATTACTTCTTCAGGACAAAAGAAAAAATTGCACGTACCAGTTTTCAATATTGATATTGCAAAATGTTGCTACTGCGGACTTTGTGTTTATCCTTGTCCAACTGAATGTATTTACATGACGAACGTTTATGAATTTTCAGAATTTGACAGAAATAATTTAATTTACAATTTTGCAAAAATGACTCCAGCTGAAATTGAAACTGCACAAATAAAGGTAAAAAAAATGGATGAAGAAACTGCAGCGAAAAAAGTTGCAGCCGCATTAGTTGCAGCGCAAGCAAAAGCTGCATTAGATGCAACCACACAAACTTCAACTCCACAACAACCAACTGAGCCACAATGAATATGTTAAGTTTATACGATTATATATTTTACTTTTTAGCATTCGTTGTGATTGGCTCGTCATTCGTAGTTGTATTTTCCAGAAATATAATTTATTCGGCATTTGCACTTCTCTTCACATTTTTTGGAGTTGCAGGATTTTATGTTTTACTAAGTGCGGACTTTTTAGCAATTACACAGTTACTAATTTATGTTGGCGGAATTCTGGTTTTACTTTTATTCGGTGTAATGTTAACAAACAAAGTTGTTGATGTCGATATAAAATCTTCGACAATTAAAACTTTACCAGCTTCAATAATTTCAGCATTGCTCGCCGGATTATTGTGCGGAATATTTTATGTTACAAATTGGTACACAGTCCCAACAAATCCGGAATTATTAAATAACACAACTGCAATTGCAATTGGCCATGCATTTATTTCAACTTGGATTTTACCATTCGAAGTTGCTTCAGTTGTACTTTTAGTTGCAATGTTGGGAGCAGTAATAATTGCTCGCAGAGAAAAAGGACCGGAGGTAAATTAATATGTCACTCGTCGTATCATTACAACATTTTATTTTTGTAAGCGCAATATTACTTTCGCTCGGAGTTTATGCAATTTTAACTCGTCGAAATGCAATTATGGTTTTAATGGGAATTGAATTAATTCTAAATTCAGCAAATATTAATTTTGTAGCATTCTCCCGATTTGGTGGAATGGATGTAAATGGTCATCTCGCCGCAATATTTGTAATTTTTCTCGCAGCTTGTGAAGCCGCAGTTGCACTTGCAATCGTTCTTAATATTTACAAACAATTCAACACAGTTAATGTAGACGAAGTGGCTACAATGAAAGATTGATCGAATGACCGAAACGTTACTACTTCAATTTGCAACAGCAATTTTATTTATCCCACTTGTAAGTTTTTTAATTTTAATTTTCTTCGGGAAAAAACTTTCAAAAAAAAGTAGTTTAGTTGGTTTAACATTAATTGGTTCAACTCTTTTACTTTCACTTATAATATTTTTTACAAAACTTAATTTTTTCCACGACGCAACAATAGATTATACTTTCACTTGGGTAAATTTTGGTTCATCTGAAATAACAATTGATCTCGGAATTATGATTGACAACATGACTGCAGTTATGTTGGTAGTTGTAACTCTTGTAAGTTTTCTTGTGCATCTTTTTTCTATTTCTTATATGGAAGGGGATATTAGATATTCACGTTACTTTGCATTTCTCGGAATTTTTTCATTTTCAATGTTGGGAATTATTTTAACAAACAATTTCTTTATGATGTATGTTTTTTGGGAATTAGTTGGACTTAGTTCATACTTATTAATTGGACATTGGTACGAAAAAACTTCCGCAGCAAATGCAGCTAAAAAAGCATTTATTGTAAACAGAGTTGGCGATATCGGAATGTTTACAGGAATTATGATTTTATGGTCAACCTTTGCAACATTTTCATTTGATGAAGTTTTTCATGGACTATCACTTGGAATACTTCCATTTGATAGTACAGCTTGGTTAACTGCTGCAGGAATTTTAATTTTTTGCGGCGCAGTTGGAAAGTCGGCACAATTCCCATTACATGTTTGGTTACCAGACGCAATGGAAGGTCCGACTCCGGTTAGTGCATTAATTCACGCAGCAACAATGGTTGCCGCTGGAGTTTATTTAGTCGCACGAGTTTTTCCATTATTTACAGCTGATGCATTGATTGTAATCGCGTACATCGGAGTAATTACCGCATTCATTTCCGCAACAATTGCAATGGCACAAAATGATATTAAAAAAGTTCTCGCGTATTCAACTGTAAGTCAACTTGGATATATGATTATGGGACTCGGTGTCGGTGGATTTACTTCCGGATTTTTTCATTTAGTAACACACGCATCATTCAAAGCGGGATTGTTTCTCGGTTCCGGTTCTGTGATTTATGCAATGCATCATGTTTTGCATCATCATAACGATCATCATACAGATCCGCAAGATATTCGAAATATGGGTGGTTTGAAGAAAAAAATGCCGATAACTTTTTGGACATTTTTAGTTTTCACACTTGCAATTTCCGGTGTTCCACTTACTTCAGGATTTTTAAGTAAAGATGATATTCTTGCAGGAACTCTTGCATTCTCAGATTTAACGGGACACACATTAATTCCAATTATAGCATTTACAGTTGCTGGACTAACTGCATTTTATATGTTCAGATTATTAATTTTGACTTTCTTCGGTACACACAAAGACGAAAATCGATTAAATGAAATTCATGAATCACCATGGCAGATGACAACGCCACTAATTATTTTTGCAGCGCTTTCATTTTTCTTCTTTTATAGTCCAAGTCCAACAAGTGCATCGGATGGATGGTTTTATAACGCAATTGAAAAACCGGAATCTGTCGTACCGGAAAATGTTTCAGCTGCTTCAATTGAAAGTTTTGAAGAAGCAGTTCATCACAATCACGGAACAGCAATGTTTTTATCACTTACAGTTGCCGGACTTGGAATTTTAACAGCATTTGTAACTTATTATTGGAAAAAAATAAATCCTGAAAAAATTATGAACACATTCCCATCACTACATCGGTTTTTAAGTATGAAGTGGTATTTTGATGAGTTTTACGATCGAACCGTTATTTGGTTTACAATGATGACTGCAAAAGTTTTGGCTTGGTTCGATTTCAAAATTATTGATGGAATTGTAAACGGAGTCGCTACAGTTTCTAGAATTACTGCAAATGGAAGTGGTAAATTTGATAATGCTGTTGTTGATGGTCTTGTAAACTTAACTGCTTATTCAATCGGCTTTTTCGGATTAATTTTGAGAACAGTTCAAACAGGAAAAGTTCAATCGTATCTTGCTTTCGCAATTGTCGGAGCATTGATGATATTTTTCTTTTTTAATTAAATTAGATCGGCTTAGGTATGGAAATAAAATATATTAACATCGGAATATTAACTTGGATCACCTTTCTGCCAATAATTGGAATGTTGGTATTAATGTTTTTACCAAAAGAAAAAAAAGGATTGGTCCGCTGGTTCGCACTTGTGGCTACATTGTTACAAGTTATGCTTGCAGTTATAATTTATATTTTCTTCGATCGAGAAGCAGCTGGCGTAAATAATGCAGCAACAATGCAATTTGTTGAACGCTTCACTTGGATTGATATTAAAAGTGTTGATTGGTTCGGAAGAATTCGGATTGAATATTTTTTAGGAATTGACGGAATTAGTGTCCCGATGGTTTTGTTGACTGCATTAATTTCTTGCATCGCAGTTGTTTCATCCTGGAATATTGAAAAATCTGTAAAAGGATATTTTGCACTTCTACTTTTACTCGATGCTGGAATGATGGGTGTTTTTGTCTCACTCGATTTTTTCCTCTTTTATTTTTTCTGGGAAATTATGTTGTTGCCGATGTACTTCTTAATTGGAATTTGGGGGGGACCACGCCGCGAATATGCAGCAATAAAATTTTTCATTTATACTTTGTTCGGTTCAGTTTTAATGTTGTTAGTTGTAATTGCACTTTACTTCAGCGTTTCAGTTCCCGATCCTGTAACGAATGAATTGGTTCACACTTTCGATATGCTTGCAATGATGAATCCGGACAATTATGAAGCTAACTCCTTGCTTGTTGGATTTAATACAAGTTGGCGATATATCGCATATGTTGGTCTATTTATTGGTTTTGCGATTAAGGTTCCGATTTTTCCATTTCATACTTGGTTGCCAGATGCACACGTTGAAGCACCAACTGCAATTAGTGTAATTCTTGCCGGTGTCCTTTTGAAAATGGGAACTTACGGATTAATGAGAATTGCGATGCCAATTTTTCCAGATGCTGCAGTTCATTATTTATATCCACTCGCATTTCTCGGTTTCGTAAATATTGTTTACGGCGCACTTTGCGCAATGGCTCAAACTGATTTTAAAAAGTTAATTGCATATTCATCAGTAAGTCATATGGGGATTGTTTTATTAGGAATGGCTGCATTAAACACACAAGGAATGGTTGGCGCGATGTTCCAAATGTTCAATCACGGAACAATTACAGCAATGCTATTTTTGATTGTTGGAGTTCTTTACGATAGAGCGCACACAAGAGGATTAAATGATTTTGGCGGATTGATGAATCAAATGCCAAAATATTCTGCAATTATGGTAGTTGCATTTTTTGCAGCACTTGGATTACCGGGACTAAGCGGATTTATTTCAGAAGCATTTTCATTTCTCGGAGCATTTCAAACTTTTAGGTGGTTAACAATTGCATCAACTTTAGGAATTGTTTTAACTGCCGGATATATGTTATGGACTTTACAACGAGTATTTTTTGGAACACTTCCGGATAAATGGAAATCACTTCCAGATATTAATAACAGGGAATTAGCAATGTTAATTCCACTTGCAGTAATAGTTATTATTCTTGGAATTTATCCAGCACCAATTCTTGATTTAATGAATTCTTCTGCAAACCAATTAATTGAAATTATTAAAAGCCATAACAGCTCTACTTTAATAGGAAAATAATGTTCGACCAAATTAATTATAGTTTACAATTTATAAAGCCAGAATTAATTCTGGTTTGTACATTATTAGTTTCAATTATTCTTGATCTCATTTTCAAGAATAAGAAAATTGTAATTTACTTTGTAATTGCAGGATTAGTTTCGTCATTTGTTTCACTTCTTTCAAATTCAAATGTAAATCAACATTTGTTTTTTAATATGTATGCAGTCGATCCATTTTCGCACTTCTTCAAAATATTTTTATTAACTGCAATTTTGGGAATTGTTGTCTTCTCGATGTTCTCTAATGAAGTAAGTGAAATAAAATCCAGAAAAGGGGAATTCTATTATTTTCTAGTTGCACTTACAATTGGAATGTTTTTAATGTCGAGTTCAACAAATTTAATAATGATGTACCTTTCGCTTGAATTAACAAGTTTGACATCATACTTACTCGCAGGATTTATGAAAGAAGAAAAATCATCTTCCGAAGCATCATTAAAATATGTTTTGTATGGCGCGTTTTCATCGGGAATGATGATATATGGAATTTCAATAATTTATGGAATGACCGGCTCGTTTGATATATTTGCGATTAATATTGCTCTCGCAGATGGAGTAACTTCTTTGGCGTTATTAATTTCTACAGTTTTAATTTTTATCGGATTTGGTTATAAAATTTCTGCAGTTCCTTTTCATTTTTGGACACCAGATGTTTACGAAGGATCTCCAATTAGCGTAACAACAATTTTATCCGTTGCTTCAAAAGCTGCAGGGTTCAGTATGTTAATGAGGTTTTTGAAAATTGTTTTTATCGATCCTTATGCAAGTCCATCTGTTAACGATTGGGGAGTTTTAGAAATTGTACCGATAGTTGAAATTCTAACCGTGCTTTCAGTTTTAACAATGACATTAGGAAATATTGTTGCAGTTTGGCAAACAAATTTAAAACGACTTCTTGCATACTCAAGTATTGCACACGCCGGATATTTATTGCTCGGTGTTTTAACTCTAAATAACGAAGGATACTCCGCAACATTAATTTACTTAGTTGTTTATTTATTTATGAATGTTGGTGCATTTTTAATTGTAATGTTAATTTCAAATAAAATTAAAAGTGATGACATCGATTCCTATAAAGGATTGGGAATGCGTTCGCCATTTATTGGAATTACATTTTCACTTTTTTTAATTTCATTAACAGGTTTACCACCAACTGCCGGATTTATTGGGAAGCTTTATATTTTTTCAGCTTTAATAAATAAAGAAATGATTTTGCTTGCAGTAATTGGTGTACTCAATAGTGTTGTCTCACTTTATTATTATGTTCGCATATTCCGAAATATGTTTCTTCGTGAATCACTTCCAACAGACAAAGAAATAACCTTGACTCTCGGAGAAAAAATATTAATATTGGCTTTTGCAATACCCACACTTATTCTTGGACTTTACTTTGCACCTTTAGTTGAATTTGCGCACGCTTCAGTTTCAATGTTCGCAGGTAACTAATGATTTCCAAAAACTATTTAAAGGTAAATTAGATGTCAAAAGTTTCTTTCAATTATCCAAAAAGCCCTTTCTTTACTGTATTATCTGAAAGAGTTGAGGCATATTTCAAGGAAAATAAAATTAATTCAACCGGCAATTACCGATTATTTTTAAAAGCAATATTTTTGTTTTTATTATTTGTAACATTTTATGTTTTGTTATTAACAATTCAACCGGGATGGATTTCGGTAATTCTTTGTATTGGTTTCGGATTAAATTTTGCAGCAATTGGATTTAATATTATGCACGATGGTGCTCACGGAAGTTTTTCCCAAAAAAAATGGCTAAATGAAATCTGTGCATATACTTTAAACATTATTGGCGGAAGTTCATTTATGTGGAAAATCAAACATAATATTATTCATCACTCATTTGTAAATATTGAAGAAGTTGATGACGATATTGATATTCAACCGTGGATGAGAGTTAGTCATGGCCAACGTAGATATTGGTTTCATAAATTTCAATATTTTTACTGGATAATTTTGTACGGTGTAACATTTTTATTGTGGGTTCTTTATTTAGATTATCAAAAATATTTTTCCAGAAAAATAGCTTCTTATGAAATAAATAAAATTAGCTTAAAAGAACATTTCATTTTTTGGGGAAGTAAACTAGCTTATCTCTTCGTTTATTTTATTATACCAATTTACTTTGTAGGTTTCGCAAATTGGATGATTGGTTATTTAATAATGTCTTTTGTAACTGGATTAACAATAAGCGTAGTTTTCCAACTTGCTCATGTAATTGAAGATGTAGAATTTCCAAAATTAAATGATGAAAATAAAATCGATAATGAATGGGCAGTTCATCAAGTTGAAACCACTGCAGATTTTTCAACTAAAAATAAATTTGTAACTTGGTATTTAGGTGGATTAAATTTTCAAGTTGTACATCATTTATTTCCAAAAGTTAGTCATGTACACTATCCGAAATTGCAGAAAATCGTAAAAGAAACTTGCGATCAATTTCAAGTAAAATATATGGAGTATAAATCGGTTTGGGCTGCCTTAAGATCGCATGTCCGGCATCTTAAAGTTCTTGGCGCTAAATAATAAACTTTGTTATACAGTTTATTATTTAAATAGATTCAGCAATAGAATTTTCTAAAATATCCAATCCTTTATTCAGAATTTTATTTTCAATATTTAATGGACTTAAAATTCTAATACATTGTCCGTAATTACCGGAAGAAATAATTAATAATCCATTCTCTAAAGATTTCTGTGAAATCTTTTTTACAAGATCAGTATCGGGTTTACCAGTTTCTGGATTTACAAATTCAATTGCCAACATTGCCCCTAATCCTTTAATATCATAAACATTATTTGGAAAACGATTTTGAATTTTTTCAAATCTTGTTCGGACAATACTTCCAACATTTCTTCCCAATTCATTTATATTTATCTCTTCCATTAATTTTAGATTTGCAAGTGCAGCAGCACAGCAAATAGGATTTCCCAAATAAGTTCCACCAACACTACTTGGTGGGCAAGCATCAAAAATTTCTTGCTTTGCCAAAACAGCACCAATTGGTAATCCTGCTCCCAAAGATTTTGCCCAAGTTGAAATATCGGGAGTAATATTATAATTTTGAAATGCTGCCCATTTACCGGTTCTTCCAAAACCAGATTGCACTTCATCAAAAATTAATATTATTCCAAACTCATCGCAAATTTTTCGTAACTGATGAAGATATTCCGGAGGAGCAGTGTTAAATCCACCTTCACCTTGAACTATTTCAATTAGTATTCCGGCAACATCTTGAGCATTAACATAAGTTGAAAAAAAAGAATATAATTTTTCAACATGTAATTTTACAAATTCATCTTCTGTAAATATTAATTTTTCTTTTGGTCCGTAATATGGATAATCTAATCTGTAAACTTCTGGAGCAAAAGGTCCGCAGCCCTTTTTATATTTTACACTTGAAGTGAGAGTTAATGCCATTAAAGTTCTACCATGAAATGCGCCTGAGTAACAAATAATTGCACTTCGTTTTGTTGCTTGTCGAGCAACTTTAATTGCATTTTCAACTGACTCGGCTCCGCAATTTGTTAACATCACTTTTGTTTTTTCGCCATGCGGAATTATTAAAATTAATTTTTCCGCTAAATCAAGATATGGTTCGTAAATCGCAACGTTAAAACAAGAGTGTATAAATTTATCAGCTTGATTTTTAATTGCATCAACAACAACTTGCGGTCTGTGTCCAGTATTTAAAACGCCAATCCCGCCGGCAAAATCAATAATTTCATTATCATCAAGGTCAGTTATAATTGCCCCTCTTGCAGATTTTACAGAAGCGTCATTAAAATAACCTAATCCATTAGGGACTAATTCTTTTCTTCGTTTATACAAATTATCTGTATTTGTTCTTTTCATATTATTTTTCTTTCAATTTGTTAAAAACTTAAAAATATGTTCCTTTACAAACAATATTATTATTTGACTTTGGTTTTGCTTTCTAATCAATATTATTTACTTTCTGAAAGTGTTTGAACGAGTTTCATCTCAAAATCCAGAGATCGCAACACTAAGTTTATTTTATGTAGTTGTAATTATATTAAAAACAAATTTAACAACATAAGAAAGGAATAGGTTATGGGCATTTGGTCATTACTACCTCCTGCAATTATAATTATAATTGCAATCAAAACTAGATCATCTTTAATTCCACTTTTAATTGGTTGTACTCTTGGATATATGATGTTGGCATGGTTTAATCCACCCGGAACAGGTAGTTCACTTTTTACTACTACAAAAGTTGATACTCTAACTACAATTGAAAATATAAAAGAGGAAAGTTATTATAGTGAGTCATTAAGTAGTGCAGAATTGTTTGGACTTGCTGAAAAAAATACTCCAGATGCCGTTGCTACAGTAGCATTCCCAGATAATATGATTACCGGATTATACGATGTTGTTATGAAGGATGAAGCACTTGTTTGGGTTTTGTATGTTTGTGCTTTATTCGGACCATTTATCGGATTATTAATTGCATCTGGTGGTATTGCTGCAATCGGAAAAAAAGCCGTAAAAAATCTCAAAACGAAAAAACAATCTTTGCTACTTTCTTACTTTTTAGGATTTATATTTTTTGTTGATGATTATTTAAGCACACTTGGAACCGGCGCAACAATGAAAAAAATTACCGACCATTTTAAAATTCCGAGAGAAATGTTGGGATATATAATTGGTGCAGTAAGTGTTCCATTAACTGTAATTGTCCCAATTTCAACTTGGACAGTTTACATTGGTGGTTTAATGAAAGATTCTGGAATTGGTGGCGAAGATGCTTCTGCAATTGATGTCTTCGTTGGAACAATCCCTTATAATATTTATGCTTGGGTTGCAATGGTAGTTGCATTGTTAGTTGTATTAGGACTTTTCCCAACTTTTAAAAGAATGAAACTTGCTATGAAAAGAGCAGAAGAAACTGGTGTAACAGTTGCTCCCGATTCAGAAAATTTACAATCTGAATCTGTAGATTTATATGAATCTACTCAAAGTAATGGAGGCAAAGGTGCATCAATAAATAGTTTTCTACTTCCAATGTTATCATTAATTGTTTTCACTTTACTAAACGATAACGATTTATTAAAAGGAATTATTTATGCACTAGGTTTTACCTTTTTCTATTATTGGATTGGAAAAATTGTTTCAATGAAAAAATACATCCAACTTTTTGAAGATGGATTTAAATCGATGACATTTGTTTTAGTTGTACTTGTGGTTACATATTTATTAAAAAGAGTTTCAGACGATATGGGATTGACAACTTATGTTGTTGATATAATTAAAGATAATGTTACTCCACAACTACTTCCAGCAATGATATTTTTATTAATTGGTGCAATTACAGTTGCAACAGGTTCATCGTGGGGCGTTTATGCAGTTGTTACAATGATTGTTGCAGAGTATTGCAATCAAACTGGAGCAAATGTAATGTTGAATATGGGAGCACTTATTAGCGCAGGAATTTGGGGCGCGAATGCATGTTTCTATTCCGATTCAAGAATTTTAACAGCCGGAGCAACTCAAAGCAACATGACTGAGCAATCACTAACACAACTTCCGTATGTAATTATTGTAACAGTTGTAACAACAATAATTTATTTAGTTTTAGGATACACAATGTAATTTTTGAGAATTAATTATTTATAAACAAATAAAAAGGATTAACATGAAAAAAATTTATTTTGCCACACTTTTATGTCTCTTTGTTTTAACATCAATTGTTAAAGCACAAGGTACAACACCATCAGTTGAAATTGTACCAGATCCTGCGACAGAAGAAGCCGGATTAAAGGTTGAAATTACACTAGATTCTGTGACAGGAGTAGAAGATGAATCTGCTGAACCAGAAAGACCTTGGGCAATTAGCTTATCTACCCAAAAAGGATATATTTGGAGAGGTCAACCACTTGGCTTACCGGATCATTTAGCAATTCAGCCAGGTTTTACTTATACCGTAACTCCTGAATTAAGTTTATCATTTTGGATGACAACAAATCTTAACAATAATAATCCACAACAAGGTTATGATGAATATGATATTACGATTTCATATACTGTTAGCGATTTGATAACTGTTGGATTAGCAAGTTATTATTTTCCACCAGTTGATAAAAAAGAAGAGGCACCATCATTTACAGATTTTAGTGGAGAAGGTGTACAAACTTTAGACGCAACTATAACTTTTGATTTGAGCACAAAAAATATTCCAGCAACAATTCTTTGGAGTACTTTTATCGCAGGGGCTGATGTTGATGATGAAGATAGCAGACAATTCACTTCGTATGTTGAAGCTACTTATACAATTGAAAATGAAAAATTTGGATTAACTATTGCACCAACAGTCGGCGCATTAGTTTTTGGAAATAAATCAGCTTATTATTCTTTTGCAAAAGAGGGATTTAATTTGGTTAACATTGGCGCAAAAATCTCAAAAGATTTATCTGAAAATTTATCATTTTTAAATAAAAATCCAATATTAGAAAAAATCTCAAAATCAGGATGGGTTTCAATTACATACAATCCACAAATTAATGAGGATAATGAAACAAATTATGGATCATCAGATGCTTCTAAAGTTGGTGGATTATTAATATCAGCTGGATTGCAATTAGACTTTTAATAAATAATAAATCAGTTTAAAATAAATGCCTGAATCTATTCAGGCATTTTTTATTTAAGCTGTTTCTAATATGTCATAACTAATTTTAAGGATTAATTTTCTACATTTGTATAAATTAAAAAATCGAATATGAATCATTTATACATAAATAAAGAATGGCGTAAAGCAATAAAGGGAAATACTTGGCCTTTAATTAATCCCGCGGATGAAAGCGTTATTACAGAATTAAGCTTTGGCGATGTAGTAGATTTTAAAGTTGCAGAAAAATCAGCAGAGAATGCTTTTAAAAGCTGGAAAAAAGAGAGTGCAAATAAAAAATCAGTTATACTAAAACAGATTGCACAAAATATTTTAAATCATTTAAAAGATTTTGCACTTGATACAGTAAAAGAAGCAGGCAAACCATTTATTGAAGCAGAAGGCGAATGGAAAGTTGCAGCTTCCTTTTTTGATTATTACTCTGAAGAAGTAAAAAGAAATTATGGGAAAATAATTAATCTCGGTGGAGAAGAAAAATACTCGCATATAATTTATCAACCAATTGGAGTTGTTGGAGTAATTACATCTTGGAATTTTCCGGCATATAATCCAGCTCGTGCAGTTTCTGCAGCAATTGCAGCTGGATGTTCCGTTATTTTAAAAGGTTCAGCTTACACACAACTCACTTCAATAAATTTTGCAAAAGCAATTGATGAATCAAATTTACCTGCTGGAGTTTTTAATTTAGTTAATGGGGATGCAACAAAAATTGGCAATGCTATAATGGAAAGTAAAATTGTTCGAAAAGTTTCTTTTACCGGCAGCACAGCAGTTGGTAAAATTTTAATGGAACAATCTCATATAACAAATAAAAAATTATCGCTTGAGCTTGGCGGCAATGCACCTGTTATTATTGAAAAAGATCAAAACCCGGAATCAATTGCAAAAAGATCTTTAACTGCAAAACTCAGAAATTGCGGACAAGTTTGCGTTGCTCCGCAAAGATTTTATGTTCATAAAGAAATTTATAATGAATTCATCACTCAAATCTTAAATCAATTACAAAAAATAAATTTGGGAATTAATGATGAAAAAAATTCTTTTCTTGGTCCATTGATGAACAAAAATCAATTTAGCACAGTAAATACAATCATAAATAATGCAAAAAATGAAGGTTGTAAAATCCATACAATTGAAAATAAAATGGCAAAAGGATTTTTTGTTTCACCAACAATTATTGAAGCAACGCAAAAAAATATTTGCATAAAAGATGAAATATTTGGACCAGTTATGATTGTAATTCCATTTGAAACAAAAGAGGAAGTTGTTGATTGGGCAAATGATACGGAATATGGGCTTGCTGCATATTTATTTACAAATAAATTGGATTTGGTAAAATATTATACTGAAAATTTAGAATTCGGTATGATTGGCGTAAACGAATGGGCAGCGCACGGAACACATCTTCCATTTGCAGGATGGAAAGCAAGTGGAGTTGGAGTTGAATCTGGTGCCGAAGGAATGAGAGAATATTTGGAATTAAAATTAATTACTTACTCAGCAAAATAATTTTGAAATAAAAAATGCAAACTTTTGGAAAATATATTATTAAAGAAACTGAGTCACAACACGCCGAACAACTTGAAATACTTCAATCAGTAGTATTTCCAACTTTGGCAAAAGAAGAATTAATTTCTAAAGAGCAATATATAAATCACATAAAAGTATTTCCGGAAGGACAATTAGTAGTTTTAGATGGCGACATTGTTATTTGCGGAAGCACAACAATGCGTGCAAATTTTTCTGAAAAACAGCATACTTTTTTAGAGGCAACAGATAATTTATGGATTAACAATCACAATCCAATTGGTGAGTGGATGTATGGAATTGATGTAAGTGTCCATCCGAGTTTTCAACGACAAGGAATTGGTGGCGCAGTTTACAGATATCGGCAGGAAACTGCTCGGAAATTAAATTGCAAAGGACAAATTACAGTGGGGATGACAAATGGTTTTATTAATTATTCAAAAGAAATGATAATTGAAGAATATTGTCAATTATTGATTGATGATAAAATAAAAGATCCAACTGTTTCGGCACAAAGAAAATGTGGATTCAGAATTATTAAACCATTATACAATTATTTAGAAGATCCAAAATGTGGAAATGCCGGCATGTTAATGTATTGGCCATTAGATGAAAAATTAATATTACTTTGAATAAAAAATAAAATTATATGAATACGATAAAATTAATTACACAAATTCCCGGAGAGAATTCATTTAAAGTTTTAAACAGAAGAAAAGAGGCATTGCCAAATGGTTCTTCTCTTGCAACTGAAATTGTTATAAAAAGTGCTCGTGGCGCAGTTGTAAAAGATGTCGATGGTAATACTTTGCTTGATTTTGCTGGGGGAATTGGAATGTTGAATTTAGGGCACAACCGAAAAGAAGTTATTGATGCGGTAAAAAAACAATTAGATGAATATGTCCACAGTTGTAATATTGTAATGACTATTGAAAAATATGTTGAACTTGCAGAAATGTTGAATTCAGTAACCCCCGGAAATTTTAAAAAGAAAACTTTAATTGCAAACTCCGGCACTGAAGCTGTTGAAAACGCAGTGAACATTGCAAAATATTTTACTAAACGAAACGCAGTAATTTGTTTTGAAGGTGCGTATCACGGAAGAAGTACATTAACATTATCATTATCAAGTAAATATAGTTTATTTAAAAGAGGTTTCGGTGGATTTGTACAAGATATTTACAGAATGCACGCACCAAATATTTACAGAAAGCCGGAACAATTTACAAATGATGAATATGTAAAATATTGTGTCGATAAATTTGAAGAGTCATTAATAAGTCATGTCGATCCATCGGCAGTTGCAGCAATAATTATTGAACCAATACTTGGTGAAGGGGGATTCATTCAAATCCCAAAATTATTTTTAGAAAAAATTAGAGAAGTTTGCGATAAAAATGGAATTGTTTTTATTGCCGATGAAATACAATGTGGCGCGAGTCGAACAGGAAAATTTTTAGCAATCGAACATACCGGAGTTGTGCCGGATATTGTTTGCATGGCAAAATCAATTGGGGCAGGTTTTCCAATTAGCGCGGTAATTGGTAAAGCAGAAATTATGGATGCGCCTCACTTGGGCGGAATTGGTGGCACTTACGGCGGAAGTCCGATTTCTTGTGCGGCTGCAATAGAAGCAGTAAAAATATTGACATCAAAAGAATTTTTAGATAGAGCAACTTATGTTGGAGAAATAATACAAAAAAGATTAAATGAGTGGAAAAATAAATTTCAAATTATTGGTGATGTTCGCGGTGTTGGTGCAATGAATATTGTTGAATTCGTAAAAGATAGAAAACTTAAAACTCCCGATATGGATATAGTTTTAAAAATAATTAAGGAAACAGTTTCCAGTGGAGTTATTTTAATTAGAGCAGGTCTTTACAGCAATTGCATTCGCTTACTTCCGCCAATTGTAATTACCGATGAAGAATTAAATGAAGGATTAAATGTAATAGAAAATTCAATTAAAAAATTTTCGATCTAAAATTAAAGGATTGAGTTGAAGCTATTTTATAATTTTAAGATTTTAAAAGATTTCCAGTCAAAAAATAAATTTAATGCTCTTATAGTTAGCAAGAATAAGTTTTCTCAATTCGGGGAGTTCGTTACGCTAAAAAACCTATATCCACCAATAGAAATAATTGATTTAAAAGGAAGACTGATTTTGCCAGGTTTTAATGATTCCCATATTCACATTTGGAAAGTTGGGAATTTAATGACTTATATGCTCGATTTATCAGGTGTAAATAATTTTGAAGAGATAAAATCGAGAATTGAAAATTTTAATAAAACATACAATCGAAAATGGATTATTGTTCGTGGATTTAATGAGTTAAAATTAGACGAAAAAATTATTCCGGATAGGATATTTCTAGATACAATTAATATTGATAAGCCAATTACATTGATTAGAAACTGCGCGCATATAATTACAAATAATTCACTTGCATTAAAACATTCAAATATTTCCAATTCAACTGAAATTCCAAATGGTGGAGAAATACGAAGAGATTCCAAAAATAATATAAGTGGGATATTAACTGAGCGTGCTATTGGATTAGTAATGAATAATTTTCCAAAATACGAATACAGTGAATATGAAAAAATGATATTAGTTGCACAAGATGAACTTATAAAAAAGGGAATTACAAGCGCAACCGATCCTGCGGTTCATCCGGAGCTATTGGAAGTTTACAAAGAGATGGATAAAAAGAAATTATTAAAAATTCGGATAAATGCAATTCCAATAAAAATACCAGATGGAGTAAATGAAGAATACCCATTGCCGGGAATTTATAAATCAGAATTATTAACGATTAATACATTAAAATATTTTTCTGATGGTGGTTTAAGTGGAATGACTGCGGCAGTTTCAACTCCGTATAAAAATACAAATTACAATGGGGTGTTACGATTAGAAAAAAATCAATTTCTTAAAAGTGCAACCGAATGTGTTAAAAATGGTTTTAAAATTGCAACTCACGCAATTGGTGATGTTGCAATAAATATGGTTATGGATGTTTATGAGGAGCTCTCGAAAATATCAAATCGTAAAAATCGAATTGAGCATTTTGGTATTGCTGATGATAAAATTATAAATCGTGCAAAAAATATTGGAGTTGAAATCTCCACTCAGCCAATATTTATAAAAGAACTTGGAGATAACTTTATTAATTCAATTAATGAAAATGAATTGCAAAAAGTTTATCCTTTTAAAAAATTATTTGAAGCTGGGATTCCTGTTTCATTTTCCTCTGATGCGCCAGTTGTAAAAGATTACAATCCATTTGTTGGGATATATTCCGCAGTAACAAGAAAAACTGATAGCGGGAAAAGCATTTCCGAAAATGAAAAATGCACAATTACTCAATCAATCATTGCATTCACAAAAAACTCAGCCATTTTAGATGGCGTTGAAAATAAAGGGGAAATCGCTGAAAATTATTTAGCCGACTTTATTGTTTTGGATTATTATAAAGATGAAATTACAGGAAACGATTTACTTAAAATAAAAGTTGAAGAAGTATTTATTGGTGGGAAGAAAGTTTTGTAATTACTTTATTTCTTATTTAACAAACTTCTTTCAGTAATAATTCTAACACCTTCCAAAACTAAAGTTGGTTCATGATAATCAACTACTTTTGAACGACTGAATATCAATTCTGAAAACCCACCGGTTGCAACTACGGTTGGTTTAGTTGGTAATTCTTTTTTAATTCGCTCGATCATTTTTTCCATTGCGTCAAGCGCACCGTAAAGCACTCCCGATTTCATACTTGTATCGGTTGTTTTGCCAATTACATTTTTTGGAAAATGAAGATCAATTCTTGGTAATTTTGCGGCACGGCGATGTAATTCGGCAGCAGAAGTTTCAATTCCCGGTGCAATTACACCACCAAGATAATCTCCTTTTTCGGAAACAACATCATAAGTAGTTGCAGTTCCGAAATCAACAATTATAAGTGCCGATTTATATTTTGTAAATCCGGCAATTGCGTTACAAATTCTGTCGGCTCCAACTGTAGTCGGATCATCGTACAAAATTTTCATTCCTAAATTAAGTGTTGATGAAACAATTAGTGGTTCAATATTAAAATATTTTTTTGACATTCTATAAATAACATCAGTTAAGTTTGGCACTACAGAAGAGATTCCAATATGTTTTATTTCACGAACAGGAATTTTCATTTCGATGCAGAAATTTTTTACTAAAATTCCAAATTCATCTTCTGTTCGAGTTACAAAACTAGTAACTCGGCAATCTCCCAAAAGTTTAGATTTGTTGTAAACTCCAAAAACGGTGTGCGTGTTGCCAATGTCAATTGTAAGTATCATAAGTTTATTTTTAAAGAAACATCTCCGGCTGTTAAAGTTTGCAAAATATTATCCTTTCGGATTATCAACAATCCTTCTTCATTTACATCAACTGCAGTTGCCGAATAATTTTCTATTTCAGTTGAAATATTAACTTCCTTTCCAATAAAAGTAACATACTTTTTCCATAAATCAATAATTTCTGAAGAAGAAATTTCATATATGGAAAGTAGCGTTTCCATGCGGTTTAGTAAGTTTACGAGAAGAACTTCTCGTTCCCATTTAATTCCAGTTTCATTAAAAAGGGAAGTAGCATTATTTGTCAAATCTCCGAAATTATTTTGATTTACATTTATTCCGATTCCGATTATTGCAATATTCCCAATTTGTTCAATTAAGCAACCGGAAATTTTTTTCTTATTTAATAAAACATCATTTGGCCATTTGCATTCTGCTTTAAGATTTGTGCATTCAAAAATACTTTCAACAATAGAAATCCCAGCAATAATTGGCAGAAGAGAAGTTGATTTTAGATTTGTAAGAATTAAAGAGCATAAAATATTTGCACCACCTTCATCAATCCAAGTTCTTCCTCTTCTTCCTTTTCCTTCAGTTTGATGATCGGCTATAATAATCATTCCATTCGTAATTGTATTCGAAGTAATTTCTTTTGCAAATAAATTTGTTGAATCTATTTCCTTTAGGAAAACAATTTGTCTTCCAATTTCTTTAGTCTTTAATAAATTTTCAATTAAAGTTGAATTCACTTTTCAGTAGTTGAAGGTAGTTTTTTAAATTGTGAAGGAAAATTCGCCATTTGTAAAATTGTTGAATAAATAAGATTTGCTCTATTTACCATTAAATCAAAGCGAATTTTATCAACTTCATCAGTCGGCTGATGGTAATCAACGTGAGTTCCGGTAAAGAAAAATATTATAGGAATATTTTTTACTGCAAAATTGTAATGGTCACTTCTATAATAGAATCTATTTGGATCGTCTTCTCTATTAAATGTATAATCAAAAATTAATTTGTGACTTCTATTTGCTACTTGCAGAAGTGAATCTACTTCCAAAGAAATTTTATCGGAGCCGATAACATAAATGTAATTATCCTGTTTTAATGAATCATGTTTGGGATCTGTTCTGCCAATCATATCGATATTTATATTTGATGTAATTGAAGAAAGTGGAATTGGAGAATTATTAACAAAGTATTTTGAACCGAGTAATCCTTTTTCTTCTCCACTTACAGTCATAAATATTAAACTTCTTTTTGGTTTTACTTCCATAGAAGAAAAGAGATGTGCTAATTCAAGCACAGTTGCAGTTCCGGATCCATCATCATCTGCGCCATTATAAATTTCACCATTTAAAAAATTTACACCAACATGATCGTAGTGCGATGTAATTATAACGTATTCGTTTTTTAATTTTGGATCTGATCCTTCAAGTACTCCAATTACATTTTCACCAGTTTGATTTGTAATATTAGAAACTAAATTTAATGTAAATTCTGCTTTCAAACTTTGGCTTTTACCTTTATTCATCAATGTGGATTTTAATAATTCATCATAACTTTTCGATCCACCTAATAATTGTTTTCCAATTTCTAAGTTTGTAATAAAAAGTGGAATATCTCTTTGAGATTGATTTTCTGGAACTGTAATAATTCCTTTTAACATACTTGCATACTGATCAGGAAATAATTCCTGTAACGATTTATTGTTTTCAGAAACAATTATTACTCCGGAAGCTTTTAATCGACGAGCAAGGTTTCTTTTAAAATTCAGTCCTCCTTGAAATGAATATTGTTTTGTTTGTGATGAATCAAATGTTTTTGGAAGACCGGTGAGGAATATTAATATTTTACCTTCATAAGAAATTGAAGTATCGATATCATTCCACAATTTCGGTATTGAAAGTCCATATCCTAAAAAATGGAGTTTGCCAGTTATTGTTGTATCGAATCCACGACCGTATGCAAAATAATCCTTTCCAAAATTATTCCAGTTAGTTGAAATATTTTTGAAATCTTTATAACTAAAATTACTTTTATTACTGATTACAATCCGGACAAGTGGGAAAGATTGAAAGTATGAATTTAAATTATTTAAAATTCGAAGGTCATTTTTTTGAAATTCAGCAGCAATATATTTTGCAGCTAACTTCTCACCTCTAAAACTAGTTTCCCGTCCCTCTAAAAGGTCATCCGCTAAAAATTGAAGCTGCGTTCTTAAACCAGATTCAGTTATACTTGTATTTCGAGATTTAGTTTGAGAAAACACTGTTCCTGTCATATTTATTATTACTACTGACAGTACTACAGCAACCATAAGACAAATTTTCATATATTTGATAATATTTGACATAAGAGTAAAATCCTTGATTAAAGGGTTAATAAAAAAGCCAAAATAAGAGCATAAGTTTGGCACGCTTATTGCAAGATATAATGTAGAAAAAAAAATAATTAATTAATATAAAATAAAAAGGAGTCTATATGGCAAACAAAATTATTGGAATTGATTTAGGAACAACCAACTCGGTTGTATCGGTTATGGAAGGAAATGATCCTGTAGTAATCGCAAATGCAGAAGGTACAAGAACTACACCTTCAATTGTTGCATTCTCAAAAAATGGAGAACGACTTGTCGGTCAAACAGCAAAAAGACAAGCTGTAACAAATCCAAAGAATACAATTTTCTCAATTAAAAGATTTATGGGACGTTTCATGAATGAAGTAAATGAAGAAATGAAATTTGTTCCGTACGGAGTTGTAGCTGGAGAAAATAATAGTTCACGAATTCAAATTGATGATAGAAAATATTCACCACCGGAAATCTCTGCAATGATTCTCCAAAAAATGAAACAAACCGCTGAAGATTATCTCGGTCAAAAAGTTACTGAAGCTGTAATTACTGTTCCAGCATATTTTAATGATGCGCAACGACAAGCAACAAAAGAAGCTGGAGAAATTGCTGGACTTATTGTGAGAAGAATTATTAACGAACCAACTGCTGCAGCACTTGCTTACGGAATGGATAAAAAAAACAAAAATTCAAAGATTGCAGTTTTCGATTTAGGTGGCGGAACTTTTGATGTTTCAATTCTTGAATTAGGTGACGGTGTGTTCGAAGTTAAATCTACAAATGGCGACACACATCTCGGTGGCGATAATTTTGATAATCGAGTTCTTGAATATATTGCAGATGAATTTAAAAAATCTGAAAGTATTGATTTAAGAAAAGATCCAATGGCGTTACAAAGATTACGTGAAGCTGCAGAAAAAGCAAAAATTGAACTTTCGCAACTTAATCAGACAGAAATAAATTTACCATTTATTACTGCAACACCTGATGGTCCGAAACATTTAAATATGAATATAACTCGTGCAAAGTTCGAACAAATTGTTGACGATCTTGTTCAACGTTGTATTGCTCCAACAAAAAAAGCTTTATCGGATGCAGGTTACTCTCCTTCGAATATTGATGAAGTTGTACTTGTTGGTGGAATGACTCGCATGCCAAGAATTCAGCAACTTGTAAAAGAAATTTTTGGAAAAGAAGGAAGTAAAGGAGTTAATCCGGATGAAGTAGTTGCAATCGGCGCAGCAATCCAAGGTGCAGTTCTTACTGGCGAAGTAAAAGATGTTTTACTTTTAGATGTTACTCCGTTAGCACTTGGTATTGAAACACTCGGTGGAGTGATGACGAAATTAATTGATCCAAATACAACAATTCCTACCAGAAAAAGTGAAGTATTTAGCACTGCTGCAGATAGCCAAACTTCTGTTGAAATCCATGTTTTGCAAGGTGAAAGACCGATGGCAATTGATAATAGATCATTAGGAAGATTTCATTTGGATGGAATTCCACCATCACCAAGAGGTGTGCCACAAGTTGAAGTTATTTTTGATATTGATGCAAACGGACTTCTACATGTTACGGCGAAGGACAAAGCCACAAATAAAGAGCAAAGTATCAGAATTACTTCTTCTTCAGGATTGAGTAAAGAAGAAATTGAAAAAATGAAAAATGATGCGAAAGCACATGCTGAGGAGGATGCAAAGAAAAAAGAAGATATCGATCTTCACAATCAAGCGGATAATTTAGTTTTTACAACTAAGAAACAACTTACTGAACTTGGGGATAAATTAAATGCTGAAGCAAAAGGTAAACTTGAAACTGCTTCGAAGGAACTTGAAGATGCAATTAAGTCTAACAATTCTGAAGAAATTAAAACTAAAATGGATGCGTTAAATAAAATCTGGAGTGAAGCATCAACTCAAATGTATGAAGCTGCAAAACAAGCGCCACCAACTGAACCGAATGCAGAAACTTCAGAAAAGAAAGATGATAAAAAAGTTGAGAATGCTGACTTTGAAGTTATGGATGATAAGTAAATTTATTTAGATAAATTATTTTTATGATAAACTTCAACAAATTTACAATTAAGGCGCAGGAATCTGTTCAAAACGCACAAGAGATTTCTACAAGTTACGGTTCTCAGGGAATTGATATTGAACATGTACTTGCAGCTTTAATTCAAGACGCACAAGGATTAATAGTTCCACTATTATTGAAACTTGGAGTAAATGTAAATTATTTAAAATTAAAAATAAATGAATTGATCGCGAAACTTCCAAAAGTTCAAGGATCATCGCAACAATTTATTTCTCCCAGTCTACAAAAATTATTTGAGAATAGTATTAAAGAAGCCGAAAAGTTGAAAGATGAATATATTAGCACTGAACATTTATTACTAGGAATGATTGAAGTAATAAAATCATCAGCGACAAAATTATTAATTGATCAAGGTGTTAACAGGGAAAGTATTTTAAAAGCTTTAAAAGAAGTTCGTGGCACACAGCGAGTAACTGATCAAATGCCGGAAGAAAAATATCAAACGCTCCAGAAATTTGGCAGAAATTTAAATGACCTCGCACGAAAATCAAAACTCGATCCTGTGATTGGTCGCGAAGATGAAATTCGAAGAGTGTTGCAAGTTTTATCTCGTCGCACAAAAAATAATCCTGTTTTAATCGGAGATCCGGGAGTTGGAAAAACTGCAATTGCTGAAGGTCTTGCAAGTAGAATTGTTGCAGGCGATGTTCCGGAAAGTTTAAAATCGAAAACAATTATTGCACTCGATATGGCTTCGATTATTGCCGGAGCAAGTTTTCGCGGACAATTTGAAGAACGTTTGAAAGCTGTTTTGAAAGAAGTTGAAGAATCTCGTGGTGAGATAATTCTTTTTATAGATGAGTTGCACACGCTAGTCGGTGCAGGCGCAGCTCCTGGCGCAGTTGATGCAGCAAATATGCTGAAGCCGGCCCTTGCTCGCGGCGATCTCCGTGCAATTGGCGCAACTACAATCGATGAATATCGAAAATATGTTGAAAAAGATCCAGCTCTCGAAAGAAGATTTCAACCAATTTTAATTGAAGAACCAAATGTTGAAGATACAATTTCAATTTTGCGCGGACTTTCAGAACGTTACGAACTTCATCATGGTGTTGCAATTACAGACAGCGCAATTGTTGCAGCAGCGCAGTTAAGTCACAGATATATTTCGGATAGATTTTTAC
>SXSI01000020.1 GCA_005792285.1 Bacteroidota bacterium
CATCACCAACATATCCGGCTTCGGTAAGGGTTGTTGCATCAGCAATTGCAAACGGAACATTTAATACACGAGCTAATGTTTGCGCTAAAAGAGTTTTTCCAGTTCCTGTTGGACCAACTAATAGAATATTACTTTTTTCAATTTCAACTCCATTATCTTCCGTACTTTTTTCTGCTTCAATTCTTTTATAATGATTGTAAACTGCAACCGATAATGCTTTTTTTGCATCGTCTTGTTCAATTACATATTCATCTAATGCAGATTTAATAGTTGAAGGTGTAAGTATCGTACGTTGCTTTTGTTTTTTTTGTTTAGTTGGCGTAACATTACTCTTAATTATTTCTAATGATGTTGCAATACAACGATCGCAAATATAAGAATCGGAACCTGCGATCATACTGTGAACTTCGTCAGATCTTTTTCCGCAAAACGAACAATGTATAACTGTATTTCCTTCTTTAGATTTTTGACTCATTGCTTATTATTTATCCTTTTTACCACTTTTATTTACAAGAATGGTATCAATAATTCCATATTTCTTTGCTTGTTCAGAGGACATATAATTATCGCGATCTGTATCTTTTGAAACTTCTTGCGAAGTTTTACCACAATGTTTTCCAATTACTTCATTAATACGATCTTTCGTTTTCAAAATTTCTTCGGCTTGAATACTTATATCGGAAGCTGTTCCTTGAACTCCGCCCCATGGTTGATGAATCATGATTCTTGAATTTGGAAGTGCTTTTCTTTTTCCACTTGCACCTGCGAGTAACAAAACTGCTCCCATACTTGCTGCCATTCCAATACAAATTGTTGAAACATCTGGTCGGATATATTGCATTGTATCATAAATTGCAAGACCAGCATAAACAGAACCGCCGGGAGAATTTATGTAAAGATGAATATCTTTTTCTGGATCTTCTGATTCTAAAAACAACATTTGTGCAACTGTTAAACTTGCAACCATATCGTCGATCGGACCTCCAATAAAAATTATTCGTTCTTTTAAAAGTCGTGAATAAATATCATAAGCTCGCTCTCCTCTGCTCGTTTGTTCAACAACCATTGGAACAAGTTGATTCATTATTGTTGGCATTTGCTTTGTATTGTTAAAATATGTCATTTTTTTCCTTTTTAAGAAATTGGTTTCTCGACAATAATGGTTTCTTTTTGCAAGAAATCAAAGAGTTTGTCAGTTAATATTTTTTCTCTGTATTTATCAGATGTTTTATAAAAGTTTTGCAGTGTGTTTTTGTCGATTCCTAATTTTTTTGATTCTGCTGTGACATGCCTTTCTATGTCTTCATCTGTTAAAGTTAGGTTTTCTTGTTTCAAAATTTCTTCTCTTAACAAAAACCATTTGCCTTGCCATGTTGCTGATGGTTTTAGAGATTCACGATATTCGGTTTCATCAAAATCGACTGGTAATTTTTTTCCATGTTGTTGTTTATATTCATCAACAAAAGAATCTTGTAAACTTTTAACTAAAGATTCTGGAACTGGAAAATCATGATTTTTAATAATTTCTTGAGTTAAATTATCTAAAAATTTATTTCGGCTTTGTTCGCTGTAATAATTTTCAAGATCTTTTTTTACATTTGAATTGAATTCTTCGACAGTTAACATTTTATCTTTTGTAACTTTTTTAACGAACTCATCATCAAAAGTTGGAAGTATAATATTTTCAATTCCTGTTACATTAAATTGTAAATGAATTTTATGTTCATGCTCAGCATGTTTATGATTAAACTTTGCAGAATAACTTCCATTAAGTTCAGCATGTTCAAGAGAGGTTTTTATTTCTTCTTCAGTCGAAGGTTCATTTAAATAAATTTTAACACCTTCACGATTTCTGTCTAGTATTTCATTTTCAGATTCATCAAACTCTTTAATATTTGCAGTTACAACAAATTCTTTTCCATCAACTTTTTCTGCCGGATAATATATTGCGTGAATTCTTTGCAGACGACTTGCTTCTTCAGTAACATCTTTTTCACTGGTTGTAAAAATTGGTTTTTCTATTTTTAATTGCTTGTACTGTTTTAATTCAATACTCGGTCGAACTTCATATTTAATTGTAAAAGAAAAAGGTGTTCCAGGTTTAAATTGCATATCGGTCATTTCTGGTGTACCAATTGGAATTATATTTTTTTCTATTAACGCATTTCTAAAAGATTCATCGGCAATTTCTTGTAAAGCGTCATGTTGAATTGAAGACGCATAAAGCTTTTTAACCATTGCGATCGGGACCTTCCCTTGTCGAAATCCATCAATTTTAATTGTTTTAGCAGCTTTTTTATAGGCTGATTCAAAATGTGGAGCAAGCTCTTCTTGCGTTAAGGTAATATCTATTTGCTGATCGCAGCCTGTTAGTGCTTGGTGTTTAATTTCCATGATTATTCCGTAGGTGATAAAAAATTTGTTACAAAATTAGTTGTCAAAAATACGAACATTGTATCAATTTTGGAACAGTATTCTTTGGCAACTGGTTGTGTTTATCGCTATTATTTATTACAATAATAAAACTTTATAAGGATAAACATGAAAAAACATTTGTTACTATTAGTAATTATTATTTTACCATCACTTCTTTTTTGTGATACTTTTGCTTCACGTATTAAAATTACAAATCCGAACGGATCTTTATTTGATGGAAATTTTAAAGATGGATCACTTGCTGCTGTAAGTTATATTTTAAATGATACAGCAGATAATGTAACTGTTAAAATAATTGACGAAGCTACAAATTCTTCAGTGGCATCAATTACAGCAGGGAAACAGAATCCGGGAACTAACACTTTAACTTGGGATGGAACAGGAAGTGTTACAAATAAAAAATATTTTGCTCAAGTTTTAATTTCAAGAAAAACATATTCATCTACAAAATATACTTGCTACAGTTTTGTTAAAACTTACGAGACTTATTCAATTTATACTCGAGGTGTCGATGCAAACCGCGATCCAAACCATCAAAATTTTGGATACATTTATGCAGCTAATTCAGATGCAAGTGATGATGCATTAAAAACAGGAATTCTTCGTTATAATTCTAATTTGACTTATGCTGGGACAGATATTGGCCATCCGATACTTACAAATACTTTAGGTAATTTAAATTCAGGTGGGACAATTGATTGGGGAGCAACTGCACCGTGGTATTCTACAATTGATTATTTGGGAAGAATATTTGCATCAGCCAACGGGAATGGAAATATTTTTAGAATGGATAGTGATACTTCGAAACCAAAATTAGTTGTAAAAAAAATTAATCAACCTCGTGGTTTAGCAACATTCGGAAGCGGAACAAACTTTAGATTATTTATTGCAGCAGACACGATTGTACTTCGGGCAAAATTTGTAAATGCAGATACTGCAACTGCAGTTGAAACGGTTGCCGTTTTAAGTAATTACGTTCGCGATATAATTATTGATGATGACGGAAATTTAATTGTTGGTTTACGCGCAGGAGCAATAGGAGGCGCCGGAATTGCAGTTGAAAAATATTCTCTCTCCGGACAATTGCCGGTTCGCCGAATTAATGCAATTTGGTCTGTAAGTTTTGGAACTGGCGGTTCGCCAATTGGTTTTGCTTTAAAACGAGGTTCGAATTTATCTTCTGCAAATGACGATACTTTATATGTTTCGATTCGCGGTGTAAGTGGAACTGATACTACAAATATTGGTGTTCATGAGATTACTCAACTCAATGGATTTTTCCCTGAATCAAAATTAATTTTCAAGCCAACTCAGTTTCCAGGTTCAATTGGTGGAAATATAAGCACAAACGCTGATTTGACTATTGATTATGCTGGGAATATTATTTTATTTGAAAATGGAAATGAGGAAATTTTTTCAGTTGCACCACCAAATAGTGCAAGCACACGAACAATTACAACTCGTGGTTTTGGATCTGTAACTGTTACAACTTCATCAAGCAATGTAAATGAAAATTTAACTCCGAATGATTTTATACTTTTGCAGAATTACCCAAATCCATTTAATCCTTCAACCACAATTTCATTTCATTCGCCATATTCAGCAAATGTGAAAATTATTATTTACGATCTCGTTGGTAATGAAGTTCGAAAATTATACGATAATGAATCTAAAAAAGGTTTTCATTCTGTTGTTTGGGACGGCAAAGGAAATAATGGTGAAGTTATTTCTTCCGGAATTTATTTGTACAGATTAATTACAAACTCATCAAAAAGTACTTCAAACACAATTACTAAAAGAATGATTTTAATGAAATAATTATTTAAGAATATTTTATATGAAAAAATCAGTATTAAAAATTTTACCATTCACTTTGTCATACTCAATCCCGTTGATGACAATTTTAGCAATTAATAAGGGCGGATATTTATCTTATTTAACGCCTATAGTTATTTTTATAATTCTCCCTTTGATTGAATGGCTAATTGGAAAAAGTGAGGACAACTACTCTACTGAAGAAGAAGTTCTAATTAATAACAATACGTTATTTTCTTTACTTCTATACGGTCATTTAATTAGCGTTTATTTAGGACTGTATGTTTTTTTAAATGCAATTTCAACTCGCACCTTAAACATTTTTGAAATAATGGGAATGACAATTTCTATGGGTGTTCTTGCCGGCGCAGTTGGAATTACAGTTGCTCATGAATTATTTCATCGCTCAAATATTTTCGAGCAGTGGATTGGAAAATTATTACTGCTTGTAAATTGCTACATGCATTATTCAATTGAGCATGTTTATGGTCATCATCGTAATGTCGCCACATTTGATGATCCTGCTTCAGCTCGATTCGGCGAATCAATTTATAAATTTTTACCTCGAACTATTATCGGAACCTATATTAGTGCCTGGAAAATAGAAGTTAGTAGACTACAAAAAAAAAATGAAAAATTTTTCTCAACCAAAAATGAAATGTTGTTATTTCAGTTTATAACAATTTTATTTCTATTTATTATTTATTTTGTATTTGGACTTAAAGCATTAATTGTTTTTTTATTTGTTGGATTTATTGGAGTAATTCAGTTGGAAATAGTAAACTATATAGAGCATTACGGATTACAAAGAAATCACAATAAAGATGGCGACTACGAAAAAGTTGGAGTTGCACATTCGTGGAGTTCAAATAATTATTTAAGCAGGTGGTTTTTATACGAATTAAATCGCCACTCAGATCATCATTTAAATGCATCTCGAAAATATCAAATATTGAGACACATTGATAAAAGCCCACAACATCCGGCTGGTTACCCGGCAATGATACTATTAACTTTTATTCCTTTTTGGTGGAGATTTGTAATGGATAAACGAGCTTTAGAATATAAATAAACTTTTTAATAAAGTTTTCTGTTCATATAAACATTCAACATTAATCCCGCCATTAACATATACGAACAAAGCGAAGATCCGCCGTAACTTAAAAATGGAAGTGGGATTCCAATTACAGGCATAAGTCCAATTACCATTCCAATGTTTACAATAATGTGAACTGCAAATAACGAAGTGATTCCCATTGCAAGTAAACTTCCAAACCGATTGCGAGTTATTGAAGCAAGCCACAAACCTCTGTAAAGTAAATAGGCAAATAATCCGAGAATGATTATTGAACCGATAAATCCAAATTCTTCACCTGTTACACAAAAAATAAAATCAGTCCATTGTTTTGGAATGAAGCTAAGCCGAGTTTGAGAACCATTCATAAATCCTTTTCCGAATAAACCACCACTTCCAATTGCAACTTTCGATTGAATAATATTATATCCTGCACCGAGTGGATCTGCTGATGGATCTAAAAAAGTCAAAATTCTTTTTTGTTGATAGAATGGGAGTATATTATAAATAATCTGAGTCATAATTCCGGAGATAACATTTATTCCAAACAAGACTGCGCTGATAAATATATCTTCCTTCAATAAAATAATTCCAATGCCAACTAAAATAAGTGCAATTACAAAATATGTTGTTCCAAGTAAAGAAAGTATTGCAATTATAATCGGAGAAATTATTGCAACAATTAATGCGTTCGAAGATCCGGACCAATAAATAAGCGGAATAAAAAATCCAAGATAAGTTAATGCGGTTCCAAAATCTGGCTGAAGCATAATTAAAAATACCGGCGCGATTACAATACCGAAAACACCCAAAGTATCTTTTAGATTTGCAATTGAAGTTGTGCTTTTGCCAAGAAATGCTGAGACTGCAATAATGGTTGTAATTTTTACAAACTCAGAAGGTTGAATGCCAAATCCACCATAACCGAACCAACTTTTTGAACCATAAACTTTTTGTCCAGCAATTAAAACTAGTGCTAATATTATCAGCGAAAAGAAATAAACAAAATATGAAGTTCGTTCAAGTTCTCTTAATGGGATAAACATTCCAATTAATAAAAGAATTAACCCAACTCCGCTCCATGCAAGTTGTCTGTAAAAAGTAAAATATTGTGGCGTGTCGGCTGTCGAACTATAAATAGAAACTAGACCAATTGTAATTAATACTAAAAAAGTAATTAAAAGCTTAAAGTCGAAATATCCTTTAATATAAGTTGCCATTAGTTTATTCCGCTTTTTTGTTGAACGGCAACTTTACTTGAATCATTTTTATTTTCAGTTACTGATAATGTCTCAATTGTTTTATTAATTGGTAACGGGTGTAAATATCTGTCGATACATTTTCCAGCAATCGGTGCTGCGAATGCGCCACCATATCCAACATTTTCTACCAACACACAAATTGCAATCGTTGGATTATCATAAGGTGCAAATCCAACAAACCACGCATGATCTTGGCCATGTGGATTTTGTGCAGTTCCGGTTTTTCCTGCAACAACAATTTTTTTAACTCGTGCAGCGCTGGCAGTTCCACTAGTTTCCATTACAACTCTTCGCATTCCTTCACGAACAAGTTGCCAAGTTTTTTCAGAAATTTTAGTTTGTCTTTGAGAAATTTCCGGCAATTCTTTTTTCTTTGTATTTCTATCAAATGTATAATCGAGAATATGTGGCTGAAAATATTTTCCCTTGTTAGCTAACATCGCCGCGTAATTTGCCATTTGAATTGGTGTAACTCCTAATTCACCTTGCCCAATTCCAAGACTAATTAAATATCCTTGAGTCCATTTACCAACACCATAAGTTTTGTTATAATAATTAGTTGTTGGAAGAAGGCCAGAGTTTTCTTCTAAAATATCTATTCCTGCAACTTCACCAAAACCAAATTCTTTTCCGTACTGACTCCATTTATCGAGACCAACTTTTAACATTAGTTGATAAAAGAAAACGTTGCAAGATTTTTGAATTGCTTCTACAACATTTGTTGAACCATGAATATGAAGATCTTTGAAATATTTATTCCCAAATTGAAATCCACCTCGACATTGAACTCTCCAGTTTTCATCAATAATATTATTTTCTAACGCAGCAATTGCCAACACCATTTTATAAGTTGAACCTGGCGGATATCGTGTTAGTGATGCCCGATTGAATAAAGGCTTAGTTGGATTTTTCAGCAATGAATTCCAAATTTCATTTGTTGTAATTCCACTAAATTCAGTTAAATCATAATCAGGTTTACTTGCGAATGCAATCACTCCTCCATTACGCGGATCTATTGCTACAACTGCTCCGCGATAATCTGACAATAGAGATTCCGCCAAAGCCTGAACATTTGCATCAATTGAAAGATATAAATCGGCACCATCAATCGGAAGAATATCGCTGTTACCATTATTAAAAGTTCCAACTCGCTGCCCTTTTGAATTTTGAGAAATATATTCAAATCCCTTAATCCCTCTCAAATATTTCTCATACTTTGATTCGATACCATTATTACCGATCAAATCTCCCGGACGATAATATTCTTCGGAATTTTCGATTTGTCTTTTGGAAATTTCTTTTACATATCCAAGTGCATGAGACATTTTTGCATTTGTTACATAAGTTCGCTTTGTTTCAGCTTCAACTTCTATGCCGCGAAGTTTTTTGCCGTACTCTTCTATATGAGCCATCTGCTCATAAGTTATATCTCTTTTCAAACGAGAAGGAATAAACCGATTATAAATTTTTGCTTTCCGTAGATTTTTTTTTACTTCTTCAGTTGGAATATTTAAAATATAGGAAACTAGCGGTATATTTTTTTCATCAAAATCTGAAGGAACAATCATTACTGTATAGGCTGGTTTATTATCAACCATCAAAATATTATTTCGGTCGTAAATGTATCCCCGTATTGGTTCTTGAATAACTGTCCGAATACTATTTTCTTTTGATCTTTTTCCAAACTCCTCATAGTAAACATATTGTAATTGAAAAAGCCGGAATACAATTATGGCAAAGCAAACAAATAATATTCTTTGAATTATTATTTTTCTTTCCTGAGAACCAAACTCTGAGCTGAATTGAAACATTTATTAAATAGTTTTAAGTTTGAATTCTTTTACGAAAATAGAAAAATGGAAGTAGTGCGGTTATCAAAGTATAAACAGTTGAAAATAAACCGCTTCTAATCATTGCAGACCAAAATGTCATTTCTGCTCCTTGAATAATAAAAAAAATATTAATTACATTATGTGCCAATGAAGAAAAAAATAGAATTAATAAAAACAGCAATTCGCCTGTTGCATAATTTCTTTTATTTTCATTAAAAAAATAACCGGCAAGAAATCCGACTAATGTTTTAATAAACGCTGTTAATCCAATAACACCACTACTTAAAATGTCATCTAATAGTCCAACTGAAAATCCTAAAATAGTTGCCGGAATTTGACCATAAACTAAAGAAATATATACAACCCAAATTAAAAGTATATCCGGGACTATACTAGAAACTGCTAAAAGTGGTACAAACGTTGTTTGAATTACTATAAATAATAAGCTTACTGAAACTAAAAAAACTATATCGCGAAAATTTATTTTATTCACCATGGTAACTGCAAAATTATCATAAATGTAGGGGACAAGCAATTATTTTCACATGAGAGATTAAACTTTGAGTTGCTTCATTTTACTCGTATTTTCTTACCCTCATGAAGAGTTGTTTAGGAAGTTGGCTTATAATAATTTTAATGGTTGTGTTTTTCGGTTGCGATTCAGGAGTTTCTCCGGAAGATCTCGAAAAGATAGATCCAAAATTTACCGCATTACAAAGTAATATTTTCGATTTAAGTTGTTCTACTAAAAGTTGTCACGGTTCAGATGGTGCCGGGAATCTCTTTTTAACAAAGGATAAATCTTATGCAGCTATGGTAAACATTCGAAGTTCTCTTGATTCAAAATATTATATAGTTAAACCGGGGAATGCTGATTCAAGTTATTTATATTTAAAACTTACAAATCCCCCTTCAGGAGTTTTAATGCCAAAAGGAAATCCAAAATTATCTGATGCAAAAATTGCAGCAGTTAAGGAATGGATTAATAATGGCGCACTAAATAATTAATTATATTCACAATTTTTTTTCTATAATAAAATGATAACGCAACAATTAATAAGAAATATAGCAATTATCGCACACGTTGACCATGGCAAAACTACTTTGGTTGATTACATGCTACGACAAACAGGAACATTTCGAGATAACCAACAAGTCGCAACTCGCATAATGGATTCAAACGATCAGGAGCGAGAAAGAGGAATTACAATTCTTGCTAAAAATACTGCGGTTCATTATACAAGTCTGAAAGATAAAAATAAATATAAAATTAATATTGTTGATACACCAGGTCACTCTGATTTTGCCGGTGAAGTTGAACGAACTTTAAAAATGGTTGATGGCGTTTTGTTGCTTGTTGATGCTTCTGAAGGACCACTTCCGGGAACAAAATTTGTTCTTAAAAAATCTCTTGATTTAAATTTGCAGCCAATTGTCGTTATAAATAAAATTGATCGAAAAGATGCACGACCACACGAAGTGTTAGATGAAGTTTTCGAACTATTTCTTTCGCTCGGGGCAAATGATAAACAACTCGACTTCCCAATTATTTATGCAATTTCAAAACTAGGCATTGCAAAAAATGAATTGGAAATGGAAAGCACTTCACTTGATCCTTTATTTGAGGCAATTATTTCAAAAGTACCTCATCCAATTGGCAATCCAAACGATCCATTTCAAATGTTAGTTACAACAATCGATTACAATGATTATCTCGGCCGATTAGGAATTGGAAAAATTCATCGTGGTACAATACAACTTGGCGAACCGATGGAAGTAATTCACAAAGATGGTTCAATTGAAGATGCTCGTGTTTCAAAATTATATTCCTTTGAAGGATTAAAAAGAATTGAAGTTGCAAAAGCGAGTGTTGGAGATATTATTGCACTCGCGGGAATGGAAGATGTTGATATCGGCGAAACAATTGCATCGGTCAAAGATCCAACTCCACTTCCATTTGTTGCAATTGAAGAACCAACAATGTCAATGAATTTTATAGTTAATAATTCTCCATTTGCCGGACAAGAGGGAAAATACGTAACAACAAGAAATTTGTCGGAACGATTACAAAAAGAACTTCGATCGAACGTAAGTTTAAAAGTTGAATTTACAGATTCTCCTGATGTGTTTAAAATTAGTGGGCGCGGCGAACTTCATCTTTCGGTTTTAATTGAAAATATGAGACGCGAAAATTATGAACTTCAAGTTTCAAGGCCAGAAGTTATTCTTAAAAGAATTGATGATGTGGTTTGTGAACCAATTGAACATATTATAATTGATGTTCCAGATGAACATAATGGAATTGTAATAGAAAATCTTGGCAAACGAAAAGCTGAAATGAAGAATATGATGTCCTCGCAAGGAAATACTCGACTCGAATTTTTAGTTCCAGCTCGCGGACTTATCGGTTTCAGAAATGAATTTATGACACAAACAAAAGGAACCGGAATTCTTCATCATAATTTTCATGGTTATGAACCTCATAAAGGAGAAATGCAACAAAGGACAAGAGGAGCATTGATTGCAATGGAAGGTGGTGAAGCGGTTGCATATGGTATGTGGAAATTACAAGAACGATCAATATTTTTTATTGAACCAGGAGCTCGTATTTATTCTGGAATGATTGTTGGTGAAAATACACGTGAACATGATATGACGGTAAATGTTTGTAAAACAAAACAACTCACAAATATGCGCGCCTCCGGTTCCGATACTGCTGTTCGTCTTGAGCCACCACATTTATTAACACTTGAGCAAGCAATTGAATGGGTTGGTGATGATGAATATGTTGAAATTACCCCTTCTTCAATTAGATTACGAAAAAAATATTTAGAACATAATGAGCGGAATAGAGCTACAAAGAAAAAAGTTATAGATATATGATAAATAATAAAAAATATTTCGTTGCAATTGCCGGAAATATTGGAAGCGGGAAATCCTCATTAACTACTCTTTTATCTAAAGAACTTGGCTTCTCCCCTTTTTATGAATCAGTAGATGATAATCCATATCTCTCGGATTTTTACGGAGATATGAAAAGATGGTCCTTCAATTTGCAGATATATTTTTTATCTCATCGATTTCAAATGCACAAAAAAATAGTTGAGTCGAGCCAAAGTGTAATTCAAGATCGAACTATTTACGAAGATGCGCAGATTTTCGCAAAAAATATTCATTCAATTAAAAGAATGGATGATCGCGATTATAAAAATTATGTATCTCTATTTAATGCGATGATTCAATTTTTAAAACCTCCTGATCTTTTAATTTACTTGCGGGCAAATGTTGATACACTAACAAATCAAATTAAAACACGTGGAAGAAGTTTTGAGAAAAGTATTGAAAAGAGTTACCTCGAACAACTTAACTTACTTTATGAAGATTGGATTAATAATTATAAAATTGGGAACTTACTTGTAATTGAAAGTGATGGAATTGATTTTGTAAACAGCAATTCGGATTTAAAAATAATCAAAGAAAAAATTTTAGCTAAACTTTCTACCATCTAACAATAAATAATTAAGCTGATTTATTGTTCCTTGTTAATTTTAAATTTCTTCCTCGCATAAACCTTTCCCGACACTTTAACTTTTGTTTGTGGCTTTCTATCCCACTTAATACGTGGTTTTAATTTTTTTTTAGCTTTCACTTTCATCAGGTTCAACTAAAAAAATATTAATTACTTTGAAGTTTCAACAAAAGTAGAGCCATCCGAACTAATATTTGAGGCATACTTAGTGGGATTTGCGCTAAACATTTTATCGCAGTCGGAACAACAAAATCCATAAACCTTACCCTCGTACTTAACTGTAGTAATTTTCGCATCGACATCATCTCCGGAAATCGGGCATACTTTATTAAATGCAACTTCCTGCGTTGAACAGGAAAATGCAAATAGAAAAATAGCTAATATATATAATGTGTTTTTCATAAAACCTCCTACTCAATATTAGTTATCAAAATCCATTTAATCAAGTAAGTTTAAGGGGATTATTATTTTTTTGGTAAAAGTATTGCATTTAATTACTCAATTGTTTTAATTGTGTTGATAGTCTTGGAGTTTTCTGCTCTGTTTAACTGAATTTGTTTTGTTTGTAGAAATAATAACTCAAACAATTTGAAAGGTTTAACATGCAATCAAGAGCTTCTCCGTAGTAAATAATTTTTTTATTAAAAAAAATATTATATGGAGAATCCAGAAAATCCAAAAAAGAGTATGGGGCGTTTCCGAAAAGCCAAACGAGTAGGATCATGAAAAGAGGTAAAAGGATGAGTAATAATAATTATACATTTTTAGAAAACTTGTACGACAAATATGTTACACCATGTCTCAATGAACTTGATTCAGGTGCATCATTTAAAAAATGGACGTACAGACTTCTTCAGCTTTATGCTTGGTATTGGCTAATTTATGGAGCCTATACTGTACTAATAGGATTATTTGGTGATACCGGTTATTTTACTAGTGGTGGTGCATCTGCAATGGAAGTTTTAGGGTCACTTGTAAGTATAGCAATGTCCCTATTTACAGTTTGGTATGTTTATTCCATAGTTAATAACAGAGCAGGAAAGTTGAATGGAGCAGAATATACTGGTGTAACCTATTATGTGTTTGGAAGCATTGTGCCTGCCTCGGGGATAATTCTTGGAGAGGTATCGGCTTTAATTTTAATTGCAACAGGCGCAATCGGACTTTTAGGTACATTATTAAACACAACAGTTTATGCACCAGTCGGTGCTTTTTATGGGGCGTGGGATTGCATGTTAACTTATTTTGTACAATACATTCCAATGTGGAATAGTGATGATTATACAAACAATCTTGCCGCCTCAACTTTAGGAGGTTCATATTCAAACTTCTGGAGTGATATTTTGCTTCATTTAGGATTTATGTTAGGTGGCGGTTATTTGTTAACAGCATATTATGTTGCTGTTGAAGTTTATAAATATCTATATAAACTTGCAGTTGCAGTACTTAATTGGATTCCTGAAATTTCTCTCAGATTTACAATTAAACAAAAATAAACAAGTAGTAATAGATATAGTAAAATAAAAACCCTGCCTTTGGTGGGGTTTTTGTTTTTTTGTGATCATCTTATTTATTGACTTTGATCTACAATAATCTTAAATATGTACGATTGGGTTGCGGGAATTACAAATGAATAATTTAATAAAAGGGCGTTTTTCAGATTTATCAAAGATAATAAATAAAGGAGGAGTAATATGAAAAAAATATTTTTTCTAACTTTTTTAAGTTTACTTGTTTTGTGGTTGAATAATATTTCAAGTGAACTTAATGCACAAAAAAAATCTTTTCCAATTACAGGTGTGTATCGCGTTAATTCTTTTTCGGAAAAGGGAGTTAATTATAAGATTGATGCAGAAATTACTATCGATGAAGATAAAATGTTGTGGGGTGGTTATCTTAAAATTGGAAAAGGCGAACCGTTGTATTTAAGAGGAATCGTGAAAAGAGATGAAGTAAAATATAAAATTCCAACATTATTCGACGATTCAGAAAGTATAGAGTGGGGAATTGTTTATGGTTCTGAATTGCTATTTAAGAAAAGTCCAGATGCAAAGTATCGTGTAATTAGAATGGATAAATTTAAAAAATAAAATTTATCGTTTTGCTAACCATTCTTTTGGATTTAGTTTTTCTTTTTCTTTCCAAATTTCAAAATGTAATAAATCTCCATCAAGTGATTCGCCACTTGTACCAATAATTTCACCTTCAGCTAATTGTTGCCCATCTATAACTGAAACTGTTTTTAAATTTGTATAAACCGTTCTCATATCATCCGAATGTGTGATAATAACTAAATTTCCAAATGATGGAAGCCAATGCACCATACTAACTTCCCCAGTCGCGACCGATTTTACTAATGAACCATTCGGAACAGAAATATCAATTCCATTATTTTGTGTAACAGTTTTTAAAACCGGGTGAACTTGATTCCCAAAACCAGCTGCAATTACACGAGAGTTAACTGGCCACCGTAGATTCCCTTTTACTGGAAAATCTTTGGACACTACACTTTTAGTTATTTCTTCAACCTTTTTCTTAGCGAGACGCTTTCGTTCTTCTTCTTTAACTTTTTCTTTTTTTCTTAGTTCTTCTTTACGAACTCTTTCACTTTCAATAAGATCAGAAATCAAATTTTCCATTTGCTTAATCGATTCAGTTTTACGATTAAGTTGGCTTACTAATAATGTTTTATCTCTTCGAATTGACGATAAAAGTGTTTTTCTTTTTTCAGTTTTCTGTACTGTTTTATTTTCTTCATATTTTTTTTCAGTTAACAGTTTTTCTTCATCTTTTAATTGTATTAAAAGTAAGTTTTGTTGAACAGTAAGAGAGTCTCTGTTTAACTTAATTTTAGCTAAATCTTTTCGCCTTTGGTCAGCGAACCTTTTCAAATATTTCAACCGAATATAAAGTTGATTGATGCTTGATGATGAAAGAAGTGTTTCGAAATCGTAAGTTCTGCCGTTTGTGTAAATGCTAGAAACGTATTTTGAGTAATGATCTTTAAGTAAATTTATTTCTTTCTCGAGCGATATAATGTTTTCAACTGTTTTTAATATTGATTGTCTTAAATAAGATTGCTTATTATTTAGTTCATCAATTAGTTCGTGCAGAAGTTTTGTTTGTCTTTCATAATTATCAAGTTGGTCGAGTGTTGTTTTTTCCTTTCGCTCATTTTCATCGATTTTTTTTTCATATTCCAAAATTTCATTTCTTAGTTTAACCAAATCCTTTTTTTTCTTTTGAATATCTTGCTGCTCCGAAATAACTATTGTGTATGCACAAATTAACAAAGCAATAAAATATAATATTTTCATTTTGTAATTCTTTCAGCGGATTTATCAATATCGAATTCTAACCGCGGTAAGCTTACATTGTATTTTACAGATTCAAATGAAATAGTTAAACTTCTCTTTTCATTTAATGGTGTTAGTATTACAGAAGTCGGATATTCTGAAATTTCATTTCCGTAATAGTATTTTTCTGTTAAAACAACTTTACTTTCCTTGTTATGCTTTATTAAAAGCAATCTCATATTATTTCTATCAATAGTAAATTCTGAGATTATTTCATTCATAATAGATTTGAGTACAACAACTGAATCAGTTGTTTTATCTGTTTGCAGAATTGCATTTTGTGGAATTGTTCTTTTCCCCGAAAAAAATAAAAAGAGATTTTCCATATTTATAGATGACGGGAGTTGAATTGGAAGTTTATCCATTTCAATTTTTCCTTCCGTTACTAAATTTTCAAACTTGCTGTATAATAAATATGAATTTTGCGTTATAATTGCATTCCCTAATTCAATTCCAAATGGACCGGAAATATTAATACGTAGAGAATCGGGATGCTTTAGAAATAATTCGAATGAAGCGGAAAAAGAAATTGAATCAAAATTTATATCAATTGTTCCGATTGCATTGCAGGTTTTTAGCGGAAATGCTTCATTATTTATTTTTGAAATTATTTCTTCAATAGCAATATTATTTGTGTAAATTTTATTCGAAGGAGTTTCTTTTACAGTTCCACATCCAATAAATATCAAAAGAGGAATTAAGACATTCCTCATAATCCTCCTCGAGAAATTTTTTCTTTAAGTAAAATATTTGCCTTATCTAATTCCAAAGCTTTACTCCACCACATTTTTGCTTTCTCTAATTCTTTTTTCTTTGCATATACATCTCCCAAATGTTCAAAAACAACAGCATTGGTTTCTCCATTTGAGATTGATTTTTGTATATAAAATTCTGCCAAATCATAATCACCTAATTTGAAATAAATCCAACCAATTGTATCAAGAAATGAAGAGTTAGTTGAATCTTTTTGAAGTGATTGCTTTGACATCGACAATGCTTTTTGTAAATATTTTCCTCTTTCAGATAAACTATAAGCGTAATTATTTAAAACTGTAATATTTCCCGGATTAAGCATTAACACTTGCTCATATGCGCTATCTGATTTCGTAAATTGTTTTAAGTTGTCATATTCCAAACCTAATGCAGAAAGTATATTTAAATCTTTTGGATTTAACTCCCTCGCTTTTTCATAAGAATTAATAGCCAAATTATTTTTCTTCAATTGAGAATATGCTATTCCAAGTAAATAATGAAGTCGAAAATCTTTTGGGACATATGTAATTGCTTTATTTAATATGTTCACCATCGGTTCATATTCTTTTCTATCAAAATAAATTGACCCAAGATATGACCACGCATCGCTATTCCATGTTGCGAGAGTAGTTACTTTTTCAAACATTTGCATCGCTAGCGAATCATTTTTTTCTGAGGCGTAAATTATTCCAAGATAAAATATTGCACGCCAATCTTTTGGTTCTTTAATTGAAAGAGTCGTTAAATATTTTTTCGTAATCGGCATAATGGATATGTCTTCTTGTGCTTTTGTGAAATATACAAACGCCGCACGAAAACGATATTCAATCGAAACAGAATCACTTTCGATTATTTTTTGAAGATATGGAACGGCTTCATCCCATTTATTTTGTTTCAGATAAACATCAACTAATGCGGCTTGTGCATCAACTTCATCTGGATAGAGAATAATTAATTTTTTTAAGTGCGTAATTGCTTTATCATATTTCTCAGCACGAATGTACATATCAACAATTGTCTGCTTCAGCGATTTATTTTTGGTATCTATACTTAACATTTTCTCATAAATCTCTGCGGCTTCTTCAAACTTTTTTTGAGAAATATAAAGTTTTCCCAATTCCATATAAACTTCCCACACCGACCCAGTTTTCTCAATTATTCTTTTATACATATCAATTGCAACAAGTGGTTTCGATTGTTCTGTAATTTTTGCAATTGTATACATTGCGTCAACATTGTCAGGATCAATTCTTATAATGTTTTGTAATTGAATAATTGCAGAATTATTTTCGGAAAGCTGAATGTAAACTTTTGCAAGCAACGAATAATATTCAGTTTTTGTGGAATCTTTTTTTATTGCGTTTTGAAGCATCTCCTTTGCTAAATCAAATTTTGATAACGCTTCATAATTTTTTGCTAATGCAAAATAAATTGCATGGTTGTCATCCAAACGGAGTGCATCAAGGTATTCTATTATCGCTCCTGAAATATCTCCCTTGCTTTCTTTTTCAGAACCATTAATATAGTGTTGAAGTGATTTTGTTTGTTGTTCGGCTGAAAGCTCTTTCTTTTTACCAATGGATGTCTGAGCAGATTCTTTTTGTTGAGTTTTTATAACTCCGCATCCAAATAGTCCGAATGTAAAAATTATAACCGCGATTTTTAAAACTAATATTTTTTTCATTTTTAAGCTTTTTGTCTAATTAGTGAATATATAAAAATATGCTTATTCTCCTTTTTATTCAACGAAAGATTTCAAAGTTCTTATAATTAGTATTCTTCATTATTAAAATTTATTATCTTAACTAAAATGCTTAATTAAATGCCAAATTTTACAGTTGATAAAAATATCTCGAAAGCTAAAACCATTCATACTGATTTTTATACTTCTTCCAAAAATTACGAAGAAGCGAAAGAGAAAATATTTTCACGTTCCTGGCAGCTAATCGGTGATACCGATAAAGTAAAAAATAGTGGCGATTCTTTCCCATTTATGATTTTAGAAAATTATTTAAATGAACCTTTACTTCTTACTCGAGACAAAGAAGATAAACTACATTGCATTAGCAATGTTTGCACTCATCGTGGAAATTTACTGATAACTGAATCATGCAAAATAAATAATATAGTTTGTAAATATCATGGTCGGCAGTTTTCATTAAATGGAAAATTTTTATCGATGCCACAATTTAAAGAAGTAGAAAATTTTCCAACTGAGTCAGATAATTTACACTCATTACCGTTATTCAATTGGGGAAAATTATTGTTTACAAGTTTAAATAATGAAATTCCTGCAAACATTTTTTTTAGCGAAATTATGAAACGTATCGAATGGTTTCCAATGGAAAAATTGAATTACAGAGCTGACCTTTCAAAAGAATATTCTGTTAAAGCTAATTGGGCACTTTATTGCGAAAATTATTTAGAGGGATTTCATATTCCATTTGTACATGCTGGTTTAAATTCTGTTCTTGATTTTGGAGAATACACAACTGAAATTTTTAAATATTCTAATTTACAAATTGGAATTGCTAAAAAAGGAGAAAGTTGTTTTGATTTACCAACTACTTCTCCAGATTATGGAAAAAATATTGCTGCTTATTATTTTTGGGTCTTCCCAAATATGATGTTTAATTTTTATCCATGGGGATTATCTATAAATATTGTTAAACCAATCAACTCAAGTGAATCGAAAGTTGAGTTTCTAACTTATGTAAGTGACGAAAGTAAATTAAATTTTGGCGCCGGAAATGGTTTAGATGGAGTTGAAATGGAAGATGAGGAAGTTGTGGAAAATGTCCAAAAAGGAATTCGATCTCGTTTTTACAAACATGGTCGTTATTCCGTAACACGCGAACAAGGGGCTCATCATTTTCATTCACTTCTTGCCAAATTTATTGGATAGTGTCAGAATTTAAACGAACGATAAGTCCCGCTACAACAATTGCAATTATAGTTGGCGGTGTAATTGGTTCAGGAATTTTTATGAAACCTGCGCTGATTGCATCACAGTTGGGCTCTCCATTATTATTATTAAGTGTGTGGGTTGTTGCCGGCTGCATTACATTATTCGGCGCACTTTCAAATGCAGAAGTTGCAACATTATTTCCTGAAACCGGTGGGCAATATGTTTTCTTTAAAAAAATGTATGGCGATGCTTTTGCTTTTTTTTATGGCTGGGCTTCTTTTGCGGTTTTTAATACTGCAGGGAATGCTTCTATCGCATATGTTTTTTCTCAATACGCAAATTACTTTATTTTATTCCCACGTTTTTCTTTAATTATTGAACAATCATTTTTAATTAATATTCCATTTGTTGGGACAATATTTCCATTACAAAATTTCGGCGTTAAACTTCTAACAATTTTAATAATATTATTATTCACTTTAATTAATTACAAAAGTGTAAAAAACGGAAGTGCATTACAAATATTTTTAACTGCTTTAAAAGTAATTGCACTTGTATTATTAATTGGTGGAATATTTTTCTCAGGAAATGGATCGATTAATAATGTAATAACTTCTTCGGTTACAATGCCGCAAGGCTGGTCGCTCTTCGCAGTATACATGGCAGCATTGGGTGGAGCGTTTTGGGCTTACGATGGTTGGAATAATATAACTTTTGTTGCAGGAGAAGTTATCGAACCTCAAAAAAATATTCCACGTAGTTTATTTTTAGGATTGTTTTTTTGTATAATAATTTATTCACTGATAAATCTTGCTTACTGTTATCTTCTTCCCATTACATCTTTAGCTTCATCCCAATTTGTTGCATCGGATGTTGCAACTGCTGCGTGGGGAATTATTGGTGGATCAATAATCGCACTTTTGGTAATGCTATCGACCCTTGGCACAACAAACGCAAATGTACTTGCAACTGCACGTGTTACTTATGCAATGAGCGATGAAAATAAATGGTTTAAATGGGCTGGAAAAGTTCATCCAAAATATCAAACACCGGGCAATGCGTTAATTTTAAATTCCGTTTGGAGTATAGTTTTAATTATAAGTGGTTCGTTTGATATGTTAACGGACATGTTGATTTTTGTAAGTTGGTTTTTTTATGGAATGAGTGCATTGGGATTATTTATTCTTCGAAAGAAAATGAAAGAAGTAGAGCGTCCATATAAAGTTTGGGGATATCCTTTTGTTCCTCTCTTTTTTATTGTCTTCGTATTTTTCTTTTTATCAACCACTCTTTTCAATGATATAATAAATTACCAAAATGGTATTACGCCTATTATTAATTCGTTATTAGGAATTTTAATTACTTCAGTTGGAATCCCTATTTATTATCTTTCAAGAAAAAGAAATTAATAAAACAATTTCTTCTATTTGTTTGCTACTATTCATATCTTAAAAAAAATTAAAGGAGTTTAAATGTTGACATTAGATTTTATACAAACAGTTGCTTTTGCCGGGATAATGTTATTTGTTGGATATTTTATTTGTAAAAAAGTTGCGTTTTTATATCGATACAATATTCCTCCTGCGGTTGTTGGCGGATTACTGATTGCTATAATTTTTACTTTCTTTAAAAGTTATGATATCACTCCAATAACTTTCGATAAGCAACTTGAAAAACCTTTGATGATTGCATTTTTTTGTTCGATTGGTTTTGGTGCAAGTTTTAAATTATTAAAAACCGGCGGACGACAAGTTGTTATATTTTTTATTATTGCTACACTTGTTGCGGTCGGTCAAAATATTGTTGGCGCACTTGTTGCACCTATGTTTGGTCTTCATCCACTATTTGGTGTATTAAGTGGATCTGTAACTTTAACTGGCGGTCCTGCTACCGGATTAGCATTTGCTCCTTTATTTGAAAATGCAGGAGTTGGTGGAGCTGCAACAATTGCACTCGCTGCTGCAATGACGGGAATTATTTGTGGAGGTGTTTTTGGAGGACCAGTTGGAACTTATTTGATAAATAAATTTCAACTTCAAACTCCGGGAAAACTATCATCTTACCAAATTAATGTTACAGCTGAAAATATTGCTGAAGCACAAATGTCCGAACCTCAATTAGAATCTCCAAAAGGTGAAGACAAAGAATCTTTTTGGTTAATTAAAAACTTCATTGCAATTCTTGTTGCAATTTGGTTTGGTGGATTATTGAGTAATTGGTTTAATAGTATTGGATTAACTTTGCCTGCAACAATTGGAGCAATGTTAGTTGCTTCAATTATTCGAAATATAGATGACACTACAAATTGGATTGGTCTATCACAAAACATTATTGACGATCTCGGAAATGCGGCTCTTTCACTTTTCCTTGTAATGGCATTAATGACTTTAAAATTATGGGAACTTTCAGGTTTAGTTTTCCCATTAATTATAATTATGGTATTACAAATACTTTTAATTGTAGTTACTTCAATATTTATTGTTTTTAAATATATGGGAAAAGATTATGAAGCCGCCGTAATGACTTCTGGGTTTTTTGGTTTTATGCTCGGCACAACTGCAAACGCTATGGCAAATATGAGAGTTCTTGTTGATAGATACGGACCAGCTTATCGCGCTTTTTTGGTTGTACCAATGGTTGGCGCTTTTTTTATTGATTTTACAAATGCATTAATAATAACATTCTGTCTTAATTTTTTTAAGTAGAATAATAATTTATTTTTAAGTTTTTTGTTGTTTTTTCTTTGCGGCTGGAAAAAGAATATTATTCAAAATTATTCTGTACCCAGGAGAATTTTTGTGCAAATTTAAATCAGTCGGTGGATCGCCAACTGCATGCTGATAATCTTCCGGATCATGCCCAGCATAAAAAGTAAAAGTACCTCGTCCGTAATTTCCATGTAAATATTTTATTTCATCACTTCCCTGTCGTTCACCTAAAATAATTGCGTGTGGTTTAATTACTTTCCTGTTGAATGCAGTTGTTTGTCCCATAAATCCTTTTACTAAATTTACATGATTCTGTGTTAACATTGTCGGGACGGGATCATGTTTGGCAGAAAATTCAAAAAGAGTAAAATAATCTGTTGAAGGATCGCGCATAGGAACGGGATCACTTTGTGGTAAATCAATATCCGAATATTCGTATCTGAATGGATTTGTATCAATTGTAAAATTTTGAAATACTAATGTTTCGTTAAAGTTTAATCTACTTTGAGCATTTCTGTCAACTCCATCTCCGTCAAAAACTACATCGCAAATATCAATTTTTGTCGCAGCAAGTGCAATGTCGTAACTATCAGTAGCTGAACACATAGCAAAAAGAAATCCACCGTTACCAACATAATCGCGAATTCTGTGTACAATTTCATTTTTAACTTCGGAAACTTTTGTAAAACCAAGTTCGCGAGATTTTTTTTCGTAAAGTAATTGTTGTTCAATATACCAAGGGGCAGTATGTTGTGAAGCATAAAATTTTCCGTATTGCCCTGTAAAATCTTCGTGATGAAGATGAAGCCAATCATATTTTTTTAACGCGCCACTAATAACTTCTTCATCCCAAATTTTATCGTAATTTATTTCAGCATATTCCAAAGCCATTGTAACTGCATCGTCCCACGGTTTAAGATTTGGAGTAACATAAACTGCAATTTTTGGTACTTTCTCTAAAATAACAACTTCTGCATTTGAGGATTCGTTTCCAATTTCCGAATAAATTTTTGCTGCTTGTGAAATTGTTATTTCTTCAAAATAAATTCCTCTCACACGCATTTCTTTTTGAAGCAGTGAAATATTGTCGCATAAAAATGAACCCCCTCTATAATTCAATAACCATTCAATTTGTATATTTTTATTTAATGCGAAAAATGCAACACCGTAAGCTTTTAAATGATTTGTTTGTTTCAAATCCATCGGGACGAGTAATTTTTCCCGAGCTACTATTATTGTAGAAAATATAATTAATACTGCAAAAATATTTTTACTTTTTCTTAACATGTTAAATTGGCTCAGCACCAAATTTTGTATAAAGAATGTCAAGAATTATTTTTTCGCGTGGATCTACTTCTTCTTTCTTCATCCCGTTTTCATGTGTGTTTATTATTTGAGGTATTTTTTTATCTTGAATAATCCCTTCAACGCGAAGATTGATATCAAATATTTCTTTTAATAATCCGGAAATAAATTCCCGATCTTTTTTAATTGCTGAAATATGAAATAATTCTTCGCATCCAAGTTGTAATACTACATCCGAAATTGCAAAAGGAGTAACATGCGAAAGAATGCTGCCTGTTGATACTTTTCTTTTATTGGCTTCCGTTACAACATCAACCCACTTCTCCTTTAATAATTCAATTGTAACTTCTGATTGAATTGTATTTTTTACTACAGGTTGAATTCCCTCTTTTATTTCTGTTAAAATAATTTTGGCGGAAACTACTGTTTTTGGTATGCGATTTTGTTGATTTACTTCGGTACTACTTTTTAATCGTTCAAAAAAAGGCTTTTTTTTTAACTCTTGCAATTCAGCAAGAATAGTTGAGATGTCCGATACCGATTCCAGCTTCGTCATCTGAACAAAAACCGCCTCTAATCTGAAACGTGGTTGAACGGCATATTTTAATCCCGTTTCTAATTTTCCTAAAAGTTGAATTACTCGTAAAATATCAAACTCTGAAAATATTTTACTTTCTTCCTGATATTTTTTTCTGAAAAAATCTGAAACTGCTAATAACGACGGAGATGCGTTTGAATGAATTATTAACATATTCCTGAAATGCTCAATAAGACCGGAAACAAATTCCTTTAAATCATATCCTTTTTGCATTACATCGTCAATCAAAGTTAAAACTTCTGAAGTGTTGCGTTGAGCTATAGCTTCCGAAACTCGGAAAAACATTTCCGTATCAATTAAATTTAGCGTCAACACAACTTGATCGGAAGTTATTGTAGAACCGCATGAAGAAATAACTTGATCTAACATACTTTGCGCATCTCGCATTGCGCCATCTGCTTTTTTTGCCAAAATAAGAAGTGATGGTTTATCAATTGAAATTTTTTCTTCCTTCGCAATTTGTTCCAACTTCATTACAATATCATCAACACTAATTCTTCTGAAGTCGTATCGTTGGCATCGTGATAAAATTGTTGTCGGAACTTTTTGAATTTCTGTAGTTGCAAAAATAAAAGCGATATGACTTGGTGGTTCTTCTAAAGTTTTCAAAAGTGCATTGAAAGCATGTTGCGTTAACATGTGAACTTCATCAATTATGTAAACGCGATACTTCCCACGAGTTGGCATATATTTAACCCCTTCGCGGATTTTTTGAATTTCTTCCACACTTCTATTTGACGCACCATCAATTTCAATTACATCCAGCGATCTTCCATCGGTAATTTCTTTACACGTGTCACAATTGTTACAGGGATTAAAATTTTGTTGTGAAGTGCAGTTAACTGCTTTTGCAAGAATTCGTGCAGTTGTAGTTTTTCCGGAACCTCTCCCACCGCTAAAAATATACGCGTGCGATAATCGATTAGAAGCAATTGCATTACGAAGCGTTGTTGTTATATGTTGCTGGCCAACTACATCTTCAAAAATTTGTGGTCTATATTTTCGAGCTGTTACTATGTACGACATTTAATTTTCTAATTTTTTAAATAAATAGATTGTTGCTTCTTCAATCTTTTGTATTGGAATTATACGAAGACCTTTCTTTACTTCAATATGTACTTCACTTAAATCTTTTTCATTTTCTTTTGGAATTAAAACAGTTGTAATTCCATTACGTTTTGCAGCAAGTAATTTTTCATTTAATCCACCAATTGCTAAAATTTTACCGCGTAAAGTTATTTCGCCAGTCATTGCAACATCTGAACGAGCAGCAACCCCGGAAAGTGCAGATATCATTGCCATCGCCATTGTAATTCCTGCAGAAGGACCATCTTTTGGAATTGCTCCTTCGGGAACGTGAATATGAATTTCTTTATCGGAAAAAAAATCTGGTTTAATTTTAAATTTTTTTGCATTGGATCGAATATAACTTAATGCCGCTTGTGCAGACTCTTTCATAATATCACCAAGTTGTCCGGTAAGTGTTAACTTTCCACTTCCTTTCATAACAGTAACTTCAATTGATAAAATATCTCCGCCCATACTTGTCCAAGCGAGTCCCGTAACAGAACCAATTTTAGATTTCAAATCGGTAGCACGATGTCTGTATTTTTGAACTCCCAGATAACTTGAAACTGATTTATCAGAAATAGTTATTTTAGATTTTTTATTTTTACTTACAATTTCAGTTGCAATTTTTCTGCAGATTGTAGCAAGCTCCCGTTCAAGATTTCTCACTCCCGATTCTCTTGTGTAATATCTTATAACTTCTGAAAGAGATTTTTCCTCAAAATGTGTTTTGTTTTCTTTCAAGCCATGATTTTTTAGAAGTTTTGGAAGAATGTGTCTCTTTGCGATTTGAAGTTTTTCAAAATCGAGATAACTCGAGAGTTCAATTATTTCCATTCGATCTTGTAATGGAAGAGGAATGTGATAGCGAATATTTGCAGTTGTAATAAACATGACCTTTGAAAGATCGTAATCAACTTCAAGATAATGATCGTTGAAAGTTGAATTTTGTTCGGGATCGAGAACTTCTAATAATGCAGCACTCGGATCTCCACGAAAGTCCATACTCATCTTATCAATTTCATCTAATAAAATTACAGGATTAATTGCTCCAGCCTTTTTCATTGCCTGAATAATTTTTCCCGGCATTGAACCAATATATGTTCGTCTATGACCACGGATTTCTGCTTCATCGCGAACTCCACCGAGCGACATGCGAACAAATTTTCTACCTAAAGCTCTTGCAATTGAACGAGCGAGTGAAGTTTTTCCAACTCCGGGAGGACCAACCAAACAGAGAATTTGCCCTTTCATTTCTTTAACAAGATTTAAAACTGCGATGTATTCTATAATTCTCTCTTTTGTTTTTTTTAATCCAAAATGATCTTCATTAAGAATTTTTTTTACATGAGCAATTTTGAGAGTATCTTTTGTTTTTACAGACCAAGGAACATCTTTTAGCCAATCAAGATAATTTCGTATAACAGTAAATTCCGGAAACATTGATGGTGTTTTTTTTAGTTTATTAAATTCCTCAATCGCCCTATCATAAACTAACGGTGGCATTTTTGCCTCCTCGATTGTTTTTTTCAACTGAGCCATTTCTGGCGTTCCCTCTTCTTCGCCACCAAGATCAGATAATTCCTCATTCAATATTTTCATCTGTTCTTGAATTATGAATTTCCGCTGTGTCTTTTGAATATTATCGTGAACTTTTATATCAATTTCCCGTTCGATCTTCAAAATATTTATTTCGCCTGTAAGTATTTTAATTATTTCTGTGAATTGTTCTTTTGGATTTTGAAGTTGAAGAAGCTTCTGCTTTACATCCACAGTTTGTAAAATATTTGCAGCAATAAAATATAATTTCCTGAGGGGGTCTGTAATAGTTTCAAATGCTCCAAAAACTTCTGGTGAAATATTTCTGTTGGATCTTGCATACTCACTAAATAAACTTGATGAATGACGAATAAGCGCCGTCATTTCTTCAGATGATTCGATTTTTAGTTTAGTTAATGAAACTTCAGCCATCATAAATTCTTTTGGCTCAAGAAACGAATCAATCCTTCCTTGCATTAAACCATCCACCAAAACTTTTATAATATTATTTGGAAGTTTTACAAGTTGAATAATACTTGCAATTGTTCCTTCGCGATGAATATCGTCATTTAATGGTTCATCTACACTTGAATCTTTTTGCGTTGCTAGAAAAATATATTTTTGGTGATTTAATGCATACTGCGCAACCTTCAAAGATGATGTTCGACCAACAAGTAGTGGAAATATCATATGTGGAAATATTACAATATCTCTTAGTGGAAGAACTGGTAAGATTTTTGGTATTGATTTTTCTATTGAATATTCATGTTGACTCATTTTAATTACGCTGCTCCCTGAAATTTATTAATTGCCGCAACTCCACCTTGTTCGTATAAATCGCACATTCTATTTTCTGCACCAACATTATAATTATAAGTTGGGATGTTTATTTTTTTAGAAGAATATTTTTTTAATAACGCTTTCATTAATTCATAATCTTCTGCAAATTGTACGTTTGGAAATCCATTTTCTTTATCTAAATATTTTTTGTAAATAAATAATGTACCAGCCATCAGACAATCTTGCAGATGAATTTTTTTTCCGGGACGTTCAACATCGGGAGCGTAATGCTTATTCTTCGGACCGATACAATTAATCCCGCCATATAGAAAATCTACTTTAGTATTTTTCAATTCATCTATTCTTTTTGAAATATGCTCTTCTTCTAAAGTATCATCCGAATCCAAAAAAGTTACAATTTCTCCACTTGCCAATTGAAGTCCAGTATTTCTTGCAACCGCAGGTCCTCGGTTTGGTTGCGAAACATAAATAATATTTTTATATAATTTAATAAACGGTTCCAATATTTCGTGAGTGTTGTCTTTACTTCCATCATCTACAATAACTAATTCCCACTTTTTATAATTTTGATTAATTACAGATTGAACTGCCTTTTTCAAATATTTCGCTCTATTATAAGTACATAAAATAATCGAAACTTGGGGATTTGTTTTTCTGTTTTTCACCACTGAATATAGGAAAAAATGGAACTTGGATTATAGTTGTTTTCTATTGTGCAGCAAAGAAGAAATAAATGAAATTATTATTTCTGCATCTTTTATTGGTTCAACGCTTGGCGAATTAAAGTTTTTATCAAGTCGTTTTAATAATCTATTTGCAGCATCGCGGACAATTGTTTTTGATTCTGGATGTTCGGCTATAATGTTCAATGCAGAAATTGCATCTGTTATTTTTTGGTTTGCAGGATTTTGTTTTTGCAATTCTATAACTCCTTGCAATACAATTCTTCTTGCCGCTACTCTAATTTTCCCTGGATTTTCACTTCGTAATGCGCGAGATTTTTCTATTTCTATTTCTTCGAGCCAACTCATTTGTTAATATTAAATATTTTTCTTCCGACTTCACAGTCCAAACATTTTTCTTTTAAGCAATATTGTTCATTTAGATCGATTAACGCTTGTTGCTGAAGTGGTGATGTTAAATTAAATTTTTGTTTTATTAATTGATTTTCCATTTTACGGAGTACTGAATTTGTTTCCATCAGCGGTAAGTTATCCATTAATTCCCAAACTTTTTTGGCTAATTCTGGTTTTGAAAATAATTTTGAATAAAGTAAGATTAATGGTAAAAATATATTTACAATAATATCCAATCGCCTTGATTTACCAATCAGTGAGTGACTTGTTTCAGAAGGTGAATTAAAGTTCCAATAATTTGACCAATATGAATCGTATGAAACAGTTAAAAGTAAATCATATTTATAATATTGCTCATCGGTTGAATCAGACATTTCTAAAATTAATATAACTTCTCGGAATAATTTTTCCTTCAAAATCTTTATCAATAAATAACTAGAAGCTGCAATTCTTATAGAAGGATGATTTGCCGGTCTTGTTGGAAAAATAATCCAGCTATTTTCTGGAATTGTCTCTCCATTCCAAAGTTTGCGAATGGGTTTCAATGACTGTTGTAAACTATAACAAAATATTTTTGTTGGTTGATCTTTTACTTTCGTCGGCTTTAATCCTGAAACTGCAAACAATAATGATTGTAATTCTGTAATTCCTAATTTATCTTTATCTGTATTTTGAAATAATGAAGGATAAATTATTTCTGAAAGTTTTCGCATTTGAGTTCTGTGTTGCGAGTAGCCCAAGGCATCACACAAATTAGAAAAAAGTAAATCTTCCCAAATAATACTGCATCGAATTAGCTTATTTGTAGTTGTATTTTCTAAAGAGTTAAATGGTAAATTTTGTTCGGCAACTTGGTTACTGTTTTTAATATTTCTTTTTGTAAATCTATCAATCCAATAATAAAGTTCCTCTTTCATAAAACTAACTTTCCGATCGAACCTTTCTTTTGCAAGCTGGGGAAGCATGTTCAATATTAATTTTTTACCAACACCTTCATTTTTTGTGTAGCAAGGAATATGATTGAATACTTTTTTTCCCTCATCTCGTAGTAGTTGCTCGGTAATATTTGAAATATTTTCTGAGAGATGTTTTTCCAAAATAACTGTCGGAATAACCCTTTTACCTTCTGATTGAATTGTAATATTTTTGTTTCCCTTTAACACAATGTGAAGTATTGTCGTGTTGAATTGTTTATTTGTGCTGTGTAAATGTGAATGCCAATCGTTTGCATCACGATGGAATTCTATATTCCCATAAAATCGAATACCATTTATTTTTATTTCAGCATTTTGAAAGTCTGGCCCGAATCCATTATGCAATTCTCCAAACTTTTTAACGTTAATCTCCTCCCCGGTTGTACTTATAAATTTATTTGTAATAAGATATTTCTGATTCCATAAATGGCGAAGCAGATTTTCGGAGAGATTTAGTTCTCTCAGTTTCATCTTATAATGGGATTACATTCTATATTTTAATATTTCTACAGCAAGCTTAATTGTTTCTTTTCTTGCAGCAATTGCAAAATCTTTCCCAGTTGATGCATATAAAACACTTCGGCTAACATTTATAATTGCAAAATTATTTTTTATTGTTGATCCATGTTTTACTGCATCTCGTAAATTTCCACCTTGCGCTCCGACTCCAGGAATTAAAAATGGAGATTTGGGGGCTAACTTCCGAAGTTCTTTTAATTGTGAACTTTTTGTCGCACCAACTACAAATCCAATATTATTATTTTTATTCCACTTTAAAGAAGTTTTTACAACATGTTTATAAAGTGGTAGCTTCCCGACTTTCAAAAACTGAAAATCATATGCCCCTTTATTTGAAGTTACAGCAAGTAAAAATATTCCTTTATTTTTATAATTCAAAAATGGTTCAACTGAATCGTATCCCATATATGGATTAACAGTTACTGCATCAAATCCAAAATCATCAAAAAGCGATTTAGCATATTGCGATGCAGTATTTCCAATATCGCCACGTTTGCCATCACCGATTGTAATAATATTTTTCGGAATTGCTTTCAATGTTTGTTTTAAAATATGCCAACCTTCTTTCCCAAGTGATTCATAAAAAGCGAGATTTATTTTATATGCACAAACGAAATCTTTTGTTGAATTAATAATTGCTTTGTTAAATAAAATAATTCCATTTTTATTTTTACGAAGGTGGATTGGTAGTTTTGCTTGATCTGTATCTAATCCAACACATAGCAGTGAATTTTTCTGCGCTTTAATAAGTTTAGAATTAAAGTTCATTTGATTTATATAATTTAGCTGGAAAATAATCAGTTATGAAATAAATTAAGGGGGAAGTTCTTTTCCTCCCTTAATAAAGTAATTTAATTTAAATCCTCCACCTCAATCCCATATAATAGAGTCGGCCATAAATCGGCCCCCAAATAATTGAGGAGTCGAAATATTGGTTTGTGGGATTGTTGTGACTCACAATTGGGTGCTCTTGCATGAAATTAAAAATATTTTCAATTCCCAAATACAAATCAAAACCCTCATAAAAAGAACGGGTTATTTGCGAGTTCGCTAATGCAAATCCGGGAGAATATTCTTTTACTTGATATTCAGTCGGACTATTTTTTGTTTCCGGTAATCGCTTTGGAGAAAACCACTGCAAAGTAATATCGTAAAGCATTTGCGCATCTTCACTTGATTCTCTTTCTGAAGTGAAAGCTAAATTAATAAACAGACGATGCTCGGCAACAAATGGTTTCTTAATCCAACTGTCATTAATTTTTTGCTTTACATCTAAATAACGATATGCGATTCTGGTATCGAACATATCAATTGGTTGAAAATTAATTTCCATTTGGAAACTATTTGAGTACGATCCATTCTTCAGCGATATAAATTCAATTTCATTTGCATTATCGAGATTTGCAACTATTTGATGCTCGAAGTTTGTTCGGTAAAAATCAATTGCAAAGTTTCCATCTCTATCATTAAAAATAAAATAGCGCGTTAAATTAATTCCATAATTCCACGCAACTTCATTTTCAAATCCGTAACCATAATCAGAATTTGCGTTTGTAATTTTATAATTTCTGTTACTCATGAAGTAAGAAATATTTTCCGAAAATATATTTTGCGAACGAGTTCCTTTCCCTGAAATTAATCTGATCACAAAATCCTCACTCAGTTTGTAACGGATGTGAATTCTTGGTGTAACAAATAGCCCATATAAATTATGGTTATCTGCGCGAAGTCCGGCAACAACCGAAACTTCTTTTTCGTTATCGAAAGTATATTCAAAAAATGCTCCCGGAACATTTTCGGTTCGCTTGAAATTTACTTTATCAAATGTTTCATCAAACTCATCGTAAAGTAAACTTAAGCCAGTGCGGAATTTATGATATGTATTATCAATTATTGATTGATAAATTAAATTAATGTATCCGGTTTTTTCATTTCCTAAATAATTCCTTGAACCAAGATTTGAGTTTTGTTGATACTCTGTTAATGACCATTGAAGCCCAATGCTTTGATATTGTTTTGCGGGAAAAATATATCCCATTTTTCCGTACAAACGAAATTGCTTTGAATTTAAATTCACAAGAAATGAATTTGAGTTATTTGTGCCAGCTTTTTTTTCATCATTTACATATTGTATTCCGAGTTGTCCTTCAAGACCAGTCAAATTTGAAAAATAAAATCGCTGAAAAATATTTGTTGTGTTGTAAGTTGGCATATCCAAAAATGAATCTCCATTCATATCAATTTTTTTTGTCTGCCCCGAAGTGTGTAGAAGTGTCATCGAAGAAATATTGTCGGTAATTTTCTGCCGATAATTAAAATTACCTTCCATGCGATAATCTTTATTACCAAATAAATTTAAAAACATTTTCGATTCTTCTTCATTTTGTGGTTTTCGGAGTTCAACATTAATTTGCCCCGTTATCGATTCATATCCATTTGCAACTGAGCCGACTCCTTTTGCAACTTGAATATTTTCAATCCACGTTCCGGGAATATAAGTAAGCCCAACATTTGAAGTAAGCCCACGTATTGATGGAAGATTTTCGGTTGTAATTTGTGTGTACGAGCCCGCAAGTCCGAGCATTTCAATCTGTTTAGTCCCCGTAATCGCATCGCTAAATGAAACATCGATTGATGGATTAGTTTCAAAACTTTCCGATAAATTACAACATGCAGCTTTGAAAAGTTCCTTCTCGGTCATAATCAAAAATTTTTGCGGAGTTAAATAACTTACCTTTGTTGACTGCACGCTCCCTTCAATTACAACTTCAGCAATTTTTTTTGGATCGGATTTAAGAATTACATTTAATTTTGTCTGATCATCAATTTCTAAAGTATCGGGAAGATAACCGATGTACGCAACAACTAATTTATTGCTTTTATTATTTGGTTGAAGTTTAAAAACTCCATGTTCATCTGAAATTGTACCACTTGTTGTACCAAGCCAGTAAACGCTGGCACCAATAAGTGGCGTAAATTCCCCTGTTTCGTTTTTTTCAATAACAACGCCTGTTAAAGTTTTATCTTGTGCATTAAGCGCTGAAATAAAAAGAACAAAAAGGAGAATAATAAACATTCTCATTTTAATCCTCCTTTATTTTTTAATTAAGTCGTTTAGTGTTCTTCAACGGTTCGATACAAACAACATCCGGGAAGTTCGTTGTAAACTTCGTCCTTTGCTTTGTAATGTTCTGTATCGTAACCAACAGCGGCAATTCTTTTTTCAAGAGAGTCGAGCGAAATACTTTTTTCGTTATAAACAACCGAAAGCATTTTACTTTTTTTATCCCATTTTGAATTATAAACCTCTTTTATTTTAAGAGATTTTTCGATTTTCTTTTTACACATTCCACAATTACCAAATACTTTGATTTCCTTTTTTTCTTTTGGAATAACTAATGTTGAAAAAAGTATTGTTAAAACTAAAAATAATTTGATTTTCATTTTATACCTCTAAATTTTTTTTGATTAATAAATTAGTTAATTAAAAAAACTACTAAATCAAAAAATTTTAAATGAGGTATGTGCAGTATAGCTTTTGCAGCGAGGCGAGTTTTGTTGGAGTGTTTTTTTCTAAAAATAAAACTTGTGAATATTGTCGAAAGAAATTGTTGGAGTGTTCAGTAGAAATCTTGCGAACACTTTTTTTATCAAAAGTTAAATTCTGCTTATCATTCTTTTTTTGTTCAGTATCGAGCTTAAAGTTTTTGAATTCATTTTGGCAACAATTATCTTTTTCACTCTCCTCGTCGCAGCCACAACTTATAGTATCGGAGTTTGAAGTATGAAATTTAATCGATGAAATTTCCCCAGCACATAAATGTGTAGAAATTAAATAACCAATACTTGTTGTTGTATAAAAAACTAAAACTAATGCTGAAATTAACTTATTCATTTCTGTACAAATGTAATTAACTATTGTTTAAAAGTAAAGCACTCCTACAATGAGCAGTTAACAATAAACAATTAGCAATTAACATTTTTATTAGTGCAAGATTGCTTCATCCCGATAAATCGGGATTCGCAATGACACTCTTCGACAGGCTCAGAGTGACACATTATAATCGTCATGCTGAGCTTGTCGCCTGCCTGCCTCAGGCGGTAAGCATTACTTCATCAAAACTAATTTTTGTGTTATTGTTTCTTCATTTGTTTTAAGAATACAGAAATATATTCCTTTTAAAAATTTTTCCACATCATCGACTCGATTGGTTTTTTAGAGAGGTGGTTATATTTTGCATTTTTCTTTTTGTTATACGAAACCTCTACTTCTCCACTTACTTCAAAATAAATTAACTGGCCAATCGGCATCCCGGCATAAACACGAACAGGTTGCTTTACAGAAATTTCTAAAGTCCAGTAATTACAAAAACCAACATCACCTTTCCCTGCGGTTGCGTGAATATCAATTCCTAATCTCCCGATTGAACTTTTCCCTTCTAAAAAAGGGACATGCTCATGTGTCTCAGTATATTCTTCTGTAACTCCGAGATATAACATATGTGGTTGAAGTATAAATCCATCTTTTGTAATTTGGAAGTGTTTAATCTTATTATGTTTTTTTGAATCCAAAATTTCATCTTTATAAACAGCTAAATTTTTTCCCAAATGAACATCGTAACTATTTGAGCCAAGAAATTTCCTATTAAATGGCGAAATAATAATTGTTCCTTTTTTTATTTCTGTTAATATTTGTTTATCTGTTAGAATCATTTTTTAATTATTGTATTTAATTTACATTTTAACCAAAGTAGGAAAATATTTTTCGGTATCTATGTTTTTTCTATTTTGGCTGACTCCTTCACCAAGTATTTATAAATGCTTTGTGAGGGATAGGTTCGTTTATACTTATGGCTAAATCAATTTTATCAACACTATCTCATTCTGAACAATTCAAGAAATTAACAGAAAATATACCTTCTGCTGAAAAGCCATTTACAATTTCGGGCGTTTGCGGTTCGCTTTGGGCTTTGATAACAGCGCAATTATTCAAAGAATTTCAACAAAAAATAATTGTAGTTTCTGCCGAAAGAGAATCTGCGGAAATAATTAGAGATGATCTTGCAACATTAGTTGGCTCTGCAAATGTTTTCTTTTCATCTTACGAACCAAAATTAGCAACCGAGTCGTTTGATATGACAGGCGAAATAAGTCAAATTGAATCTCTGCAAAAATTAATTTCTCCCAATCCAATAATAATTGTAACATACATTGCGGCGATTACTACAAAGGTTCCTGCTCCTGATTTAATAAAATCGAAAATGATTTCGATATATCGTGGTTCTGAATTACAATACGAAAACTTTATTTCAATATTAACAGAGAATGGTTTTACAAGAAAAAATTTTATTGAAACCTACGGCGATTTTGCAGTTCGTGGTGGGATAATTGATCTTTTTCCAATTACCGGCGAACATCCGTATCGGTTGGAATTTTGGGGAGATATGGTTGAGTCGATTCGTGAATTCGATATTTTTTCGCAGAGATCAATCCGTGAAGTTGGTGAAATATTTATTCTTCCGAAATTCGAACCTTCATCATCAACGAGTACAATCTTCGATTACATTAACAATGAAGCAATTATTTTTTACGATGATCCGATAAAACTTTCTAAGGAACTTGATGAACTTCAATCGGAAGGGATTCCAACCGATTTATCGATGAATGATTTTTTAAAATTAATTTTACAACAAAAAAGAATTGAACATAAAATTTTTAATACTTCAAATGTAGATATAAATTTTTCTGCCATTTCTCAACCGGCTTCTCATGGGAGTATGAAAACTTTAAATCATCAACTTGAGGAGTGTAATCGCAAAGGATTCGAAATCTGGATTTATTCCGAAACCAAAGAGGAATCAACTCGTCTTCAGGAATTATTAAATACAACTGATCTTGTTGAGGAAAATGAAAATTCAAATGAGCAATTAAAAAAATTTATTAATGAACTTCATTTTGTAACTGGCGAGTTCCATGAAGGATTTATTTATCCAAACTCGAATGTTGCTTTATTTACCGAACATCAAATTTTCGGCAGGATTAAACAGCATAAAAATCCGAAACGAAAACGATTTAAAGGGATTTCGCAAAAAGAATTACACGTTTTAAAGGGTGGCGATTTTGTAGTTCATATTGATCATGGTATTGGTAAATATTTTGGAATGAAATATATTTCTGTCGGTGGAAATCAACAGGAAGTTGTAAAATTAGAGTATGCAAATAGTGGGACTCTTTTTGTAAATGTTAATTTTATAAATCGCATTCAAAAATATTCTTCTGCGGAAGGACATATTCCAACATTAAACACTCTCGGTGGAAAAGAGTGGGACAGAACTAAACAACGTGCTAAGAAAAAAATAAAAGATATTGCACGCGATTTAATTAAACTTTATGCGTTAAGAAAAAATTCTACCGGATTTGCTTTTTCAGCCGATACGCCATGGCAAAAAGAAATGGAAGCTTCTTTTATGTACGACGATACTCCAGATCAGGCAACTGCAACTTTATTTGTAAAACAGGATATGGAAAGTTCGAGTCCGATGGACAGATTAATTTGTGGAGATGTTGGATTTGGAAAAACTGAAGTTGCAGTTCGTGCTGCATTTAAATCTGTAATGAGCGGAAAACAAGTTGCAGTTCTTGTGCCAACTACAATACTGGCACGGCAACATGGCAATACATTTTTAGATCGGCTCGGAAGATATTCTACGCGGATCGAAGTTCTTTCCCGATTTCGTTCTGCAAAAGAAATTAAAAATGCAATTGCACAAATTGCAATTGGGCAAGTTGATATTGTGATTGGAACTCATCGATTACTTTCCAAAGATATAAATTTTAAAGATCTCGGCTTACTTATAATAGATGAAGAACAACGCTTCGGAGTTTCGGCAAAAGAAAAACTTCGTTCGTTAAAAAATTCTGTTGATACATTAACACTTACCGCAACACCAATTCCGAGAACTTTACAATTTTCATTAATGGGTTCGCGCGACTTGTCAATTATTTCAACTCCGCCACGAAATCGTTATCCAATTCATACAGAAATTGCCGTCTTTGATAAAACAATTATTCGCGAAGCAATAATTCGGGAAATTCATCGCGGTGGACAAGTTTATATTGTTCACGACCGAATTAGTTCGATTGAACAAATTGTTTCAATGATTCAGGATTTTGTTCCGGAGGCCAGATTTTGTGTTGCTCATGGACAAATGAATGCGCATAAATTGGAAAAAGTTATGATAGATTTTATGGAAAGAAAATATAACGTGCTTGTCTCTACAAAAATAATTGAATCGGGAATTGATATTCCGAGTGTGAATACAATAATAATTAATCGCGCAGATAGATTTGGAATGGCGGAATTATATCAACTTCGTGGTCGTGTTGGAAGAAGTAATATTCAGGCATATGCATATTTATTGATTCCTCCATTCGCTTCACTTTCAAAAGAAACTTTACGAAGATTACAAGCTGTTGAAGAATTTACAGAACTTGGCTCGGGATTTAATTTGGCGATGCGCGATCTTGAAATTAGAGGTGCAGGAAATTTACTTGGTTCGGAACAAAGTGGTTTCGTTGCTGATATGGGTTTTGAAATGTATCAGCGACTTGTTAATGAAGCTGTTGCAGAATTGAAAGATGAAGAATTTCAAGAAGTTAATTCAGATTCATCCAAAAAAGAAATTGATGCTGTTGTTGAAGTTGATGTTGATGCATTTATTTCAGATGAATATGTTACTGATAATTCAGAACGCTTGGATTTGTACAGAAGAATTGCACGAACAAAAAATGAAAAAGAAATTGATCTGTTTTATGTTGAACTTCGCGACAGATTCGGCGAACTCCCGATTGAAACAAATAATCTTTTAATAGTCGCACGATTAAGATTACTGCTTTCAAATATTCAATTACAAAAATTAATTATCCGCGGAGATAATGCAACTTTTTATTTCCCCTCAAAAGAAAATGTTTCTTTTTACGAAGGTGGTTTTTTTCAAAAATTTATTGCTGTAATCCCTACTTTATCACATAAGTTATTTTTTAAGGAAGAAAACAAGAAATCAGTTTTATATGGTAAAATTAAATCCGCCAGCAACGAAGAACGTTTGCAGCAAATAATATTTTTATTGAAAGATATTTCAGACAAAATTGAACTTTAATCTTAATTATTGTAAATTATTTCTATGAAAGAATTAATAACTTGGCTCTTCGGAATAAGCTTGTTGGTAAACGCTGGATTATTTATCCCTCAAATAATAAAAATATTGAAAACCAAAAGTGCAAAAGATTTTTCTATTTTAACCTTTGGTGGATTTAATGTCCTGCAAATAGTAGGCATTTTGTACGGATACATCCAAAATGACTTTACCTTAATGTGGGGTATGGTTGTAAGTTTAATTGCGTGCGGCTCGGTAACATTGCTCGCATTTATTTATCGCAAAAATTAATAGTGATAATGTTTGGAATAAAACTCACTTACTAAGTGGAAATTTATTTATATGGGCATCTTCCGTGATGCTTATTGGGATTTTCGTAGAACCTTTCTATTCTTTTATTTTAATTATTTCAAGCATTTCGATTGTTCAATGTTCTTTTCCTGTAATACAAAAAATGGAACAGGCACGTTAATTGATTTTATACGAAAATGATAAATACCATACTTACAGTTGGTTAGACCCTGAAGGGGACTTGGAGTTCAAGCAATAGTTAAATATAAGTGGACAACGAAAAACGAGAAAATAGAGTTTTCTTTGCATCAGAAAACGAAGCTATTAAAAACGACAATCGACATCGAAAACATTGTTTGAAAACAGAATACAAAAAATGGATTTATTTAACAACAAAATAGACTTTTTAGAAAATTTATTACCTAAAGATGGTATAATAAATTATTACGGGAAGTTGCTGACAAACAAAGAAGCAAATCACTATTTCGACAGTTTAATGAAGACAATCGAATGGAAAAATGACCAGGCTATTATATACGGAAAACTGATAGTAACAAAACGAAAAGTAGCTTGGTATGGCGACACTAATTTTGAATACAAATATTCTAACACAACTAAACGAGCCTTAACTTGGACAACTGAATTATTAGATTTAAAATCAATCGTCCAAGAAAAAACAGGCGAAAAGTTTAATTCCTGTTTGCTTAACTTATACCACACTGGCGAAGAAGGAATGGCGTGGCATAGTGATGCTGAAAAAGTTTTAAAGAAAAATGGAGCAATTGGATCATTGAGTTTTGGGGCAGAACGCAAATTTGCATTCAAGCATAAAAAAACAAAAGAAACTATTTCATTAATTCTAGAACACGGAAGTTTATTGGTAATGAAAGATATTACACAAACGAATTGGCTACATCGACTTCCACCGACAAAGCTCACCAACAAACCAAGAATAAACTTAACTTTTAGGACAATTGTTCTCTGAATTGCACGTCAACCGAGGAAGAAAATCAGCCCATAACACGTGCTTGGCAAAGATGAGAAATAAAAAAAATGAAACTCTTAAAGTTATGCAAAACAATAATAAACAGAAAAATTATAACCAAAAAAATTGACTAATTACTCCATCGTCCCTCAATTGATAGTTGCTTTATCAATAGCACATGTCTGGATATTTCGTTTTGATAATATCGTAAAAGAATTTACCAAATATGATTTGAATAACTTAACTCCTAATTCAGTGGGAAGCCGGGCAAATATTTACATATTGACGGAGGAATGTATATTTTCAAAACCTCACAAAATTACATGACCGATACTTTCTTATCAGCCCGTTGGGAAAATTTGATTATGGCAAACTATGCCATTGATCCTGAAATATTAAAACCATATTTGCCTAAAGGTGTTGAATTGGATTTTTACGATGATAAAACATATGTTAGTCTTGTTGGTTTTATGTTTAAAAAAACAAGCCTGTTCCATATACCCATTCCGTTTTTAGGAACCTTTGAAGAAATCAATCTGCGTTTTTATGTAAAAAGAATTGAAGGAAATTCCATAAAAAGAGGTGTGGTATTTATCAACGAAACTGTTCCCTATAAAGCCGTAGCCTGGCTTGCCAATAAATTATATAAAGAACATTACATCGCTATTCCTACAAAAAATAAAATAGCTATTACCAATAGTTCAAAGAAGATAAAGTATGAATGGAAAATAAAAAATGAATGGAATCATATTGCAGTAAATACCGGTGTGGAAAAAGAACAAATGCAACTTGGCAGTATAGAAGAATTCATTTTTGAACATTACTACGGGTACACTAAAGTCAACAATCAACATTCACAAGAATACAAAGTGAACCATCCAAGGTGGCAGGTGAATAAAGTGCTTGACTATGAAATTAATTGCAACTTTGAGGCAATGTATGGTGCTGACTTTTCTTTTTTAAAAAATGTACAAGCAAAATCGGTTATTGTTGCTGAGGGCTCACCTATTACTGTAAATTGGAGACGAATTTCATTTTAAAAATTCAATTTGATGGAACAAAAAGATATTGACAGAATCATTGAAATGGCATGGGAAGACAGAACACCTTTTGAAGCCATAAAAATACAATTTGATTTTTCAGAAGCAGATGTAATTGCACTTATGCGAAGAGAATTAAAGCACAGCAGTTTTAATTTATGGCGAAAGAGAGTAAACAGTGGTGTTAGCCAAAAGCATGCACAAAAAAGAAATCCTAAGATAGAACGTTTTAAATCCAGCTTGCAAAAATCCATTTCTATGAATAAAATTAGCAAGTGGTAAAATGAAAGCCAATTTTGCAAGTGATTACAAAACTATTCTCCAAAAAATTGATCAAGTTAATCCGGTTCAGTATGGCAAAACCAGGAATTATCTTAATGGAGCAGTTACCTATTTATCACCCTACATATCACGAGGTGTTATCAGTACCAAACAGGTGCTTAACCAGATGTTAGTAAAGGGATTTGAATTGCATCAGATAGAACAATTTGCAAAGGAGTTATGCTGGCGGGATTATTTTCAGAGAGTAGGACAACATAAAGATTTACACAAAGATATCCGACAACAACAGCAAAGAGTGTCGAATAATGAATTGCCTATTCAGGTTTTAAATGCAAGCATAGGAATTGAAGGAATTGATAACGCCATTCAACAATTATACGACACCGGATACATGCACAATCACTGCAGAATGTATACAGCTTCGTTAGTATGTAATATTGCCCAATCACATTGGTATAAGCCCGCGCAATGGATGTATTACTACTTGCTTGATGGAGATTGGGCTAGTAACTATTGCAGTTGGCAATGGGTAGCAGGCACCAATAGCAGTAAAAAATATTATGCCAATCAGGAAAACATCAACAAGTTCACTGCAACCAATCAATCTAACACCTACCTCGATAAACCATATGAATTTTTGGAAACAATGGATACCCCTACTCCATTATTGACCACTCAAAATTTTGAACCTAAAATAAATTTGCCTGTAGCTTCAGCAATAAACATAAATGAGGCACTGCCAGCTTTTATTTACAATTACTATAATCTCGATCCGCTTTGGCATAAAGATGAACAAGGCAACAGAATTTTATTGATTGAACCCGATTTTTTTTCAAAATATCCAGTAAGTAAAACCTGTATAGAATTTATGCTGGCATTGAGCAAAAATATTCCTGGCATACAAGTATTTGTTGGTTCTTTTCAATCCTTTGCCAACAGGTACAACTTAAGAACTATTTATTACAAAGAACATCCACTTAATATCGGCTACATAGGAAATGAAGAACCAAGGGAATGGATTGCCGAAAATGTTACGGAATACTATCCATCATTTTTTGGATATTGGAAAAAAGTAGAGAAGCAATTAAACACATTTAAATAAACAAATGCTAATTCGTAAAAAAGAAATAGAACAATTAGAGCAGCGTTATAGAACAGCATTTATCAACTCATTAGCAGGTTTTAGACAAGCGGTATTGGTAGGAACTAAATCAATTGACGGAAATAACAATTTAGCTATCTTTAATTCACTTATTCATTTAGGCGCTAATCCAGCATTATTTGGTTTAATAAACCGACCTGATAGCGTGCAGAGAGATACACTCCAAAATATATTAGATACCAAAGAGTATACCCTAAATTTTGTGAATGCTGAAGCTTACAAAAAAGCACATCAAACTTCGGCTAGGTATGAGAAAGGAGTTTCTGAATTTGAAAAAGTTGGCTTAACGCCTCAATATCAGGAAGCTTGTAGTGCTCCATTTGTAGGAGAAGCTGTGGTAAAAATCGCAATGAAATTAGAAGAAATAATTCCAATAAAAATTAACGGAACGATACTTATTGTGGGTAGTATTATGGAGGTAAATTTAAGTGATGAACTTGTTGGCGATGATGGATTTGTAAATTTATCTGCAGCGGATGTTTTAATTAGTCAGGGATTAGACGCCTATTATACTTCCAACCCGATTGGCCGATTGCCATATGCAAAACCATAAACGAATAAATAAACTCCTCTTCCTTAACAATGAAAAAGATTAAAAAAGAATTTTTACCTCAAAAGATTTGTGTAGTTTGTAAAAGATCTTTTAGCTGGCGTAAAAAATGGGAAAAGGTTTGGGATGAAGTAAAATATTGTAGTGATAAATGTAGAATGAATAAAAAACAACATGAGTAAAACAGGTATTGTATTTCCACATCAATTGTTTGAGCAAAATATTTTGGCATCAACATGCAATACGATATATCTGATAGAAGAGTGGCTCTACTTCAGGCAATATAATTTTCACAAAAGGAAAATTGCCTTTCATAGATCCAGTATGAAGTTTTATGAAAGTTATTTACAGTCAAAAAAAATAAAAGTAGTATACATTGATGCATTTAATGAATCTATTTTAAAAGCTACTGGGAAATATTGGGAAAAATGGTTTTCTATAATTTTAAAAGTCGGCGGTAAAAAACTTTCTCGCCAGGAAATAGTTTTAGTTCTACATAAATATTTAAAGGGGACAGGTTGGTGGGAACAGATGATTACTGTTCAATTCGATAAAAAATATAAGAATAGAGCTTTATATCAATCTGGTAAAACTTTTAAAGTTTCTATCAGCAAAGTATTTAATTTTCCAATCGAAAGAGTTTTTGATAGCTGGATAAATAAACCAGTAATTTCAAAATGGCTTACAAATAAAAGTTTTACTATTCGAAAATCAACTTCCCAAAAATCACTTCGGTTAATTTGGGTTGATTATAAAACATTCGTAGATGTTGACTTTTATGTAAAAGCAAAGGGGAAACAACTGTCGTTGTGCAATTTTCAAAACTACCTTCTGCAGATGAATGTGAAAAGAAAAAGGTGTTTATGAAACGAGCAAACTATAAATTAGAAAAGTTGCTTTCAAAATAAAATATGATAACTCGAAATCAAGCTATAGAACTTCTTCATTCAAAAATGAGCAGTGTTAATTTACGCCGACATTGTTATGCAGTTGAAACTTCAATGCGAGCACTTTATAATACTTTGGAAGTTCCATCGCTTGGATATAATTCTGAAAGAGAAGAAGTTTGGGCAATCACTGGATTGTTACATGATGGTGATTATGAATTTGTACAAAAAGATTTAACTCGCCACACTCATCAAATTGTTGAATGGCTAATTCCACTTGGTGCTTCAGAAGAAATAACTCATGCAATACTTTCCCATGGTTGGCAATATATCGATGGAAATCCTGAACCATCAACATTACTTGAATGGTCTTTATATTGTTGCGATGAATTAACAGGATTAATTGTTGCAGTTGCGCTTGTCAAGCCTGATAAAAAATTGAATTCGGTAACTTTAGAGTCTGTCCAAAATAAATGGAATGCAAAAGGATTTGCTGCCGGCGCGAAAAGATCGCAAATAGAATTGTGTGAAGAGAAGTTAAAAATTCCACTTCGTGATTTTATTGCAATCGTACTTCAGTCAATGCAAAAAATATCCAGCGATATTGGTTTGTAGTTTTGCAAACAGCTCTATTTTGTTGTTACTAAAATAATTTTGATATATTTTCTTTTCTATTATAATTCTAAATAATCATAAACTACAATTAAGGAGTATTTAATGAAAAAGTTATTATTTATAATTTGTCTCTCTTCTGTAACAATTCTTTATTCACAACAGTTTGACGTTAAACAACATTACAATAAAAAAGAATTTATGATTACGATGAGGGATGGAGTAAAACTTTTTACTTCTGTTTATACTCCAAAAGATTCAACTCAACAATTTCCCATAATGTTTAATCGAACACCATATAGCGTTGCGCCTTACGGTGAAGATAAATATCGCGGAATGGTTGGTCCAACACAATTATTTGCAGATGAAAAATATATTTTTGTTCATCAAGATGTACGTGGTCGATATATGTCTGAAGGTGATTTTGAAATGATGCGCGCACAAAAGAAAAATAAAACTTCTAAAAATGATATTGATGAAAGTTCCGATACTTACGATGCGATTGATTGGTTGGTTAAAAATATTCCAAACAATAATGGTAAAGTTGGTATGTGGGGAATTTCTTTTCCTGGTTTTTATTCCGCTGTTGGGACTTTAAGCAATCATCCCGCTTTAATTGCAACTTCTCCGCAAGCACCAATGAACGACACTTATCTTGGTGATGACTTTCATCATAATGGTGTGTTTTTTCTTCCACATGCATTTGGATTTTTGAATGGATTTAAAAGAGAAAGAAGTGGACCAACTCAACAATACAAACCTGGAATTCAATTTGGAACTGAAGATGGATATAAATTTTTTCTTGAAATGGGTGCACTGAAAAATGCAAATAAAAAATATTTTCACGACTCGTTATCAATTTGGAATGAACAGATGGCACATGGCAATTATGATGATTATTGGAAAAGCCAAAATGTTGCAGCACACTTTAATAATTTTAAACCGGTGACTATGATTGTTGGCGGTTGGTACGATTCAGAAGATTTGTACGGTCCATTAAAACTTTATGAAGCTGGCGAAAAATCTGTTCCACAAAATACCTATATAGTAATGGGACCTTGGACGCATGGTGGTTGGGCAAGAAGTAATGGCGATACGCTCGGAGATATTCGATGGGAACAAAAAGCTTCTTTGTGGTTTAGAGAAAATATTGAACTTCCATTCTTCAATTATTATTTAAAAGGAAAAGGAACAAACCCTCTTGCGGAAGCAACTATTTTTGAAACTGGTGGTTACAAGTGGCATAGGTTTAATGAATATCCTCCTGCAAATAGTAAATCAGAAAATTTTTATTTGCAATCTGATGGCTCAATTTCAAAAACAGCTTCAAAAAATAAAAATTCTTTTTCTGAATATGTTAATGATCCAAATAAGCCGGTCCCATTTACTCAAGATATTTCAATTAGTATGGGAACCTTATACAAAGTTGAAGATCAGAGATTTGCTTCGCGTCGACCGGATGTAATTACTTTTCAAACAGAAATATTAAACGATGAATTAACTTTTGTGGGAGCAATTACTGCACATATTTCCGGTTCAACAAGTGGAACAGATTGCGATTGGGTCGTAAAAGTTATTGATGTTTATCCCGATTCTGCAAAAGATACAAAACCAAATCCGAGAAAAGCTAAAATGAGCGGATATCAACAACTTGTACGCGCTGAAATTATGCGTTCAAAATATCGCGATGGAAATTGGTCAAATCCAAAAGCTATGATTCCAAATAAAATCACCAAAGTTGAATTTGAGTTGCAAGATATAATGCACACATTCAAACGTGGTCACAGACTAATGATTCAAATACAAAGTAGTTGGTTCCCGATTGCAGATAGAAACCCCGGTAAGTTTTTAGATATTTATAATGCTGATGATAGTGATTTTCAGAAAACCACTCAACGAGTTTATCATTCAACAGAAAATCAAACGTACATTTCTGTGCGTACAATGAAGTTAGATAAATAAATATTTTTTAATTTGGAACTATTTTTTATTCCGCCAACTGCGAAATGTTACTTCGCCATGTGGCATGTCTCCTTCCGGGATATGAAAACTTTCTTTCATCTCTTTCCAGAATCCCGGATTGTACTTCATATTAATTAATGCAATAATAATCATTGTAAGAACCGCACCCCCTCCAGCGAGTAACATATCTTTTTGCGAATCCCAAATATCTCCCTGACTTCCAAGAAATGCAATCCCGGCAGATGGTTCTGCAATTGAAGCAACTAACCACTCAATAATTTCAAACAAAGCGGAAAGAGAAAGTGTGAGATCCAAAGGAAGATAATAAGCCCAAATTCCTTTTACGGTTGCAAGACGGACAAAAACTTCTCGAACTGGATATGCGAGTAAAAATCCAAATAAAAAATGGACGAGGCGATCGTACATATTTCTATTTGAGCCGAACCAAGCTTGTAATGTGTAACCAAATGGAACTTCGGCATAAGTGTAATGAGAACCGACAACATGGAGTATCATAAAAATTGTTATTAACGTGTAAGAAGAATTTGAAAAACGAAAATATTTTCCCGTTAGCAAAATAATTGGAGTAAAAATAAAAACAAGATAATTTTCTAACAACCAATCTCCAGGATGTTTGGGATTTATTGCCGCCCATAACCAAACTCCAAGAAATGAATAAAGTAATATTTGCTGATAGACGGATGGAATATATTTTTTCATAATAGCCTCCGATTATTTACAAAAACAACCTGTTTAATTATAATTTTAACAGGATTTAATATTCTATTTAAGCTTAACCAATTTTCATAAAAGTAGTCAACTAAAAATTAGATCATAATTATACTTGGAAATGAAGCATTATCAGTAGAAATTCATCTTCAAAATTATAAACGAAAGAAAATAAAAATGTTAACCAAAATTATTTTATTAATAATATTGTTCACAAACTTTTCAAGCGGTGGTGAAATTTTAAAACCAATACCAACTTCTGTGAAACCAATAATAGATGGGAATTTAGATGACGATGTTTGGAAGAATGCAGTAATGGTTACTGGCTTCAGAACATTTATTCCTGATTTTGGAAAAGTAATGCCGGAATCAACTGTTGTATTAACTTCGTACGACAAAGAAAATTTATATTTTGCCTTTAAATGTTTCGATCCAGATCCAAAAACAATTAAAGCAGAAATTACAAATAGAGATAATTTGCGACCTCATGATTGGGTTTGTATAAATCTTGATTCATTTAACGATAAACAAACTATTTATGGGTTTTATGTAAATCCACTTGGAATTCAAGCAGATAGCAAATTTGCAGCACAAGCGGAAGATCATGGCGTAGATTTTGTTTGGTACAGTGCCGGGAAAATTCATAACGAAGGTTATAATATTGAAATCCAAATTCCATTTAAAAGTATTAGATATAAAGATACAAATCCAGTTACAATGTCAGTGGTTTTTGAAAGAAGAGTAAGTCGCAGATCTGAACAAGCAACTTACCCAGCGCTCGATCCGAAAAAAGGATATCAATTTTTAATTCAAATGTTACCGATGGAATTTTCTGATATTGAGCATTACACTTTGTTCGAGTTAATTCCTTCAACAACATTAAATAATAAATTTAAATCAGTTAATAATAATTTGGTAAAAGATTTTTCTAAAAATGAAATTAGCTTAACATCAAAATATGGGATTACTTCGGATTTAATTTTAGATGCAACTTACAATCCCGATTTCAGTCAAGTCGAAGCTGACGCCGGACAAGTAGATTTAAATTTACGTTACGGATTATTTTTTCCTGAAAAGCGTCCATTTTTTTTAGAAGGATCAGAAATTTTTAATCTCGCTGGAACTTCTCACGATCGTATGGCTGTTCACACAAGAACCATTGTTAATCCGAAAGTTGGCTTAAAACTTACAGGAAAACTTTCCGATAAATCTACAATTGCATCTATTTTTGCTGTTGATGAATTATTAGATGCAAACTCAAACACAACTGGCAGCACTGCAACTTTCCCAATAATTCGATATAAATATTCGTTAGAAGATGACAGCTATTTGGGTGGAATTTATACAGGCAGAGAAATGGATAATCACTATAATAGAGTTGCAGGAGTTGATGGAATGATTCGTGTTACGCCATCAAGTTTCGCTACTTATCAAACATTATTTTCTGAAACTAAATTGAACGATTCAACTCAAAATAGTTTTGGCAATTCGTATCTATTAAGTTATAGATATACAACTCGAGATTTGGATTATCATATTGCCGCCTCGAATGTTTCAAAAAATTATTCTGCTGAAGCCGGATATCAAACACGTACAGGTATTTTTTCTATTTCTGGTGGATACACTCCAAAATTTTATACTTCTTCAGCGTTGGTGAAAAGATTTGATCTTGATTTTTATTCGGTACAGACTAAAGATTCATTTTCTGATCTTTGGGAATATTATAATTCAATTAATATTAAATTGTTTGTACTTAATAATTTAAATTTTTCAACACGGTTTAATTATTCAACGGAAATATTTAATTCTAAAAAATTTGAAACAAGTGGCTTTAATGTGACTGGTGGGGGACAATTTACAAAACAGTTGAATGTTTCACTTAATTATAGAATTAGTAAATCAATTAATTATTCGGAGTCTTATCAGGGTTATAATAGTAGAATTAATACAAATATAACTTTTCAACCTTGGAATCAACTCGATGTAAATTTGAATGCAACACATGTTGCCTTTTACAAAACAGCAGATAATTCTAAAATTTATGAGTATCCAATTTTCCGTGGAAAATTAACATACCAACTGAACCAATATTTCTTTTTGCGCGGGATCACTGAATACAACGATTACAAACGAACTTTACTTACTGATTTTTTAAGTTCATTCACATATATTCCTTTTACAACTTTATATGTTGGTTATGGTTCTTTATATCAAAAAAATGTTGATGATGTAAATAATAATTATTCTTCAACTGAATTTTTGGAAATGAAAAGAGGGTTGTTTATTAAAGCTTCGTATTTGTGGAGAATGTAATTTTATTCTGTAGATGTTTTATTTCTTAATTAACTTCTTCAGAATTTTCATATTCTCAACATCATCGAGCATGTCTTCTTCTTTTGGGGTTTCAAGAATTTTTGGAATATGATCGAATCGTTCATCGTTCATCAAAAGTTTAAATCCCAACAAACCAATTTCGCCTTTGCCAATATGTTCATGCCGATCAACTTTTGAAGCGAGTCCTTTTTTTGAATCATTCACATGAAAGGCGACTAACTTTTCTAATCCAACAATCTCTTCAAATTCTTTAAAGGTTTTTTCATAACCCTTCTCAGTTGAAATATCATATCCAGCCGCAAAAATATGGCAAGTGTCAATACAAACTGCCATTCTATTTTTTTGTTGGACTCCGGTAATTATTTTATTTATCTGTTCAAATTTATAACCAAGAGTTGTTCCTTGCCCGGCAGTAACCTCAACAACACTTAAAACTTTAAAGTTTTTTGTTTTGTCATGAATAATATCGAGACTTTCAATAATTTTTTTAAGCCCTTCTTCTTCACCTGCACCAACATGCGCACCAGGATGAAAATTCAAATATGGAATTCCAAGAAGTTCGCACCTTTCAAGTTCGTCTTGAAATGAAGCTCGCGATTTTTTTAAAATATCTGAATTTGCTGCACAAAGATTTATTAAATAAGAATCATGGGAAACTACACCGCTTAGATCCGCGTCTCCAATATTCTTTCTATAATTTTCAATAACTTCATCTTCTAATTTTTTAGCAAACCACTGATTATTATTTTTTGTAAATAATTGCAGAGCTGTACATCCAATTGAAACAGCTCTTTCTACGGCTTTATGCACACCTCCAGCCGACGACATATGAGCTCCAAGTAATATTTTTTTCTTTTCTTTTTTGGTTTTAACTTTCATAATTATTTAACATAATAGCAAATAACTATAATGGCAACTCTCTCTGAACTTATAAAAAAAAATAATAAAATTGTTGTTGGGTTAATGTCCGGAACATCTGTAGATGGTATTGATGCTGCTGTTATTTCGATAAAGGGAAAGGGTGTTTCTACAAAATTTAAACTTCTCTCTTTTGAAACTGTTACCTATCCAAAAAAAATAAAAGAACTAATTTTATTAAATTCAACTCCTGGGAAAGGGACTGTTGATATTATAAGTTCATTGAATGTTGTTGTTGCTCATTATTTTTCTGATGCTGTAAAAAAAGCTGTTCATTCTGCGGGGCTTTCAATGAAACAGATTGACTTAATCGGTTCTCATGGTCAGACAATTCATCACATTCCAAATGGAAAAAATATTGGTGGAAAACTTTACAGATCAACTTTACAAATTGGTGACCCTTCAACAATTGCAAAATTAACCGACGTAACTACTATTGGAGATTTTCGTGTTGCTGATATGGCTCTCGGTGGACAAGGAGCTCCATTGGTTCCATATTTTGATTGGATAGTTTTCAAATCTAATTTCTCAAACAGAGCGTTGCTTAATATAGGAGGGATTGCGAACATCACGCTTCTTCCAAAAAAATGTAAAGTTAATGAAGTGCTTGCTTTTGATACTGGTCCCGGGAATATGGTACTTGATGCGTTGATGAAAAGATTTTTTAATAAAAATTTTGATGACGGCGGGAAAGTTGCTTTTCGTGGTGACATTATTCTTCCATTATTAAATGAATTAAAAAAGCATTCCTATTTCAATCGATTATTGCCAAAATCTACCGGTCGTGAAGAATTTGGAATAAAGTTTGTCGAAAAAATAATTCTTAGTTCAAAAGGTTATTCTAAAGAAGATATTATAGCAACTGTAGCTGATTTAACTGCTTTTACTATTTACGACCAATATAAAAGATTTGCTGAAAAATTTTGTACGATCAATGAGTTGATTGTAAGTGGCGGAGGTGCAAATAATTTATTTATTATGAAAAGATTAAAATTTTATTTTTCTAAATCAAAAGTTTTAACTTCAATTTCATTTGGAGTTAATATTGAAACTAAAGAAGCAATTTGTTTTGCTCTTCTTGCGAACGAAACAATTTCCGGAAACCCATCAAACATTCCGAATGTAACTGGTGCAAGTAAATCAACTATACTTGGAAAAATTTGCTTATAATATTCTAAATAAAATGAAGAATAATAAAGATTATTTTCTTGGAACTGATTTAACAGAATTAGAGAGATTAAAACTTCAACACGATATTTGGAAGCCGTATGTGTTGGAGGCTTGGAAGAGATCAGGAATTTCTTCCGGAAGTAAAGTTATAGATATTGGAGCGGGACCTGGCTACGCTTCTTTTGATCTTTCACAAATTGTTGGAGAAGCTGGAGAAGTTTATTCAATCGAACGGTCTGTAAATTTTACAAATTATATTTCAAAAATTAAAGAAGAACAAAATTTGCAAAATTTAAATGTTTACAATCTTGATTTGATTGCAGATGATTTCCCAAATATAACTGCCCATGCAGCGTGGTGTCGTTGGGTTGCGTGTTTTGTTTCAGATCCAAAATTATTAATTGATAAAATTAATAAATCACTTAGAAACGGTGGAGTTGCAATATTTTATGAATACATAAACTATGAATCGTTTAGACTTGTACCACAAAGTAATGCTTTAATAACATTTGTAGAAAATGTAGTTAAGAACTGGCGAGAATCTGGTGGCGAGCCAAATATTGCAAATGTTTTGCCAACACTTTTAGCGGAAAATGGTTTTAAAATTACTTCAACCAAACCACACGTTTTTAGTGCAACTCCAAGTGATTTAATTTGGCAGTGGCCTTTCACTTTTGTTTATACTCATGTCGATAGATTATTTGAACTTGGAAAAGTTTCAAAAGAATGGGTTTCAAATGTTAGAAGTGAATTAATAAATGCACAAAATAACCCTGAATCGTTTTTTATTACACCAACTGTTTTGGAAATTATAGCAGAAAAAATAAAATGATAAATCGTTGCTTATTAAAAAATATAAAATGAATATTTTTATCCGTAAAGCACTTATAAATGATTCCGAAAGTATAAATTCATTTAATAAAGCAATGGCGTTTGAAACAGAAAATATTACACTTAATGAAACTATTGCAAAAAATGGTGTGCATAATCTTTTCAACAACCCAAACTACGGTTATTATATTGTTGCAGAAATTGACGCTGTTGTTGTTGGACAATTAATGATTACTTACGAATGGAGTGATTGGAGAAATGGACTTTTTCTTTGGATTCAGAGTGTTTATGTTTTACCTGAATTTCGCAATAAAGGAATTTATCGCAAATTATATAATTACGTTTTAGATGAATCTAAAAAGAATAGTAATGTTTGTGGAATTAGGTTGTATGTTGAAAGAAATAATAAAAATGCAAGAGAAGTTTATGCTAAACTCGGGATGGAAGAGTCCGATTATACAATGTATGAAACTGATTTTGTAATAAAACGATGAAAAGAAAAACTAATATTTCCAAAAGTCCATTTGATGTAGTTTTAAAATGGATAACTTACTTTAATCAACATGATGCGAATGGACTTGCAACGCTTTATGCCACAAATGCTGTGAATGATCAAGTGGCTGAAAAACCAGTCAAAGGGAAAAAGAGAATTCAGATAATGCTTGAAGATACTTTTTATACTTTCCCGGATATGACTTGCATCCCTATAAATATTTTACAAGATGGTGAATGGGTTGCTCTTGAGTGGAGTGGTTGGTCAACAATGATGAAACCAATTGGAAAAATTAAACCAACTAAAAAGAAATCTTATCAACGTGGTTGTGGATTTTTTAAAATTCAAAAAGGAAAAATTGTTTTACAGCATGGCTATTGGGATAAATTAAGTTGGTATAAACAAATTGGAGTAAAAATTGAAAACTAAATTAATTTTAATTTTTTTAGTATTTGTTTATAATTTAAACTCGCAAACTAGTTCTACAAATTTAATATTAATTAAAGTGGGAAAATTAATTGATGTTCGATCGGGAAAAGTTCTTGAATCGCAAGGAATTTTAATTGAAGGTGAAAAAATTAAAGAGGTTGGCCCTCTTGAAGTTATTTCTAAAACAATCCTAGCCAATACAAAAATAATTGATCTCTCAAATTTTACAGTTCTTCCCGGATTAATTGATTGCCACACACATATCGTATTTCAGCCGGAAAATTATTTAAATGATATTTTTAGAAAATCACCAATTGATCATGCGGTAACTGCGCATATTTATGCAAGGAAAACTCTTGAAGCTGGATTTACAACTATTCGCGATCTTGGCGCCGGAGAATATGTTGATGTTGCTTTGCGAAATGCAGTGAACTCAGGAAAAATTATTGGTCCCCGAATGCAAGTTGCAACATTGGCTGTTGGTTCAACTGGTGGCCATGGCGACTTGACTGGATTTTCACCATACATACATTTTAATAATTTTGATGGGATTGCAGATGGTGTTGATGAAATTAAAAAACTTATCAGAACAGAAATTAAAAATGGAGCTGATGTTATAAAAATGATTGCAACGGCCGGAGTCCTTTCCGAAGAAGAATCTGTCGGCGCTCCACAATATTCACAGGAAGAAATGAATGCTGTTGTACAAGAGGCAGCAATGTGGGGAAAAAAAGTTGCAGCACATGCACATGGTGCAGAAGGAATTAAGCGTGCAATTAAATCCGGAGTTGCTTCAATTGATCATGGAAGTTTAATTGACGATGAAGGAATTCAGATGATGATTAAACGTGGTACATATTTAGTTGCCGATGTTTATAACGACGATTATATTTTAGCAGAATTTTCAACAATGGGTTATCCGCAAAAAATAATTGAAAAAGAAAGATTGATCGGCAGACTGCAAAGAGAAAATTTTAAAAAAGCTGTGCTTGCGGGAGTTAAAATTGCTTACGGAACAGATGCCGGTGTTTATCCGCATGGCTGGAATGGAAAACAATTTTTTCACATGGTTCGTTGGGGATTGACGCCGATGCAAGCAATTCAATCCGCAACAATTAATGCTGCTGATCTTCTTGGTTGGGATGATCGTGTCGGAACAATAGAATCTGGTAAATTTGCAGACATTGTTGCAGTAAGAAATGATCCACTAGTTAATATTTCCGAATTGGAAAATATTAATTTTGTAATGAAGGGTGGAAGTGTTATTAAAAACGAAACCAATAAAAAATAAATAATTCACTTCAATAATTAAAAAGGAAGATATGCAAATAATAAATTCATGTTTAATAATTAGTTGTTTAATTGCTGGACTAGCCAATGCTCAAAATAGAGACATAAGCTATATGTCCTCTGGTGGAAAATTAAATCCATTGCAAGCCATTATGGATATTAGGCATTACACTCTTGTTTTAGATGTTGATATTGAAAACAAAAAAATTGAAGGAAGTAACACAATTGAGTTAGTCCTTTCAAAAAACACAGATACTTTACTTTTTAATTTGGTTTATTTATTAGAAGTGAAAAAAATTAAAGTAAATGATAAACAAGTAAGTTTTACTCATGCTAATGATAAAATTTATATCATTGGTTCAAGTCCTTTTAAAGTGGGAAAACAAATTGTTAAAATTGAATATGGTGGAGAACCTCCTGTTGCTGTGAAGCCGCCGTGGACTGGTGGTTTTACATGGACAAAAGATAGTTCTGGAAATCCTTGGGTTGCAATAAATTGCCAGAAAGAAGGAGGTGGAATATATTTTCCCTGTAAAGATCATCCGAGTGACGAGCCAAATGAAGGGGTTGATATGTTCATAACGGTTCCTGAAAATTTAGTTGTTGCCGGGCCAGGCCTTTTGAAAAAAGTAACTAACAAAAAAAATAAAAAAACGTACCACTGGAAAACAAATTACACTATTAGCAATTATTGTATCCTCTTCAATATTGGAAAATATAAAGTCGTAAGTAAAGATTATACAACTATTAATGGGAATGTAGTCCCAATTCAGTTTTATGTTTTAGAAGAAGATTTTGAGCATGCTCAAAAATTAATTGAATTAAAAGAAAGAGATTCTCGAGTATTAGAAAAATATTTTGGAGAATATCCATGGGTAAAAGAAAAAATTGGAATAGCAGAAGTTCCCAATTCAGGTATGGAACATCAAACTATGATAACTTTTCAAAATAAATTTAATTACACCAAAATTGGAGGACATGATTATTCTGCAAATTTGTTTCATGAGTACGCACACGAATGGTGGGCAAATAAAGTAACCAATAAGGATTGGGCTCATTTGTGGATTCAAGAAGGAATTGCAACTTACTCCGAAGCACTTATCTATTATGAATTAGGTGGTCAAGCGGCTTACGATGAAATTATAGATGGTCATAAAAGAGGTATAAAATATAAAAAACCAATGGTTGGTGGAGATGAAATGTCCGAAGATGAAACCTATAGTGGTAATGATATTTATACCAAAGGTTCATTTTTCATGCATAGTTTACGATACATAATTGGGGATGAAATATTTTTACCAACTATCAAACAATTAGCAACTGATCCAAAATATACTTACGACAATTTTGTAACCACATCTGATGTTGAGCAATTATTTAGTTCGACAACTAAACAAAACTTAAAACCACTGTTTGATTTTTATACACGAACTACGGATGTATTAGATATTTCAATTAAACAAACTGGATTTAAAAAATATATTATTAAAATAAATAATTTTTTTATGCCACTACCTTTCGAGGTAACAACTAACAACGTTACTAATAAAGTTATCATCGACAAAGATGGAATTACTGTAAATAGCACACTTCCTCCTCAAGTAGATGCAAAGGGTTACTATTTAAAAAAGATTCAACTGCAATAATGAAAATCAAACATTATTTTTTATTTATTGTTTTACTATTATCAGCAAGAAATATTTTTGCAGATAACTATCCTCGCAATTATTCAATTGATATAATTCATTACTCTTTTAAATTAAATTTATTTGATAATACAGATGAAATTATAGGCAGCGCTTTTATTTCAATTTTGTTTAAAAAAAATGACATTAAACAAGTAAGACTCGATTTAATAAATAAAAGCGAACAAAGACAAGGAATGGGAATGTCGGTAGAATCAGTTACTTGCAATAATCAAAGCATTCCTTATACACATACTCGCGATGAATTAATAATTCAGGTTGCAACTCTAGTTGAAAAAGATAAAATATTAACTTTTGTAATTCAATATAAAGGGAAACCTGCAGATGGTTTGAAAATAGGTCCAACAAAATTTGGGGATCGAAGTTTTTTTTGTGAGAATTGGCCGAATAGAACTAGGCATTGGTTGCCAACAGTAGATCATCCATATGATAAAGCAACTTCCGAATTCATTGTGAAAGCGCCGGCTCATTATAAAGTAGTATCAAATGGATTATTAATTGAAGAATCTATGATTGATCAAAACACAAAACTAACTCATTGGAAACAATCTGTTCCAGTTTCATGTTGGTTATTTGTTTTAGGTGTGGCTGAATTTGCAGTTCAATATGTCGATGATTTTAATGGGAAATCAATTCAAACGTGGGTTTATCCAAAAGATAGAGAAGCTGGATTTTATGATTTTGCTGAACCAACTAAACAAATATTGCAATTTTATTCGGATTATGTAGGTCCTTATGTTTATGAAAAACTTGCCAATATTCAATCTCCAAGTGTTGGTGGAGGAATGGAAACTTCATCTGCAATTTTTTATGGTGAAAATTTAATCAATGGAAAAAGAACTGAAAGATTAAGAAATATAGTTATACACGAAGTAGCTCATCAATGGTTTGGAAACGCAATTACCGAATCAACTTGGGATGATGCGTGGCTAAGTGAAGGTTTTGCAACTTATTTTACTTTATTATTTATTGAAAACGCTTATGGCTATGAAGAGTATCTTAAGGGAATAAAAAATGCAAAAAAATCAGTTTATGATTACAACAAAAAAGATTCCACATTTAGCATTGTAAGTAATCGAACAGCCGAAACTGATCCAGTAACAAGTTCTATTACATATCAAAAAGGTGCGTGGGTGTTACATATGTTAAGGGATTTAATTGGCCATGAGAATTTTAGAAAAGGGATTCAAGCATACTATAAAAAGTTTATGAATTTAAATGTTACTACTGGTGATTTTATTGATGAGATGGAAAAAGTTTCCAGTAAAAATCTAAAACCATTTTTTAATCAGTGGCTAAATAATTCGGTGGCTTTAAAGATAAAAGGGAGCTGGGATTATGATGCTACTTCAAAAAATATAATTATCAAGCTACAACAAACTCAGTCATCTGGATTTATTTTTGATGTCCCTGTTGAAATTGTTATTTATGATAATGGTGCGATTCCTAAAAACTTAAAATATACATTAAATACAAAACAGACAGAATACAGAATTCCAGCAGAAGTAAAACCAAGTTTAATATTACTCGATCCCCGAACTGTATTATTGGCAGAAATTGATTTTAAATAAAAAAATTAATTTACACTTCTTCCTACAGCAGTAGCAATTGGTTTTATATCTTTTACTAATTGTGAAAACGAATCAAAGCGTATTGATTGGTCGCCATCAGATTCCGCTTTTTCGGGGCGTGGATGAACTTCGATAATTAAACCGTCGGCACCGCAAGCAATTGCTGCTCTACTCATTGGCATCACCAAATCACTTTTACCTGTTGCGTGACTCGGATCTGCAATAATTGGTAAATGCGAAAGTTGTTTTATAACCGGAATAATATTTAGATCAAAAGTATTTCGAGTGTATTCAACAAAAGTACGAATTCCCCTTTCGCATAAAATTACCTGATCATTTCCACCTGAAAGAAGATATTCGGCAGCCATTAAAAATTCCAAAAGAGTTGCAGAAAAATTTCGCTTTAATAAAATTGGTTTTTTTATTTTAGAAAGTGTTCGAAGTAATCTTGTGTTTTGCATATTACGCGCGCCTACTTGAATTAAATCTGCATAATCAGCAACCAAATCAACGTCATCGGATTCCATAACTTCTGTAACAATTTTTAATCCCGTTTTTTCTTTTGCTTTTCGAAGAAGTTTTAATCCATCCTCACCGAGTCCTTGAAATGAATATGGACTTGTTCGTGGTTTATAAGCACCACCTCGTAGAATTTTTGCTCCCCCTTTTTTTACTGCTTCAGCGGTTGAAATAATTTGCTTTTCGTTTTCCACAGAACATGGTCCAGCCATAATTATTATTTCGTTCCCGCCAACTTTAACTTCTTCTATATTAACAACTGTATTTTCTTTTTTAAATTCTCTGCTAACAAGTTTATATGGTTTTAATATGGGAATAACATTTTCAACTTTGGGAAGTAATGCAAACTGTTCTCGGGATATTTTTCTTTCATCGCCAATAACCCCGATAATAGTACGTTCTACTCCCTTTGAAATGTGTGCTTGAAAACCAAGTTGCTCAATTTTTTCAACAACATGTTGAATGTCTTGTTTGCTTGCCAGTGGTTGAAAAACTATTATCATTTATATTTTCGCTTTATTTAGTGAGAAATAAATTAATGCCCGCCCCCAATTTGATTATCAAAATCAATTCCTTGGGTTTTTAATACATTTTTAAATCTGTTTGCAATCCACGCAAGGAAAATAAAACAAACTACCGCAACAAAATATGAATTGTGAATTCCAATATTTGTATCGGCAATTGCGCCTTGCAATGGTGGAATAATTGCTGCACCAAGTATCATCATAATTAAAAATGCAGAACCTTCGGAAGTATATTTTCCTAAACCGGCAATACCGAGTGAAAAAATACTTGGCCACATAATCGAACAAAATAATCCGCTGGCAAGTAGTGCATAAATTGCAACAAATCCACTAGTAAAAATTCCAATCAACATTGCAACGGTTGCTAAAATCGAAAGTGTAAATAAAGTTTTTACTGGTTTATCTTGTCCGTAAAAAATACCTGCAATTAAAACTGCAATGCAAATAACATATGAATACAAACTACTCATATCGTTTCCACGACCATTATTTACAAGTATGATTATTCCAAATGCAACAAATGGAACAACAACGGTTAGAATTTGTTTTAGTTTTTTTGATAAATTAAAAACCGAAATTGCTGCTGTCCATCTTCCAATCATTAAACTTCCCCAATAAAGAGAAATAAAATGAGACATATTTGATTCATCATACGAACCAAACTCCGGAGTTTTTAATAATGCGCCAAGATTACTTTGGATTGTAACTTCAACTCCGACATAAGTAAAAATGCCAAGCATGCCTAAAATTAGTTGCGGATATTTCATCGCTCCCCAACCTTCGCCATTTTTTGTCGCTGAGTTATATGAATAAAAGAGGATTAAAATCACTGCAAATAAAGCAATTAATGTAAGTTGTAGTTTGCTTAAAATATCTGTTTGACCAATTATTGAAATTAAAATTAATACAGCCGTTAAAGTAGTTAAACTCATTAATGCTTTTGGGCTGGATTCAACATGTTCATCAAAATTTGATGCTGGTAGATTTTTTGAAAAAATAAAAATTAACGCAGCAAGTAAAAATACTCCGCCAACAATCATGTATAACATTTTAATTTGATTTATGTCTGCATCGGCGCTACCACCAGCTTGGATTGTTCCAAAAAGTGCCATGCTAACAATCAGTGGTCCGACAGTTGTACCAAATGAATTTACACTTCCACCTAAATTTAATCTGTGCGAACCGGTTGAAGGATCGCCAAGTGAAATTGCAAATGGTTGCGCTGAGGTTTGTTGAAGTGAAAATCCTAATGCAATTACAAAAAATGCTGAAAGTATAAAATAAAATGATGCAGAATCAACCGCGGGGATCATTAAAATTGCGCCAAGAATCGAAATAAATAGACCGATAATAATTCCTTTTTTATATCCGATTTTATTTAGAAGATCAATTTTTGTTAATGCTGTACTTAAAAAAAGTAAATAAGAGCCAATGTAATATGCTCCATAAAATGCAGTGTCAATTAATTGCGATTGAAACTGGGTGAGATTAAAAAATTTTTTGCAAAATGGAATAAAAATTCCATTTGATGCTGCAATAAATCCCCAGAAAAAAAATACTGTAACCAATGTACTTAACGCTCTATAGTTGGTCGACTGTTTAGTGTTTGAGTTTGTCATAATATTAATCTGATCCGTGAATAAAATGAATAATTAACAACATTAGTTCTGCAAGATATTAAAATAAAATATAGCTGGAAAGAATTGTTTTGATAAATGTTTTTGTTTAATTCTAAACGTTGGAAATATAAATTTATTTATTTCTGTTGAATGTTAGGAACGCCTTTTATTGCAAGATTATTCCAAAGCTTGTAGCAAGTTTGATAATTTAAAAGCATTCCTATCTGCCTTTAAATAGTTAATGATTTATGTAAATAATTGTGCGGAGGGATCAACTAAACGATCAAACTTTATTTGTATGTTACTGTCAAACAATAAAGAGTTTAAAATGACAAACAATCGAGAGTGGTTATTTTGGTTTTAACGGACTTTTACTTGGCATTGTAATTGCATTGGGAGGTAGTTTAATTATCCCATTCAGAAAAAGTTTTTTATTAGTTATTCTTGTTCAGCCAATTGTCATTATAATAATCGGGATTTTTATAAATACTTTCGAGGGAACAAGATTTTCAGTTTTAGTTTTCCCATTTAATATTACAGTACTCTCAATTTTATTTGTTTTAAAGTTACGCGAAGGGATTACAAGTTTAATCCCAATTTACTTTTTACCTGGTTCACCGGAAGAAAATTTTTTCTATCATTTTAACAGAACAAATCGATTTAAAAAGTTTAGATATTTATTCGCCGAACTTCCTTTTTTTGGTAAATGGAAAACCTCGCAAGGAGTAAATGGCAAATATACTCATAATAATCAATGGCGGAACGCACTTGATTTTATTGTTTGCGATGAAAATGGAAAAGAGTTTTCCGGAAACGGAAATACTCTTTTCGATTATTATTGCTATCGTCTTCCTATGGTTGCAACAATTGATGGTGTAGTAGTAAAAGTAATCGATTCAATCCCAAACAATCCTATTGGCAAAATTAATGTCAAACAAAATTGGGGAACCACAATTGTTTTAAATCATAGTGCCGGACTTTTTTCATCAGTTTCGCATTTAGAGCCACGCTCGGCGTAAGTGTAAAATTGGATTTGTAAAAAATTATTTTTTAATGCATAGTATGGTAAACTGACTGCACATCATCATCTTCTTCTAAAGCATTAAGTAGTAAATTTATTTCATCTTGCTGAATTTGTGGTATTTCTTTTGTAGTTGTAGGAATATACTGAAGCTCTGTACTTACGGGTTCAATTCTTTTTTCTTCCAACGCCTTTTGCATTAAACCAAAATCATGAAAAGAAGTATAGAGATAAATAAATTCATCATCACCAGTAAGATCGTCTAAACCATGATCTATAAGATCGAGTTCAAATGTATCAATATCCTGAATTAATTCTTTTTTAATTTTAAACAAACCTTTTCTATCGAACATAAAAGCTATCAAACCAGTTTGTCCGAGAGATCCGCCATATTCTTTAAATAAATGACGAACATTCGCAACAGTTCGGGTTGGATTATCGGTTGCACATTCCACTATAACAGCAATGCCGTGGGGTGCATATCCTTCATAAACAATTTCAGAATAGTTACTTGTATCTTTTAGAGTTGCACGTTTTATTGCAGCGTCAACTCGATCTTTTGGCATGTTCACGCTTTTTCCGTTTTGTATTGCAATTCGTAATCTTGGATTTAGTTTAGGATCACTGCCGCCACCTTTAACAGCAATTACAATTTCTCTGCCGATACGATTAAATGCTTTAGACATTTTCGCAAACCGCGCGAACATTTTATATTTTCGTTTTTCAAATATTCTGCCCATTTTATTTCCTATAAATTAATTGCACGTGCAATAATTAACCCGGTGAATTTTGAGTTGTTTTTTATATAATCAACTAATGATTGTTTTGTTATCGAAACTCTTTCGCCAACATTTGGAGCGTGAAGTAGTTTTAATATTCCATCTTCATCACGATAAGCAATGCCTGTATGTGCAACATCTAATCCTTTAACATTTGTAGTAAATCCAAGAAAATCTCCCGAAAGAATGTTTGCTTCGAATTCCTTTAATTCAACTTTTGGTAAATAATAAATATTTCGTTTTGAAAGTATATCTTCAAAAAACATCATCTTCGCGAATTGTTCGTTATTGGAAAGTCCATTATACAAATCACGGTGAGTTGTCATATAATCCAGCGGCATAGGAATTTTAACAACTATATCCACCGGCGCAACATCTCGAGTTACTAATTTTAGAATTCCCTTTTCCTGATTATTATAAAAATAATCACTTGTGTAATGTAGCCTGCTTGAGTAGCCATCTATTTTTCCATTGCGGTATCTTATTAGTTGCAACTCCTTTTTATATTCTTCAAATGAATATTTTTTTTGTTTAATGCAACGTGCAAGAGCCAAAGTGTTTTCATAAAATGAAACGCAATCCAATACCCGAAGATTAATAATTAAAGATTCCGTTTCTTTAACTTCAAGTGTGTTAGCTTCATACGGCGTTCCAATAAAAGTTTTTCCGAGTTCAGTAATTATTTTATTTATCGGAAGCGTGTGAAGTGTTTCGGAAACTGCAAATGCAAATTTTTCATTGCAAATAGTTTCATCATCAATTGCCATTCTATGTTGCGATAGTAATTGCGAAAAGCTAAAAAATAAAATTAATAATATTTTCATTAAATTATTTTTTTATTACTCTATCGGTGCCGATGAACTCATGTCATTAAATGAAGGCATTGCTTCATTTTCAAATTTAGCATATTGCTTTATGAAGCGTAAATTAACAGTCCCAGTTGGACCATTTCGTTGTTTACTTAAAATAATTTCTGCTGCACCTTCGGTTGATTGTCCTTCAACTTCTGTAATTCCATAACGCTCCGGTCGATGAACAAAAATTACAACGTCGGCATCCTGCTCAATTGCGCCAGATTCTCTTAAATCTGCAAGTTGCGGTCGCTTATCAGTTCTCGCTTCAACTGCACGATTCATTTGTGAAAGTGCCACAACCGGAATATTTAATTCCTTCGCAAGTGCTTTTAATGATCTTGAAATACTGGAGATTTCTTGTTCGCGACTTTGCGTACTTTTTGGGCCTTGCATTAATTGTAAATAATCAACAATTACCATTCCGACATTATGTTCGACTTTTAGTCGTCTTGCTTTTGCGCGAAGTTCCAGAATTCCTAATCCGGGAGTGTCGTCAATAAAAATTTTCGCTTGATATAATTTTCCAATTCTTGTACTAAGTTGACGCCATTGATCTTCTGGCAACCTTCCTGTGCGAACACTTTGTGCATCAACTCTTGCTTCTGCACAAATTAAACGCAACACTAGTTGTTGCGCAGACATTTCCAAACTAAAAAATGCAACTGGTATACTGTGATCGATTGCTGCATTTCGTGCTGCGGATAATACAAGTGCGGTTTTTCCCATACTCGGTCTTCCTGCAATAATAATTAAATCGGATTTTTGAAATCCTCCGGTTAAATTATCAATTCGTGTAAATCCTGATGGAATTCCTGTAACTCCATCGTGCTTGCCATGTATACTTTCTAATAATTCCATTGTCTGAAAAATCGCCTCCCCCATTTGAAGCGAACTTTTTTTCATTCTCTTTTCGGAAATGGAAAATATTTTTTGCTCAGCCTCATCAAGTAGATCAAGTGCGTCTTCGGACGCAGCGTATGACCGTTTAGAAATTTCAGATGTTGTGGTAATTAAACTTCGTAAAATATATTTTTCAAGAATAATTTTTGCATGATACTCCACATTTGCAGCTGAGCTTACAGAAACAGTGAGGTCGGCAATATAAGATGGTCCACCAATTTCATCCAACTCTCCACGTCTTCGAAGTTCTTCAACAACAGTAATAGCATCAATCGCTTCGCTTCTTTCGAAAAGTGCACTCATTGCTAAAAATATTTTACGGTGCGCTGGTTTATAAAATGCTTCTTCGTCGAGCAAATCAATTGTTTTTGTAATTGCTTCTTTTTCCAACAACATTGCACCAATAACTGCCATTTCAATATCAATCGCTTGCGGCGGAACCCTTCCTTCGAAACCTGTTATTTGTGTACTTCTTGATTCTAGTTCTGGCATAAGTTCCTCAATTATTTTTATTTGTTTGCGTTCTTCATTTCGTCGTAAAGCGCTCTGAATTTTTTTAAATCTTCCCAAGTTGGTCTTTTCCAATGTGGGTTCCGCAATAATGCTGCTGGATGATATGTAACCATTAAACTAATTCCTCTGTAGGTGTGAACTTTTTGTCGCAATGTAGTTAATGTCTCATTCGATTTTAATAATGTTTGTCCAGAGATGCGGCCTAAACATAAAATTAATTTTGGATTTATTATTTCAATTTGTTTTTGCAAATATGGTTCACAGGTTTGCATTTCATTTGGAAGTGGATCTCTGTTGTTTGGAGGTCTGCATTTTAAAATATTACAAATAAATACTTCTTCTCTTTTAAAGTTTATTGATTCAATTATTTTTGTGAGAAGTTGTCCGGCTCTTCCGACAAAAGGTAATCCCTGGATGTCTTCTTCAGCTCCCGGAGCTTCGCCAATAAACATAACATCTGCTTTTGGATTTCCTGAACCAAATACAAAATTTTTTCTAGTTGAACCAAGTTCGCACTTTTGACAATTACAGATTTTATCATTCAAATCATTTAAGGTTGTGGCGCTTGCCCACTCTTCACTATAATTTGTTTCGCTTTCTTTTACAACTGATGAAGTGGTTTTTTCTGTATATAATAAATTTCCAAATAAATTTTTATGGTGCTTTAAAATCGATTCGGCTTGTTCAACCGGATTATGTTTAATGTTTTTTGGCATCTGGTTTTTTTATTAATCTGACAACTCTTTCCAATATTTCTTCAGCAACATTATATTTCGACATTAAAGAAAGTTCTTCAATGCTTTTATTACGATCGATTATTGTAACTTTATTTGTATCTCTCCCGAAACCAGCACCTTTATCGCGGAGAGAATTTAAAATAATCATATCTACATTTTTATGTAGAAGTTTATTTGTTGCATTAACTACTTCGTTTTCGGTTTCTAATGCAAAACCGACAAGAAACGCTTTTTTATTCTTACTTCTCAATGAAGCTAAAATATCTGTAGTTTCTTTTAACGAAAGGCTAAAGTTTTTTTTATTTTTTTTAATTTTATTAAGCTCGGTTTTTTCAGGAGTATAGTCTGCAACTGCAGCGGACATAAAAATTATTTGGTTTTTCTTTACTCCGGAAAATACCGCTTTTGTCATTTCAACAGAAGTTGTTACATCAATTCTTTTTACATTTTTTGGGGTTTGTAAAGAAACTGGTCCACTGATTAATGTAACATTTGCTCCTCTTTGTGATGCAACTCGAGCTAATGCAAATCCCATTTTACCACTTGAATGATTACCAATAAATCGAACTGGATCAATTGGTTCGTGCGTTGGTCCAGCTGTAACTAATATGTTTTTCCCTTTTAAATCTAAATGTTTTCCACTTATTACTGTTCGCAAAAACTCAACTAATTTTTCAGGTTCTGGAAGACGACCAACTCCTTTTAATCCACTTGCAAGCTCACCTTCTTCTGGAGGAATTATGAAGTAACCCATTTCTTTTAAATAAGAAATATTTTTTTGGGTTAATTCATTTTGGTACATATCAACATCCATCGCGGGAGCAATTATTAAAGGACAGCGAAGTGATAAAACTGTTACGCCGATAATATCGCTCGCCATTCCATTTGTGAGTTTTGAAATTGTGTGCGCTGAGGCTGGCGCTATAATCATTGCGTCTCCCCATAATCCTAATGAAATATGTTCAACACTTTTTTTAGTTGACTGATATTTATTTTCAGGCCACAGTGAAACCGTTACTTCATTTTCAGATAATGTGGAAAGTGTAAGTGGTGTAATAAATTGCGTAGCTGCTTCGGACATTATAACTTTAACATTTGCTTTTTCTTTTTTAAGCAAACGGATTACATTGCACATTTTATATGCAGCAATCCCTCCGGTTACAGCTATAATAATATTTTTATTCTGAAATGATTTCATTCCAGTAATTTATTTTTTTGAAGTATTACTTGTTATTTAATTTCTTTATCAGGATAAGTATGCTGAATTTGATCTTTGAGTAACTCAGTTAACGACTGATCTATTACTTTTGGTCTTTTATCAAATTCAACACTTATTTTTACCTGATCGGGATTAATTCCCGGCTCATCATCTTCGGCGGCAACTGGAATTGTCAACGCATTTATTGTTTCCATCCGTTGATTAAATTCGATTTTCTGCTCTTCATTAATTTGTCTTGCGCGACGCGATAATAGGACAATTGCTTCATAAATATTTGAAGCTTTTGATTCTATTTCTTTTATGTTTTGTGGTTTTATTCCCATTATTTCTCCTTGTTTATTTTTGTTTATTCAATTTCTTTTTCTACTTCTTTAATTGCTTCTTCAAGTTTATTGTTAATAATAATTTTATCAAACTTTTTTCCTGCTTGAAGCTCAAAAGGAATTCTTTGAAACCTCTTTTCAAGTCCTTGTTCCGACTCTGTTTTTCTTTCTCGAAGTCGTTGTTGTAAGGTCGCTATATTTGCTGGTTCTATAAATATTAATTTACTGTTATTTGGATACATTTTTTTAATGTTTAACGCTCCATTAACATCAACATCAAAAATCATTTTATTGTTATCTCTAATTGTGTTTTCTATTTCGCTTTTTAGTGTTCCATAATAACTACCAAAAAGTTCTTCATATTCAATAAGTTGGTTGTCGGTAATCAGTTTTTTAAATTCATCTTTCGTTTTAAAAAAATAATCTTTACCGTTTATTTCTCCATTTCGAATACTTCTTGTTGTTGCAGAAATAGAAAATTTTAAAATAGGATGTCTTCGTAAAACTTCCTTTACAATTGTTGTTTTCCCTCCACCACTTGGCGAGGAGATAGCATAGAGTTGTATATTATTCAAGATTTTGTAATTGTTCTCTAATTTTTTCTAATTCTTCTTTTATGGTTACAACAAGCTGTGCGGTTTGCGCATTATTTGTTTTCGAACTAATTGTGTTAGCTTCGCGTACAATTTCCTGAATTAAAAATGTTAACTTTCTTCCGAGTGAATCATCACCATTATTTTTATTTAATACTTCATCAAAATAACTTAGATGCGATCTGAAGCGAACACACTCTTCTGTTATATCAAGTTTGTCTGCAAGCAGTGCAATTTCAGTTTCAATACGTTGTGCATTAAAAGCATTTTCACTTTTAATAATTTGTTGAACTCTATCATATAACTTTTTTCTTTCTTCAGGAATTCTTTCTTTCGATTGTTTTTCAATTATCGAAATAGTTTGATTTAAAATTTTCCATCTTTTTTTAAGATCCTTTGTTAACTCACTACCTTCTCGTTCACGCATTTTTATAAGTTGACGCTCTGCTTTAATTAATGCTTGCTGAAACACTTTCCACTCGTCCTCTAATTCATTATCATTTGAGATTGGTTCAAACACTTCTGAAAATTTTAACAGATGTTCGAGTGAAATATTTTCCTTCAACTTTGCAGAAGACTTTGCGTTATTTAATAGCTTCATCACAGAAGAAATTGCAGAAACATTAATCTTCATGGGAATTGCACCATTCTTTTCTTTACTCACTGTGCAGGAAAGTTGTATTTTGCCACGAAGAATATTTTTACGCAACAATTCTTTTATTTCCTGTTCGCGATGTGAAAGGGATGAAGGAAGACGCAGTGACAATTCAAAAAAACGATTATTTACACTTCTTAACTCAACCGTTATTGATGTGCCCCTTTGCGCTGCTTCACCACGACCAAAACCAGTCATGCTGTAAACCATAGGGCACAAAATTACCAAACATAAAAGCGCATAACAAGAAAAACCTTTCCACACTTTATAAACAAACCTTTTTTTAATATTTTAATTGAACGCATGACATCAATTAAAAAGGAAATAATCCCATTTCGCCGATTTCTGTTGGATAGCGGTTTTGAAGTTTGGGCTGGAAAAAGTAGCGAAAATAATGATTTGCTTTCAACTAAATATTGCGCTGAAAACGATTTGTGGTTTCATGCACGTGGCTCAAGTGGGTCGCATGTTGTTTTAAAAGAAAATTTAGAACTTGGCGAGTTTACAAAAAAAGAAATTGAGCAAGCTGCACAAATTGCAGCGTATTACAGCAAACAAAGAAGCGCATCTCGTGTACCGATTGCTTATACATTTGCAAAATTTGTGAAAAAACCAAGAGGGGTTCCAAGTGGAACGGTTTACATTAAACATGAAAAAATTATAAATGTAAAACCTGTGCTACCAGAATCTGTGTAATTTTATTTGGTTGTTACTCGTTATAATCAAATTTGAATTTAGACAATTCGGGCAAATATTTTTTCTCTCTTTTTAACTCATGTTCGTAAATTACTTTTCCTAAGTTTTTATAAAATGGGAATCCAATAGTTTCATAATCGTACTTGTCATCGTTGAAAATCTCATCTTCATTGCAAAGTAAAACTGCAGAGATAAAAAATTCAACTTTATTTTTAAAATCTACGAAGTAAACATTGTCAAGTAAAAATCCATAAGCATCTCCAACTTTGTTAAAAATTCTTATTTGTGAATTAGGTTCTTTTGTTTTGTCTGAACCATAAAATAAAAATTTACAGTAAGTAGAATAAATTGTTGTATCGTTCAAATAGTTTGGAAATTTTGATTCTGTTGGGTATTGCGACATATATCGATAAATAAATTTGTAATCGTCGTTTGTAAGGTTAAATTGCTTTTCTTTCGTAAATGCTTCCGGAAAAATTAATCGTTTTAGAAATTCGTGTTGCTCTGAAATTGGAAATACATTTTTCTGAGAGAAGTTAATTGGTCGGTTTTCAACTATCCCGGTGTCGTTCATCACGCCCTTTCCTAATAATATTGGGAATTCAGACTCAATGTTGGAAGCATTAACTTGTTCTTCCTGACTCCATAAAACTTTTGAAGTATCTTCGCTTTTTAAAAATTTTATAGAATTAGTTCTCTGATTTTCTTCCTTCGATAATGCAATTTGAAGTCTGTGAGTAAAACGAACCCCTTCGAATCTTTTACTTTTCATTTCTTCATTAAATTGCTTTTGCCCTAAAAATTCGTAAAGCCGATTGTATGCATCATTGTCGGAAACGAGCAATATTTTTTTAATATAATGCGCAACACTGGGAAGCCCACTTTCAGAAGTTGTATCTATATTTACTGCGGTTTGATGCAAACTATTTTTTAAAGTAATCATTGGGCTAAACTTATTAATCCCATATTTTTTTAATGAATTAACTTTCTCCAAAGCCAAAACACTTCCTGCAAGTTTAACAGTGCTTGCGGGATAAAAATATTCTTCCGGGTTTGCACGATATTTATAAGTTGTGAAAGATGGAATATTTTTTGGGTCGCGATTAATTTGTGTATAAACGATTTGCAGTCTGTACTTTTCCGGACTTTCTGTTAAATGTTTGAAGTATTCAGGATTTTCAGTTAGTAGTTTTTCTAAAATGTTTTGCTGGGCATTGCCTTGCAGGTTAATAATGAGAAATAAAATTAATATTGTTTTTTTCATAATGTGAAGTTGATTGTTATTTTTTTATTGTTACAAAAAAATTATATGTTGATGTAAATTACTCAATTTGTTAAAGATATTTAAGAATATTAATTTTTTTATTAATAAAGGAGTTTCCGTGATAAAATATTTTTTAGTTCATTTCGTTTTTTGTATTTCATTATTTTCACAACAACCATTAACGGTTGAATCAATAATGCGCGATCCTAAATGGTTTGGTTATTCGCCAAATTCACCTTATTGGTCTGAAGATAGTAGGTTAATTTACTTTAACTGGAAAAGAGATGGCAATCCTGCTGACTCTCTTTACTCAACTGATTTGGATGGTAAAAATATTTCCAAAGTTCCATTCAACAAAATTTCTACAACACCAACATCATTCGGTGTTTACAATAATGATTACTCTTTAAAAGCATATGAACGCTTCGGAGATATTTTTCTTCAGGATTGTGATAAAAATATAATTACAAGAATTACAAATACAATCGAACGTGAAAGCGAACCCTTCTTTTCTTTTAATGGTAAAAAAATAATTTATCTTTCTAAAGGAAATATTTTTTCTTGGGATATATCAAACGGGATCACGGAACAATTAACTAATCTACAAGCCGGCACACAACCAAAAGAAACAGCTGCTTCAACCAAACTTCAACAATACCTTTTACGACAACAAATGGAATTAATGCAAATTACTCGTCAACGAAAAGATAAATCTGAAAAGGGAAAAGAAATAATAAAAAGTATCGAAGAGCGTTCAAAACCATTTTATTACGGCACAAAAAATTTATCGTCATACAGCATTTCTGTAAATGGAAATTATATTGCACTTGTGTTTTCAATAAAAGCAGATGATGCAAAACAAACTATTGTACCAAATTATGTAACGGAATCGGGATTTACAGAAACAATTCCTGCTCGTACAAAAGTTGGAGAACCACAACAACAATACGAATTATATATTTATGATGTTAAAAATGACTCAACGCTTCTTATAAAAACAAACGAGATTGTAAAAAATAATCGACAAATATTTTTCTCGGCACCGCAATGGTCATCAACAAATTCTTCTGCTTTTATTCAATTATATAGTTTGGATAACAAAGATCGGTGGATTTTGATGATCGATGTTGAAAAAAGAAAACTCGGTAATTTATTAAGTCATCAAATTGATTCCGCTTGGATTGGTGGGGTTGGTGCATATTCTGCAGGATGGATGCCTGACAATAAAAAAATTTGGTTCCAATCTGAAGAAAGTGGTTACGGACATTTATATGTTGTGAATTCTGACGGCACTAAAAAACGTCAACTTACTTCTGGAAATTTTGAAGTTTATAATCCAGTAATTTCCAGAAAAAAAGATAAGTGGTATTTCCATTCAAACGAGGTTCATCCTGGCGAACGACATTTTTATTCTATGGATTTAGATGGCGGGATGAAAATTAAAATAACAAGTAAGATTGGCCAACACGATTGTCTTCTTTCACCAGATGAAAATTATTTTACCGATATTTATTCTTATTTAAATAAACCGTCGGAATTATTTATTCAGAAAAATTCTGTGAATAACGATTTCAAACAATTAACAAAATCTAGAACGACTGAGTTTTTATCTCGTCAGTGGATTGAACCGGAAATAATTACTTTTCAATCTCGCGACAGCCAAACTGTTTACGCCAGAATTTATCAACCAAAAAATTCCAATGGAATGTCTTTAGCAGAATTAAAAAATAATGCCGCGATAATTTTTGTTCATGGTGCCGGATATTTACAAAATGCTCACAAAGGTTGGAGTGGTTATTTTCGTGAATACTTTTTCCATAATCTTCTTGTTGAACAAGGATACACGGTTCTCGATTTAGATTATCGTGCAAGCGCGGGTTACGGCCGAAATTGGAGAACTGCGATTTATCGTTTTATGGGAGGAAAAGATTTGGACGATAATGTTGATGGCGCAAAACTTCTCGTTGATAAATATGGAATTGATCCAAACAAAATTGGAATTTACGGTGGGTCTTACGGTGGATTTATTACTTTTATGGCAATGTTTACAACGCCGGATATATTTGCTGCGGGAGCTGCACTTCGCCCGGTAACCGATTGGGCTCATTACAATCACGGTTATACTTCTGACATTTTAAATATTCCTCAAGAAGATTCAATTTCATACATAAAAAGTTCTCCAATTTATTTTGTTGAAGGATTAAAAGGAGCTTTATTAATTTGCCACGGAATGGTTGATGTAAATGTTCATTATCAGGATGCGGTTCGCATTGCTCAGCGTTTAATAGAATTGAAAAAAGAAAATTGGGAACTTGCATCTTATCCTGTTGAAGATCATGGTTTTGTAGAAGAGACAAGTTGGATGGATGAATATAAAAGAATTCTCAAACTTTTTAATACCCATCTTTTGAAAAAGTGAAGTTATTAGTAATTATTTTTTTTCCTCTGTTTCTTTTTGCACAAGAGAAATATTATTTCTATTCACCAAAAGATTATGGCTCCGTCTCTGTATTTAATCCCTTCTCGACTTTTTTAAATTGCGGATTTGATGTTTTACAATCGAGCACACATTCAAGAGAGTTGGATAAAATTTCACTTGGGATAGGTTTAAAAAATGTTTGGAATAACATAAAAAATCCAATTCCAAAAATTAATGCATTTACCTGGAAAAGATTTATTTCACAGGAAGTATTTCCACTTTCATTTACACTTGACAAAGCTCAGTGGTTTCCAAATTATACACTTCATCTCGTTGGTGGTGGATATAATTTTAGAACATTGTATGAATATTATGACACTTATAATTATCCAACTCCAATGTTACTTGCTTCTGTTTCTTTCGAATTGAATCACCTTGTAAACGAAGCTGTAGAAAATGGTGAGTACGTAGGGGTTAATCCTGACCCGATTGCAGATTTATTAATTTTTAATATTGCAGGACCAATTTTATTTATGAATAATGATGTCGCAAAGTTTTTTGCAGAAACTTTAAATATGGCAGATTGGTCGGGTATGCCTGCATACAATCCAACATACGGAACAATAGAAAATCAGGGACAACATTTTGCAATGCGTTATCAACCTGATGGATGGAATTCAAAATTATTCTATTATATGGGAGATCACGGAATGGCAGGATTATCTTTCCCAAAAAATGATGGAACAAATTTAACGGTTGCCGGTGGTGCAGTTATGAGACAAATACGCGTTGTTGACACACGAGATGGGACTAGAACGATGAGTACAACTCTAGGTTGGATTGCTGGATTTTTTTATGATAAAGAAAATTCTTTACTTACTTCTGTTGTTTTTTCAAATCGTATTAATGAAAAAATGAAGGTCAGTATTTATCCCGGAATGTTTGAGTTTTTTGCTATTTCGCCCGGGGTTTTTCTTCATATTGGAAATAACAACCAGCTTGTCTGTGGTTTAATGTTTAAATCAACTCCGTTTGGTTTGGCATATCGTTCACAAAAATAAATTAATAATATGAAATCATTAAAAGGAAAAATTGCATTCATAACAGGAGCGAGCAGTGGAATTGGTGAAGCAACTGCAAAATTATTTGCTCTCGAGGGAGCAAGTTTAATTTTAGTTGCGCGAAGAAATAATATTCTACAAAAATTATCTAGTCAAAAATAGTAAGATGTATAGTCCAATTAAGCTTGCACTGAAATATATACGTTATTATTTAACTGCCAGTAATGGTAGGGGATTTGAGATACATTCACCTTTTGTTTTTGATTTCATTACAAAAGTGCTCAATAATTCTAGGAAGTTTCATTCATTTCATAAAATAGAGCATTGTAGAAATATGTATTTGAAGGATGAAAATGAATTGCAAATTGAAGACTTTGGTGCTGGGTCTAGGAAGAAATTATTTCAAAATAGAAGGATTAAAGAAATAGCTAAATCTTCTTTAAAACCTAAAAAATATGCTCAACTGCTTTATAGAATGGTTGATTATTACCAGCCCAAAACTATTATAGAGTTGGGTACATCTTTAGGCATTACAACGGCCTATCTTTCTTCTGCAAACTCAAATGCAAAAATATATACATTAGAGGGATCTAGTGAAATTGCTCAAACAGCTAGAAAAACATTTCAATTTTTGCAATTGGAAAATATTGAATTACTCGAAGGCGAATTCCAGAAGACACTGCCGGGTTTAATAAATTCTCTAAATTCTGTAAATTTTATTTTTATCGATGGAAATCATCGACGTACTCCGACAGTAGAATATTTTCGTCTTTTTTTAGAAAAAAGTACAGAAAATACCATTTTTATTTTTGATGATATTAATTGGAGTGAAGAAATGGAGAGAGCTTGGGGCGAAATCATCCATCATCCTCAAGTTACAACTACTATTGATTTGTTTTTTATTGGTATTGTCTTATTAAAAAAAGATTTTAAGTCAAAGCAATATTTTAAAATTCGTTTTTAGTTTTTAACAATGTTTTTCTTGATATTGGAAATAACAACCAACTTATTTTTGGATTAGTGATCAAAGCAACTCCGTTTGGTTTGGCATATCGTTCACAAAAATAAATTAATAATATGAAATCATTAAAAGGAAATATCGCATTTATAACTGGAGCAAGTAGTGGGATTGGTGAAGCAACAGCAAAATTATTTGCTCGCGAAGGAGCAAGTTTAATTTTAGTTGCACGAAGAAATAATATTCTGCAAAAATTATCTAAAAAAATAAAAAATGAATTTAATGTAGAAGTAAAAACAATTCAACTTGATATTCAAAATTATAAATCTGTTTTAACGGCATACAATAAATTACCAGTCGAATGGAAAGCAATTGATATTCTTGTAAACAATGCTGGATTATCGCGTGGATTAAAAAATATTCAGGATTCCGAAATTCAGGATTGGGAAGAAATGATCAATACAAACATAAAGGGATTACTTTATGTAACTCGTTTAATTTTACCTGGAATGGTTAAAAGAAATTCTGGACACGTTGTAAATCTTGGTTCGATTGCCGGACATTTTACTTATCCCGGTGGAAATGTTTACAGTGCAACTAAATTTTTTGTGAATTCTTTATCGCAAGGAATGAGAATGGATTTATTGGGGACGAATGTTCGTGTAACTTCAGTCGATCCCGGATTAGTAGAAACAGAATTTTCGTTAGTTCGTTATCGCGGCGACAAAGATAAAGCTAAAAAGCCATACGAGGGATTAACTCCCCTTAAAGGTGAAGATGTTGCTGACGCAATATTATATGCAGTAACACGACCAGCACATGTAAATATTCAGGAACTTATTGTAATGCCAACCGATCAGGCGTCACTTTGGCATATTTCCAGAAATAAAAAATAAATTTAATTTTTTCCGGGAATATTAATTCCTTTGTCACTTTTCTCTTTAGCTTCCTTCACAATATTTTTTACATCTGACAGTAACTTTTTAGAGTCATAAATAATTCCATCTTTAATAGTATACTTTACTCCGCCAACTCGTGTTGGTTCATTCTTATCATTTAACTTTAAAGCTCCAGTTCCGTAAAGTGTCTTTAAATTTTGGATTGGATTTTCTTCAAGTAGAACAAAATCTGCAAGTTTTCCAACTTCGATAGTTCCAATTTGATCAGCCATTCCAAGCGCTTCGGCTCCTTTAAGTGTTGCCGCACGAATTACTTCAAGTGGATGAAAACCTGCTTCGCGTAATAGTTCCAATTCGCGAATAAATCCAAATCCATAAAGTTTATAAATATATCCGGCGTCGCTTCCAACTGCAATTCTTCCACCACGATTTTTATATTCATTTAAAAATTGCATCCAAATTTGGAAATTCTTTTTCCATGCAACTTCTTCTTCTGTTCCCCAGCTAAACCAATAAGAGCCATGTGCTGCGCGATTTGGTTTATAAAATTCCCACAAAGATGGAAGTGTAAATTCTTCATGCCACTCTGCTCTGTATTGTAACATTAAATCGCGATTGGCTTCGTAAATTGTCATCGTTGGAACAATTGTAAAATCAAGTTTGATTAATTCGTTCATAACTTTATTCCAATGTTCGCTAAATGGAGGCGCTGCTTGCTTCCAAAGATTTCCTGCATTTGCAAATCTATGTTGCTCGTTGGAATAATTATAATCAAGTGGATAATCTTGAATTGTTCTATCTGTAAATAATGCCTCGGGAAGTCCGTACCAATGTTCCATCGTTGTTAATCCAAGTCGCGCTGAATTTAAAACATTCATTCTTGCAACTCCCATTTGTGCATGATGTGCCGCAGTGCGAATCCCATGTTTTTTTGCTTCATCAATTGTTGCCGCCATTATTTCCGGTGGAAGTGAGCCGAGTTTTAAACCATCTGCTCCTTTTTTTGCAACATCTGCAACCCACGCGCGAGCTTGTTCGGGTGTTGAAATTGGTCCTTTGTTTCCAGAACCAAAACCGATATACATTTTTATTCTCGGTGCGGTGATTTCATTTTTTTCACTTTTTAATTTGTGTTCTTTTGTCCAGTCAAGTCCATTTCCACTTCCTGGATCGCGAACTGTTGTAATTCCATGTCCCATCCAAAGTTTGAAAACATATTCCGCGGGAGTTCCTTGTTCTGTTCCGCCGATATGTCCATGCATATCAATAAATCCTGGCAAGATATACATTCCAGCTGCATCAAGTTCTTTATCATCCTTCTCAATTTTTGGACGACGCTTTTCATTTATAGCAAGACCCGGATAACCAACATTAACGATATTAACAATTTTATTTTTTTCAACAACAATATCAACAGGTCCCATTGGTGGTGAGCCAGTTCCGTCAATTATTGTTGCGCCTCTAATAATTAATTTGTTGAATGGTCCATCTCCTTCAGTGCGAGGTGGGGCTTTGGGAATTCCTCTTTCTCTTTCTTGTGAATATGACGCTAATGTGGTAAAAGTAAAAAGAATAGCTGTAACGAGAAAACATTTAAGCATTTTGGTAAACATAAATTTATTCTTTTAGTTATTAAATGTACTTAAAGAGAAAATATAAAAATGTTTATTGAATTAAAATATATTTTGAAAAATAATACAGACCAACCAGCTAATACCTCCACAAATTGGGAAAGTTAAAACCCACGCTAAAACTATTTCCCTTACAACTCCCCATCTTACAGCTGATAATCTTTTAGCTGAACCAGCTCCAATAATTGAAGTTGAAATTGTATGTGTTGTACTAAGTGGAATTCCAAATGCTGATGCAAGTTGAATTGTTAAAGCTGCGCCTGTTTCTGCAGCAAAACCTTGATATGGTTCTAAGTGAACCATTTTCATTCCCATTGTTTTAATAATTCTGTATCCACCAATCGAGGTTCCAATTCCCATTACTACTGAACAAAGAACAACAACCCACCATTGGATTGCAAATTCAGGAATTACACCACCAAGAAATAATGCTAAACAAAATGCACCAATAAATTTTTGACCATCATTATTACCATGTCCGAGTGCCATAAATGCAGCTGAAAGTATTTGAAGTTTTCCAAAAACTTTTCGCACTTTTCCCGCAGAAACTCTTTTGCAAGTCCAATAAATTAAAACTATAATAATTAATCCGCCAAAAAATCCGAGAAAGGTTGAGAGTAATATTCCAATCCCAATTTTTTGCCAGCCCGCCCAAAGTAATGCTTTTGATCCGGCAGTTGCAAATCCAGCTCCTGCTAATCCAGAAACTAACGCATGACTTTCACTTGTTGGTAATCCAAATCGCCACGCCACTGTACTCCAAATTACAATTGAAACCATTGCGGCGCCAATTGTTGTAAGATTTATTACGGATGCTTCAACAATTCCTTTCCCAATTGTTGTTGCTACTGCAGTTCCAATAAAAGTTCCGGCAATATTTAATACTGTTGCCAGAACAACAGCTTTTCTTGGCGAAAGAACTCTTGTTGAGACTACTGTTGCAATTGCATTTGGTGCATCAGTCCAACCATTTACAAATTCTGCGGCAAGAACTAATAAAAGTACAACTGCCAATCCAAACGGAATTTCCGGCATAATTATTTTTTAAATTAACCGTGCTTAATTAAAATCGATTCAAGAACATTTGCAGTATCTTCGCATTTATCGGTTGCAGTTTCGAGTCCGTAATAAATTTCTTTTAATTTAATAAGTTGAATAGCATCGGTTCCGTTTTCGAATAAATCGGCAACGGCTCTTTCGTAAATAAAGTCGGCTTCGTTTTCGTAAGTATTAATTTTTTCTATTGCTCGTTGTATAAATTCTCTTTTATTTAAATTTCTAATGCCTTGCACTCCGCGGTGAACTTCGTCAACGCAGGTTGCCAAAACTTCGATTAATTTAACCATTTCGGAAGGACAACTTTCGAGTTTGTAAAGATTCATTCTGCGAGAGGCGCCATCCATATAATCCATAACTTCGTCCAAAGAAGAGGCAAGAAGATGAACATCTTCTCTATCGAATGGTGTGATAAAAGTTCTATCGAGCTCGCTAAAAATTTTATGCGAAATTAAATCGCACTCATGTTCGCAGTCGCTAATTTGTTGAACAAAAGCTTGCCGCTCGTTTGGTGTTGCGGCTGGAAGTTTTCGTAAAATATTTGCGGCTTTAACTAAAAGAGATGAAGCTTCCTCAAATAGAAGATAAAAGTGGTCGTCTTTGGGAAGTATGGCTTGAATAATTTTATCAAATTTCATAATTAAACTCTCTTTTTAAAATTACGTTGACTTCGATTAGTATTATTTAACAAACAACATTTTTTTTGTAATTGTTTTATATGGAGTTTGAAGCTTGTCCGAATGGGTCGCTATGCGATAAAAATAAACTCCTGTTGCAAGATGCGAAGCATTATAGCTAATTAAATGAACTCCGGGATTATAAACTTCATTAACTATCCTATCGACTAATATTCCTGATTCATTAATAATATCAAGCGTTGTAAACAATTCCTTATCAATTGAAAATTGAATTGTAGTTAAGGGATTAAATGGATTTGGATAATTTTGCTCTAATGAAAATTTAATTGCTGTTAATTCTTCATTGATGTTTGTAGTTGGGGTTATTGTTATAGTTTTATTTGTTGCATGATTCCATTGATCGCCAGCACTGGTTCCAGTATTATTTATACTATTTCCAATTGCGTAAAGAGTTGTGATACCAGTTTGACTTGGTGCAGTAAGTTTAAATTGAAATGTTGTCGTTCCACCAGTTGGTGTTTTTGGACCTGTGTGAGTTAATTCTGAACTTACTAATTGAAGTCCTTCGCCGGAAATAGTTTGAAGTGTTCCACTTGAAGTTGCAATATTTACTCCAGCAGCAATTATTGGTCCTCCGGAAATTGAAATAGAATATGTACCAACCTCACCAACTTTTAACTCGGATGGTCCGTTAATATTAACAACAACACCGGTTGATGCGTTGGTGTTATGGCAAGTACAACCTGGCTGATTTCCTCGTTTAGTTCTACCAATAATTCCACCGGAGGAGGCAACAAGAAATAATGAAATAAATATAAGTGCGAATACTGGAATACTTTTATGTAGAAAGGTTGCTTTTATAATTTTTAGTAGGTTTTATTTTTTAATAAATATTGTTTAACATAATTTTCAATTCCATCTTCGAGCGATGTAAATGGTTTTTTGTAATCAGCACTTCTTAATTTTAAAACAACTGCTTCTGTAAGATATTGATATGCATCACGAATATCAAGAGGTGTGTCAATAAACTCAATTATTGGCTTTCTATCAATTGCTTTAAAAATAGCGGTAACAAGATCTACAAATGTGCGTGCACTTCCTGTACCAAGATTGTAGATGCCGCTAAACTTTTGAGTTTTATAAAAATGTAAACATACATCAATAACATCCATTACATAAATAAAATCTCTCTTTTGTTCGCCATCTTTAAATTCTGGTTTGTGAGAACGAAAAAGTTTTACTTTTCCAGTTTCAACAATTTGATTATAGGAGTGAAATATAACTGACGCCATTCTCTTTTTATGAAACTCATTCGGGCCATAAACATTAAAAAATTTCAACCCACACCAAAATGGTGGTGTAGATTTTTGCTGAAGAACCCATTTGTCAAATTCATTTTTGGATTCCCCATAAGGATTCATTGGCTTGAGTCTTGAAATTAACTGATGATCGTCGCTATATCCATTTTCTCCATTTCCATAAGTTGCAGCAGAAGAAGCATATATTATTGGGATTTTATTTTCAGTAAAAAACTGGAAAACTTTTTGACTAAAATTTAAATTTAACTCATCAAAAATATTTTTATTTTGTTCGGTAGTGTTGGTTCTTGCACCGATATGAAAAATAAAAGAAACATCTTTTCCATAAACAGACAACCAACCATGAAAGTTTTTTCTTTCAATCTTCAATGAGTATTTCTTTCCGATTAGATTTGGTGCTTTTTGTAAAATCTCAAAATCATCAACGAGAACAATGTTCTCAATCCCCTCGCTATTTAATTTCCCGACGAGACAACTTCCAATAAATCCGGCGGCTCCTGTTACAACAATCATTTTATTGAAATCCTTTTTGTATTTTAATTAGTTAACTATAAGAAAATAGAAAATTTTTTCGTCATTAATATTATAATTTAAATGTTTAGTACAAAAATAAGAATTTACTTTTTCGACGCAGATCCAGCGGGAATTTCTTTTTATGGTAATCTGTTTAAATATGCACATACTGCATATGAAGAATTTATGTGGACTTTATATCCCGGTAAAAATGTTTTTATGGATAGAACGTTTGTGCTTCCAATTTATAAAACTAATGCGCGGTTTATTAAACCAATAAATATTGGTGATGAAATCCGAATTGACTTAACGGTTACTCAAGTAAAAGAATTTTCATTTGAGGTGAGTTATAATTTTTACAACGCTAAAAATGAATTAACCGCGGAAGCACAAACTGTGCATGTTTCCGTTTTAAAAGAAACATTTAAGAAGATTCAACTTCCTTTAGAATTAAAGGATAAACTTATTCCTTATTTAATTCAAAAAGACTAAGGATTTCTTTTATATTAATTTTTCCGAGTTCATTTTTAGGAAGTGACTTAACATAAATAATTTTTTTTGGGATTTTAAAATGAGCTAGTTTTAGTCGTAAATGTTTATTTAATCTTTCTTTATCAATTATATTTTTAGCGGAGACGATTGCCACAACTTTTTCTCCCCACTTACTATCTTTAATTCCAAATACGTAAGCGTCAACAATATTTCGGAATGGTTTAATTGCGTTTTCAACTTCTCGCGCGGAAATATTTTCGCCACCACTTATAATAATATCTTCATTTCGTGATTCAATAAAAAGAAAACCATCTTTATCAATTCGTCCAATATCGTTTGTTTTATAATAATTATTCTGATAATAATAATTTGATCTAGTTGGATCTTCATAATATCTTTTCATTAATGATTTACTTTTTACAATAATTATTCCAGACTTATTAATTACATACTTTATTTTCTTATTTAAAACTTTTACTTGTACTCCTTTTAACGCTTTGCCCACTGAATTCGGTCTAATTATAAAATCCTTTTTGCTGAGAGCCGTTACCATTGAACAAGTTTCGGTTGAGCCGTAAACTTTTGTAATTGGAAATCCTTTTGAAATTGCATTACTGCACAAATTTGTTTCAATTGGACCACCGCCGATAAAGAGATGTTTTAATTTTAAATTAGGTTTGCATTTAGCTTCTAATAATAATTTTAATTGTGTTGAAACAAGAGAAATGTGTGTTGGATTGAAGTTCTTTAATGAATTCAATATATTTTTTGAATCATATTTCCCTGTTAATGCAACTGTTGCTCCACTCAAAAAGGATCTTATAAAAATCATAAATCCACCAACATGATAGTTTGGAATCGTGGTCAACCAAATATCTTTTTTCGAGAGATTACAATAATTATCCAATAGCTTGCAACTTTCGAACAAACTCGAGAAAGTATGAACAACACCTTTTTGTTTGCCGGAACTACCGGAAGTAAATAATATCAAGGCTTCGTTTTTTAAGTTAAATTTTGGAAATATTAAATTTTTATTTACCAACTTTTTGTTGGTAATATTTATCTGTTTTATTTTTAGATTTTTAAATTTCCCAATTAAAGATTTTTCAATAATTATATAATTCACCCCAGCATCTTCTAGCTGTGAATTAATTTCTTGAGAATTATTGCGGGTATTTACAACAACAGGAATTGCACCCAAAAACCAAAGTGCATTTATGGTTTCAATAAACTGAACGTTATAATTATAAATTAATCCTACATTGCTTTCTTTTACAATTCCATTTTCTGATAAATATCTTGCAATTATTTCCGAACTTTTTAACAATTCGGTATAATTTATTTTAGACTTATTGGTTATTAAAGCAGTTTTATTTCTGTCTTTTTCTGCTTGCTCTAATAGCCAATGTTTTTTATTTGAAATTGAAATCATTAACTAATAATAAATTTTATACTTCCGTTAATTACTGGGAAGTTATTTTGATAGATTTCTTTTTTTATTACCTCGCTGACCGCAAGGCCGTGGGCGTAATTGTGTCGCACTAAAGAAGAGAGCAAAACTAAAATGCTTCTTCCAACCTCGCTTTCAAATGCTGAAGAAAATATTAGATTTACATTCTTTTCTTCGGCGAGTTTAATAAGTTTTAGTATTTCAAAAATCGAACCAACTATCATTGGCTTTACAACAATGAATTTAAAGCAATTATCTTCAATTAGTTTTTTTAATACTACAGTACTTGAAACGCTTTCATCAATCGCTATTGCGTTTTTACTGATTTCTGTGAGATTCAAGTTTGAGCTAATCTCCGAACAAGGTTCTTCAATATATTCTAAATTAAAATTATTGAGCGAGTTGATATTTTGAATAGCTTCACTTTCTGTCCAAGCTCCATTAACATCGCAACGTAGTTTTAGTTTACCACTATAAATATTTTGAATTGATTCAATTATTTGAAGATCCTCATTAAATTCTTTTCTACCAATTTTAATTTTAATTGTAGAAAATCCTTCATTAAAACATTTCTCAACTTTATTTAGAATTACTTCTTTGCTTTCTATCCCGACAACCGAATTTACATTTATTTTGTTTTTTGAAACCAGATTAAAATTATTTTGTACAAATTTTGGATTTCGTTTAATTTGTAAATTAAGAATCAACTGATCTATTCCAAATCTAACTGAGTTGGATAAACTTAATTCATTATAAATATTTTCAATTAAAAAATTATTTTCCGTTAATTCTTTATTTAACAACTTGTCGATTATTAAAACTAATCCCTTCTCAGCTTCTTCGAGGGTTTCTTTACTAAAACCAGGAAGAGGTGAAACTTCAGCTACTGTATTATTACCAAGTTCGTCCTCAGCAATAACATATATTCCTTCACGCTGATTTATTATATTTTTGGAAGATGAAAATTTATGCTTTAATTCAAACTTAAATGGCTTGAAAATAATTTTTTTGATGATCATGCCAAAATACCAAGCGCAAAAAGAAATCCATATAACGCTGAAAGTTTGGCTGTTAATTCAAGTGTTTTATTTAATTCACTTCCTCGAAGAGAATAAATCATTTTGATAAGTTTTATTGCCAGTGGAAGAGAAAGGAAAGGAAGAAAAATTATAATATCATTTTTGAATGTTAAGTAAATAAAAACCGGGATTCCATATGAAAAAAGCATAAGTAATACATATTGAATGCGAGTATATTTTTCTCCGAGAATTACAGCCAATGTATTTTTACCAATTAATTTATCTTCACTGCGATCTCTGTAATTATTTACAACTAAAATATTTGTAATTAATGCACCAACAGGTATTGAACTCCAAAACACCAACTCCGATAACCCTTTTGTTTGAACATAATAAGCCCCCATTGTCCCAACAAAACCGAAAAAAATAAATGACCCAATATCTCCAAGTCCATTATAGGCAAGTGGAAAAGGCCCTGCGGTATATGCGATCCCAGCAATAATTGATATTATTCCAATTAATAAAATTATCCATCCGCTTACACTTACTAAGTAAAAACCTAAAACGAAACAGAATGAAAAAATAAATAGAATTCCTTTTTCCATTTCTTTTATTGAAAGACTTCCAGAAGAAACTACGCGTTCAGGACCAGATCTTTTTTCGCCATCTGCCCCTTTTATAAAATCATAAAGATCATTTACAAAATTTGTTCCGATCTGAATCATTATTGCGCATAACAAAGTGACTAGTGCGATGTCGAATTTAAACTTTCCATCATGATATGCAATTGAAGAACCTACGACAACTGGAACAAATGCAGCCAATAAAGTTTTTGGGCGAGATGCAATTATCCAAACTCTAAACTTTGAAATTGAATTTGAAGTCATTGATAGGTTATTTTGAAAGATAAACTAAGGAACGCGCGGAAATTTTTTAAAATTTGGTTTCCTTTTATTTTTAAAAGCGTCTCTTCCTTCTTGCGCTTCTTCAGTCATATAATATAGTAATGTGGAATTCCCTGCAAGCTCCTGGATTCCTGCTTGTCCATCTAATTCAGCATTGAAAGAAGATTTTAACAATCGGATTGACATTGGACTTTTTTCTAAAATTTCTTTTGCCCACTTCACACCTTCATTTTCAAGTTGATTTACCGGAACAACTTTATTAACTAATCCCATTTCAAGCGCTTCCTTTGCATTATACTGATGGCACAAATACCAAATCTCGCGAGCTTTTTTTTGTCCAACTAATCTTGCAAGATAACTTGCACCAAACCCGCCATCGAAACTTCCAACCTTTGGACCAGTTTGTCCAAAAATTGCATTACTCGCACAAATTGTTAAATCACAAATAACATGCAAAACATGTCCACCACCAATTGCATATCCAGCAACAAGTGCAATTACCGGCTTTGGAATACTTCTGATTTGTTTTTGAACATCTAAAATATTTAAACGAGGAACGCCATCTTTTCCAACATATCCATTATCGCCTCTTACGGATTGATCGCCTCCGGAACAAAAAGCATAAGTTCCATCTCTCGCGGGACCATTTCCAGTTAATAAAATTACACCGATGTTTGAATCTTCGCGGGCATCAGCAAAAGCGTCGAGAAGTTCTTTTGTTGTTTCGGGACGAAATGCATTTCTTTTTTCGGGACGATTAAAACTTATTTTTGCAATACCTTCAAATTTCTCATACTTGATGTCCGTGTAATTTTTTGCCGTAATCCATTTATATTTCATAAAACCTTTTTATTTAATTGATTGAAGAAACTTACTTACAAAATTAGCGAAAAGGTGCGGCTTTTCTAAATGCACATTATGTCCTGAGTTTTTAACGACTTTAAGTGTAGAAATCTTAATCATTTTTTTCATTTTTGAATTTATTTCTACGTATTTCTTGTCTTTATTCCCGGCAATAAGTAGTGTTGGGCAATTGATTCTATTTAGTTTTTCCCAATAATTTGGCATTGTCCCTGCGCTAAACTCTGTGAGAATATTCGATAAACCGATGCTGTTGTTTTTTAATCGTTTTGTTTTAATTTTATTAAATCCTTTTATTTTTTTTAAACTTCTGAATATTGGTTGATTGTACCAAAACTCTATAAAAGATTTCATCCTTTCTTTTTTAAGTTTGGCGGCAACTAGTTGATCCAAAATAATTCTTTTATTTTTTTCTTTCTTAGATTCAATTCCTGCGGTTGAACTTTCTAAAATCAACCCCACAATATTTTTGGGATATTTTAATACATACGACAATGCAATTCTTCCTCCCATTGAATATCCGCATAAAATAATTTTAGTAGAATTTAGTTTACTGATAATTGAATCGAGTTGACCAATAATCGCATTACAGGAATAATGTTTTTTACTTTTCGGCTTACTCGTTTTTCCATGTCCAATAATATCTAAACCGATTGGTATAAAATTATCCGGAATTGATTTGAATATAAATTGCCAATCAGTTGCCGAACCAGTAAATCCATGTAAAAATATTATGGGGGTTTTGTGCTTTGATAACTTTGGTTTTTCAACAATTAAGTTGAAACTTTGCCCGTCAATCTTTAGCTTCATCTATAATAGAGTTAATTAATTTTGAAGTAGTTTGCCAATATTTATTTCTAATTATTTTAGATTTTTTTGAATCAGTGATAATTTCTAAAACGTTTAACTTTTTATTTTTAATTGACTTTATTAATTTTATTACAAAATCCTTTTCTGTTTTAACTCTATAAAATTTTCCACCGTAAGCATCTACAAAGTTTTTAAAGTTTAAATCCAACGGAGTAAGAAAGTATTTTTTAAATACATTCTTATAATTGGAAATAGGAAGAGATTGAAAAATCCCTCCTCCGTTGTTGTTAATTAAAATTACAGTCAGTGGTATTTTATATTTTAAAGAATTGTGTAAACCGTTGAGGTCGTGATAAAATGTGAGATCACCAGTAATTAATACTGTCTGTGCTTTTGATCCTTTGGCAACTCCCAATGCAGTAGAATTAATCCCATCAATTCCACTTGCCCCGCGATTTGTAAAAATATGTATTTTCTTCTGACTGCATCCTGTAAAAAAATCTACATCTCTAATTGGTAAACTGTTTGAAATAACAACATTAGAATTGTCCGGTATTACATTTCCGAGAATTTCTGCAAACTTCCCCTCGAAAGTAATCGGAAGATTTTTAAAATACTCTTTCTTCTTGTTTTCCAACTTTCTATCATATCCGATTAACTCTTTTCGCCACACAGAGTCGTTTCTCTTAACATTATTGATAATGGGATTGCAGAAATTTTCAATTTTTGATTTAATAAATTTATTTACCGTGAGGGTTGGATCATTTTTATCACCATTTGAGTTGATTAGAATTTTCACTGCTTTACTTTTCTGAAAAAATTCTAACGCTTGAATTGAAGTTTGCGCTCCACCAAACTGAAGTATAATTTCCGCATCGTGTTTTTTTAAGAATTCTGTTGAACGAATTAGGGTTGAAAAATTGTTTACAATATTATTTTTATTGTGTGTCCCAAATCTAAGAGGTGATGTTCCATCTGCAATAATTGGATATCTGCTTGAACTTGAAAGCTTAATAATGGCCACGATATCTTTCTTCGAATATTTCCCATAGCCGCAAATTATTAATCCTTTCGAATATTTTTTTATTTTTTGGGTAATGTCTATCAAGTTGGGAGTTTCTGTTTTTAATGACATCCTATTTCCCGTTACTGAATATAATTTTTTAATAAAACTACTTTCAACTTTATCTGTATAAGATTTTGGTTCGAACGGTTTATCAAAAGAAAAATTTAAATGTACTGGACCAACATTATTTTTTGTAGCAACCTCAAGAGCACTGCTGGTAATATTTTTAAGCTCCCGATACTTTTTTATTGTTATTTCTGGAAGTCCAATGTTTGCAAAATATCTAATATGGTTTATATAAATATTATTTTGGTTAATTGTTTGGTTCGAACCTCGATTTTGTAAATACGCTGGGCGATCTGCTGTGCAAATAATTAAGGGAATCCTTTGATAGTATGCTTCAATTATTGCTGGATATAATTCGGCAACTGCTGTCCCGGAAGTTGTAACTATTGCAACGGGTGAGTTGGTACTCTTCGATATTCCAAGTGCAAAAAATCCGCATGACCTTTCATCAACAATTGAATAAATTTTTAACTTTCTATTTAAAGCAAATGCAAATGTTAATGGAGTGCTGCGTGAACCTGGAGAGACGCAAACATTTTTTACACCGAGTTTAAATAATTGCTCTACAAAATATTTACACCAAATTGAATTTCGGTTAATTCTTATTTTCATTCTCAAATAAAGATAATATCGTTTTTAATTTAAGATTTGTTTCCTCGAGTTCCTTATCAGCAACAGATCCTTTTACAATTCCACAACCTGCATATGCAAATAATTTATTCTCTCTAATTAATGCTGACCGAATTGTAACGGTAAACTCTCCCTCGCTTTCATTAAACCAACCTAATAATCCGGCATACATTCCTCGGTCAAAATCTTCTAGTTTTTCAATTAGATTAAGTGCTTCATTTTTTGGAAATCCGCAAATTGCCGGCGATGGAAATAGTTTTTCAATCAATTCTGGGATTGGTATCTTTTTTAAAATATTTCCTTTGATTGTTGTCCATAGATGCTGAATGTTTTTTAATTTTTTAATTTTTGGGGTTTTTTCATATTCAGGATTAATGCCGAGCTCTTTTAAATTGTTAACAATATAATTTAGGACGCTACTATGTTCATCTATATTTTTTTTGTCTCCCAAGAGTTCTACTCCATATTTTTTATCTTCTTCAATATTATTGCTGCTTTTTATGGAACCTGCAAGCGCTTCGGTTTCTATTATACTTTCTTTTATTCTAAATAACCTTTCGGGTGAAGCTCCAATAAAAACAGACTTGTTTTGTTTATATGCGAATATATAACTGCTTTGATTGTTCTCTTCGAGTTTTTTTAACAATCCTTCCACTGTAATATTTTTTGATATTTCTCCATAAAATTTTCTTGCCAATACTACTTTAGAAATACTATTATTTTTGATTTTTTGCAAAGCACTATCTACAGATGACTCCCATTTTTCAATATCCTGATTTTTTGAAAGGTCAATTGTGAGAGTATTGTTGTCTGAATTATCTGCAAGAATATTTTCCGATAAAAGCTTTTCGGCTTCCTCAATAATATCTGATGGTTTTGACTTTTGTGAAATAAAATTAATAATAATAAAATATTCTTCATCTGAATTAATAACTAAATATTTCGGTAAAAACCATTTTTTATTATCATAATCTTTCCACTCTTCACTATTTCGATTAACGGGGAACCTAACTCCACCAACAAAAAGGGGAAATAATTTATTAAAGTTATTATTGCCTGTCGTTTCATTTAAGTTGTTTGGCTTTACATTTTTTGCATAATCTTTATCTTCCACAGCTATAAAAGAAAAATATTCTGAAGGTTTATTCCAATAAAGATAATCACCTGACTTAAAAATATTTTTTTTAAAACAATCAAAACATTCTTTTTCGATTTTCTGAACATACTGTAAAACACTATCAGGCTTTAGTTCGTTTTGGTTATTTAAGTTAAGAAAACTAATTATATTTTTAGTATCAAGAATTGACATTGTTTTGAGTTAGACACCAAATATACTTTTTAATGAAGTCATCATCAAAATTATACTCTTTTTAATAATTTTTTTAAACTTTTTATTAAGTAACATTGGTTTGATGTTGGCTCCTTTTTCTGAAAAAAAGATTAAATTTATTTCCTGAAGGTAGTGTTTTAACAGAGATTTCTTCATGAAAATTATGTAAATTTTCACTAGTTCAAATTAGAATTTAAAAATAAATTAAACAACACTATATGACAAAAATACTTTTTACTAAAATTTATATTTTTTTTGTTTTAATATTTTTATTCAATTCTTGTACAAATGAAAATTCTCCTCTCGAACCACAATATGGTACAAGGGGTGAAATTGTTTCTGCTACTTTGGCAAAAGAATATACACCGCAAGAAATAAAAGCTATTGGATATACACTTCCTCTTGTTTTTAATATTAAAGCTTATAAAATTGTTTTTAAAACAATTGATGGTAGTGATAATGAAATTTTGGCATCCGGTGTAGTTTTAATTCCACAAAAAACCGATTCAATGGCGACAGTTTTTCATAACCACGGGAGTGCATTTAAAAAAACTGATGGTGCGGCAAGTGAACTTGGTAGCTCTATTAACGAAGGATTGTTATTTTCTGCAACAGGATATGTTATATTTTTACCTGATTATCTCGGCTTTGGCGCTTCGAAAAATATGTTTCATCCGTATCATATCCAAAAATATTACGCAGATTCAGGTGTAGATTTTTACAGAGCAGCTAAAAAGTTTTGTGCAGATAATAGTATTAAGTTAAATGGAAAAAACTTTTTAATGGGTTATTCGGAAGGGGGTTATGCTGTTTTAGCACTTCAAAAGGAAATTGAAAAAAATTATTCAAATGAATTTAAATTAGCTGGGGTTGCGGCTGCGGCTGGAGCTTATAGCATGACTGAAACATCAAAATTTTTAATTGGCTCACAAACTTTAACTTATCCTGCTTATGTTGCATACGTTTACTGGGCTTACAAAACTTATTACAATTTAACTTATCAGAACAATCAAATATTTAAAGAGCCATATGCAACACAAATTCCAATTTTATTTGATGGAACAAAATCCGGCAGCGAAATAAATAATGCACTTACTTATACAACTGCCGATCTTTTAACACCGGAATTTATTTCCTCATTTATTGGCAGTGGTTATCAAGATGTAAAATCATATTTTTCCGAAAATAATTTAATTGATTGGAAACCAATTACTCAATTACGTCTTTTCCACGGAGCAAAAGATATTACCGTTCCTTACATAAATTCCGAAATAGCGTATAATAGTTTCAAAAGTAAAGGAAGTAATGTTACTTTGATTACATCAACTGCTGGGACGCAAGATCATGCAGGGTCGGCGGTTTATTGGTTTTATGATACACTTGGCTGGTTTGGAACTTTTTAAATAGTATGTTTTTTTCGTTATTTGAGCAGCAACATTGACTTTATAATATTTTCATTTCCCGCTTTTAGAGAATAAAAATAAATTCCCCCAACTAATCCTTTTGAGTTGAATGAAACATTATGCGCCCCGGCAGATTTTTCTTCATTAACTAAGTTTGCAATTTCTTTTCCCAAAACATCATAAACTTTTAAAATAACTTTACTGCTAATTGGTAATTGATAATTGATTATTGTATTTGGGTTAAATGGATTTGGATAATTTTGACTGAGTTCAAATGTTGAATTTGTTTTTTCTATATTTTCTGAGCGATAAGTATAGGTAGTCGGAGATATTGAAAATATCGCTTCTGTTATGTCGTCTGACGTTAAATAAAATGTTCCTCTTTGATCGAGCTCCAAACCAACAGGCCTTCCCCACGATACTTTTCCAACAGAGTCAGTTAAAAATCCAGTTATAAAATCTGAAACGTAATTTGCGGTTGTATCGTTTTCATTATCAAGGTCGAGATAGATAACTTTAAATCCGGTTGCATAAGTTCTATTCCATGAACCACGAAGAACTGTAAATATACCATTTTGAAATTGTGTCGGAACATTTTTATTTGAAGAAATTATTTGCATTGGTGCAGAGTGTGCCTGAATTAATGCTGCCGGTTGATGCATTGATTTTATTTTTAAACTTTCTGCAGAAGTTATTGGAAGTAATAATGTGTACTGCGGAACTGCAAAATTGAAATAAAATCCATTTGCATATGCAAACGGATGACCGTAAAAACCATCATCGCGAACAACATCAATCCATTCCGGAGGAACATTATCTCCTTGCCAATCGCTTCCATTATTATTTGCCCAAAGTTTTCCATTTCGCAAAGTCATTCCAACCGCATTTCTAATTCCGGTAGCAAAAGTTCTGCGTCCAGTTCCATCATCGTTATACTCTTCTATAATTGCTCGAAAAGTTTCTCTCGCTACATTATTGTATGAACCAATGGACAAATACATTTTTTTTGTCTGTGGATTAAAAACTATTGTACGTGTATCGTGGCCACCACCAGGTTGTTGAGAGCCGGAAGCAATATTATCTATAAATATTGTTTTAGTTTCGTAAATCCCATCTCCATTATTATCGACGCACTTTACAATTTTTCTCTCTTCGGCAACATACATTGCACCATTATAAAATTTTATGTCGTGCGATTTATAAAATCCCGAAGCTGCAACTATAACTGTATCTGCAACTCCATCACGATTACGATCTGGCAACGCAAGAATTTCGCCACTTGTTTTATTTGCAACATATAAAACACTATCGGGACCCCAAGTTAAAAATCGCGCCTTATTTAATCTCCCAGTGTAAAAAACTTTTACAGAATAACCAGCTGGTACATTTAAAAACAAATTCTCATTTATTAAGTTCTTGTATTTTTCTGCAACGCTTATTTTTTTGGGAAAAAGAGGAGTGTTTTTTATTGGTGTCATTTTAACCGTATTTGGCAAACCCTGACATGAGGCTATATAAAACGAAAATATGAGTGTAAGAATATTCTTCATTATCATTCTGCAATATAAAGAATTCTTCTCCCTTAGTAGAATTAAGAACTTATAAAATTTTAGTTACTCGCTTGCTGATTTTGGCTTTTAAAACTAACTTTTTTCGTTAGTTAAAAGCTCAAGTTTGTCAGTTAGTTCCAGCCAAACTATTTCTTCGCTTTCTATTTTGCGAGCTAACTCCTCGTATCGTTCGTTTCTTTTTTGTGTCCAACTATTTGGGGTGCGAATAAAATCTTGATGGATTTCGTCATATTCTTTTTTGAGAGTTGCAATTTGCTCCATGCATTTTCGAACTTTTGTATTCAGTTTTCTTTTTTCTGAGTCAGACTCTTTTTTTAAATGATAGTCTGACTGTAGTTTTGTTTGAGAAATATTTTCTTCTGAAGGCGCAGCTTTTCCACTTAACTCTCTTCGTAAAACATTTTCAAGATGATAAACATAATCTTCATACTTCCCTGCGTAAAGTCGAACAGTTCCATTTTGAACTTCAACAATTTCTGTAGCAACAAGATTTACAAATGTACGATCGTGGCTAATAAAAAATAAAGTACCTTTAAATAATTTCAGCGCACGTCCCAATGCTTCAACAGTTTCAAAATCCAAGTGGTTTGTAGGTTCATCTAAAAGTATAACTTGGCTTTTTGTAAGTAAAAGTCCGGCCAAAACTAATCTAGCTTTTTCCCCTCCGCTTAATACAGAAATTTTCTTTTCAACATCATTTCCTCTAAAAAGAAAACAACCAGCCATATTTAAAATTTCTTGTCGAGTTACTGACGACGCGGCAATACCGTAAAGATGATCGTAAACACTTGACTCAGCTTTGAGCGAAACAAAAACATGCTGTGCGTAGTAAGCAATTTTTAAATCATAACCCCATTTATATTCTCCACCTTTTTTTTCGAGATCATCCGCAAGTGTTCTTAAAAATGTTGTCTTCCCTTGTCCGTTATCGCCAAGAACTGCAACGTGCGAACCTTGTACAATTTCTAAATTGATATTATTTGCAACTAAATTTTCCGGATATCCGATACTTAAATCTATGCAATGAACTGCAAAACTTTTTTTAGTTTCTACTTGCGGAATTTTAATTTGCACATTTCCGAGTGGGTGGTCAATTTCAATTGTTTTTAATTTTTCAATCTGCTTCATTTTCGATTGAGCTTGTTTTGCTTTCGAAGCTTTCGCACGGAAACGATCAACGAATACTTGTAGTTGTTTTTGTTTGGCTTCAATATTTTTATTGTAACTCAAAGCTTGCATTTTCTGCTCTTCTTTAAAAATTAAATATTCTTCAACAGAACCGGGATACATTGTGCATTCGCCATTTTCAACTTCAAGTGTATCATCGCAAGTTTTTTTTAAGAACTCTCTATCGTGAGAAACTATTATAAATCCCCCTCTGTAGTTTTGTAAAAATTCTTCAAGCAAAATTAAAGTTTTCAAATCCAGATAGTTTGTTGGCTCATCGAGAATTAGAAAATTTGGATCGCGCAATAACATTGCTGTAAGTTTTACTCTTGTACGAAAACCACCAGCAAGTGAACCAATTGTTGATTCAAGTATTTCGTTTTTTAATTGAAACTTGCTCGCAATTTTTCCGCACTCCCATTCTTCTTTTTCACTGTACCGCATAAGAAATCCAACCACTGTTTCATCAAGAGCATATGGATCGTGTTGCTCGAGATAACTTAATCTTAAATCAGAATGTCTTGATACTGTTCCACCATCAGCTTCTTCGTGGTTGGTTATTATTTTACAAAGGGTTGATTTCCCTGCGCCGTTTCGTCCAATCATTCCTACTTTTTGATTTTCCGAAAACGAAACCGTTGCTCCTTCAAGAATTATATTTGCACCGTAACTTTTATGAAGATTTGTTAATTGTAATAATACTTTCATTCTAATTAATTTCTATACTTTATTTTTAGGGTAATTGTTATTTCCGACGAAAGGGGTTTTTTAAAACTAGTTTCTGTTGTTAATCTGTCGGTTTTAACTATAATTATAGTACAATATAGGAAATTAACTCTTTTCTATATAAACTTGAATAAAGCAATTGTTGCATTTTATATTAAACTTTACTTTATAGAAGGCACTCTAATTAAAAATATGAAATTAAAAATATTGGAAATTGGTTTCCTAATTTTCATAACAACTGTTTCCTACGGGCAATGGCAGCAATGCTCCGGAACCGAAGCTCTAAATATGCAATCCCTTTTGACAAAAGGAAATTATAATTTTGCAGGGGGTCAAACCGGGGCTTACCTTTCAACTAACAGTGGCGCGAGCTATTACTTATCTAATAGTGGTAATGATGCGGTTGGTCCGACTCGTGGGTTTGCAAGTGACAATAATTATATTTACACCTGTACAAGTCAGGGGGTTTTTAGAAGTGCAAATAATGGCGCGACTTGGATTTCAAAAAACACCGGATTAACAAACTTGCTAACTAGTGGAATTATTAAAGTGGGTTCATATTTATTTGTAGTTGGCCCAACCGGAGTTTCAAAATCAAATAATCAAGGAGAAAGTTGGAGCACTGCTGGATTATCAGCAACCGATGTACGATGTATTGCTGCAATCCAAGACACGTTGTTTGTTGGAACAAATGGTTTAGGAATTTATAAAAGTATTGATTTTGGAATAAACTGGATTCCAATAAATAATGGTTTGACTTCAACAAATTTTAGAGCTATAGAAAGTAAAGGAAATATACTTTTTTCTGGTGGACAAATTGGTACCGGGGTTTTTCGTTCAACAGATTTTGGTGCGAGTTGGACTTTGCTTTCAGGTGGACTTTCGTCAGGATCTTACAGAGGTTTTGCAAGTAACGGTCAGTTAATTATTGCGGGATCTTTTGGAGGAGGCGTTTTTTATTCGACAGACAACGGAAATAATTGGACAGCAATTAATGCTGGTTTAACCGATTTAACTATTTTTGATTTAGAGCTTAACAGTACTCATATAGTTGCGGCAACTAATACTCAAGGCGTTTTTCGATTTTCATTATCGAGTTTAAATTTATCAACTGGTATTCAAAAATCTTTAAATGAAAATGATATTGCTTTTTATCCAAACCCATTTAACAATTCTGTAACTGTAGAAATTAATTTAATTTCTAACAAACAAGTATCATTGTTAATTTATAATTCGATTGGACAACTCGTTGAAACCACATTAAATAATTTGGAATTGCCAGCTGGAACCTATAAACACAAACTTGATTTCTCTTCGTTGCCAAGTGGTTTTTATACTGCAGTTTTGAAAACCAACAAAGAAGTTGTTACAAAAAAAATGATGTATTTAAAATAAGCTGTCTATCGATTTATTTAAACTTTTTTACTTCATCAAAATCATCTTTTTAATATCAACAATATTCCCCGCTTTCAGCAGATAAAAATAAACTCCACTTTGTAAATTACTTCCATCAAAATCAACCTTATAATATCCTACATCTTGATTTTTGTTTACAAGCGTTTTTATTTCCTTCCCCAAAACATCGTAAACTTTTAATGAAACTTTA
>SXSI01000021.1 GCA_005792285.1 Bacteroidota bacterium
AAGAAGTCGCAGGTTCGAATCCTGTTTCCCCGACAAATGAGTTTATCTCATGAATATGAAATTAAATCCACGGTTACACAAAACTTCCTCACGGAAGAAGGACCATGTTCTGCTAACCGTGAAAAAGGATGTCAAATTCAAAGAAAAAACTAATCACTTTGAAAAGTGGGAGTTTTGCCATAATGCATTACCTGAAATCAATTTTTTTGAAATAGACACAACAACAGTATTTCTTCACAAAGAACTCTCCTTCCCATTTTTAATTTCTTGTATGACCGGCGGCTATAAAGAAGCAAAGTTAATTAACAGGCAATTGGCTGAAGTTTGCGAAGAGAAAAAAATTGCGCTCGGCGTTGGAAGTCAGCGGCAAGCTTTAGAAAATTCAGATTATCATTCTTCATTTAGTATTGTTAGAAAAGCTGCGCCAACAATTCCCATTATCGGAAATATCGGCGCATCGGAAGTTGCACAATTAAGAGATACTTCATCAATTCAAAAATTAGCCGATATGATTCAAGCAAACGCTTTTGCAATTCATTTAAATCCATTACAAGAATTAATTCAGCCAGAAGGAAGTACAAATTTCCGTGGTGTTTTAAATGGAATTGAAAAATTAGTTAACAAACTTTCAATCCCGGTAATTGTAAAAGAAATTGGTGCCGGAATTTCTTTTAATGTTGCAAAAAAATTAGCTGATGTTGGTGTAACATATATTGATGTTGCAGGAGCAGGTGGAACAAGTTGGGCGGGAGTTGAAATACTTCGGAAAAATAAAAGTTCGTGGCAAGAAATTTTTTGGGATTGGGGAATTCCAACTGCAGATTCGCTAACACAGGTTTCTGAATTAAAAAAAGAATTCCCATCTTTACAAATTATTTCTTCTGGTGGAATTACAAATGGAATTGAAATTGCAAAATCAGTTGCAATGTCGGCAGATGTAGTTGGTTCAGCACGTCCGCTGCTTCAGCAATTAATAAATTATGGTAAAAAAGGACTTGACCAATTAATTAACGATTGGCATTCACAATTAAAAGGTGCAATGTTTCTTGTTGGTGCATTAACAATAGATGAACTTCAACATACAGCAATCCAAAAAGTTTCATAATATTTTCAACTCAAATGAATTTCTCAACTCAATACAACAAATATAAAAATATAATCGATAAGAGGTTATCTCAAGTTACAATCTATCGAAAACCGAATTCGGTATATTTTCCAATAAAATATATTTTAGAAGGAACCGGAAAAAGAATAAGGCCTGTTATTACAATGTTGGCTTGCGAATCTGTCTGTGGGAAAAACAACAAATCTATTTTTGCTGCAACAGCAGTTGAAATGTTGCACACTTTTACACTTGTTCATGATGATGTAATGGATAATTCTTCAACAAGACGAGGGAGAAAAACAGTTCATAAAAAATGGGATGTAAATACCGCCATTCTTGTTGGTGATGAAATAATTGCACTTTCGTATAAAGAGTTATTGAAAACTTCATCAAAAAATATTGAGTCAATTTTAAAAGTTTTTACAAATGGCATAGTTAAAGTTTGCGAAGGACAGGCACTTGATAAAGAGTTTGAATTAAGGAAAAATGTAATTCTTCCCGAATACATAAAAATGATTGATATGAAAACCGGGAGTATGGTTTCATCTGCAGCAGAAATTGGTGGAATTATTGGTGGTGGAAATTCAAAAGAAATATTGGCACTTCGTAAATTTGGAGAATCAATTGGAAGAGCATTTCAAATTCAAGATGATTTACTTGACGCAATAAGCACAAAGAAAACTTTTGGTAAAGAAGTTGGTAATGATATTATTTCAGGGAAAAAAACTTTCCTTTTACTTCACGCTATAAAAAAAGCAAAAGGAAAAGATTATCAATTGCTTAAGTCAGTAATAAATAAAAATGGAACTAGTGGAAAAAATATTAACAAAGTTAAAGAAATCTACAAACGCCTTGGAATAATTGAAATTGCATTAAAAGCTGTAAAGAATGAAATATCAATAGCATGCAGACATTTAAACAAACTTCCGGCCTCGAAATCGAGAGAGATGCTTTTTTGGTTTGCATCGACGTTACTTCAACGAAAATTTTAATAATTTTATAAAATACTATGGTACAAAAGAAAGTTGTAATAAAAAATAAAACCGGTCTTCACACACGCCCCGCCGCAACACTTGTAAAACTTGCCGCAAAATATAATTCCGAATTTTACATTATGAAAGATGGAATGGAAATAAACGGAAAAAGTATTATTGGTGTAATGACACTTGCTGCAGAACAAGGTTCTACTCTTCAGTTACGGTTTGATGGAAAAGATGAAAAAGTAATGGCAAAAGCTATTGTAGAATTATTTGATCGCGGAATGGATGATGTATAGTAAAACCGTAAAGAATGGAATGATAACGATTACCGGAGTTCCGGCTTCTCCCGGGATTGTATTTGGTAAATCGTATTGTTATTTAAAAAAAATAATTAAGGTTGATAAATCATCGATTTTAAAAAATGCTATTCCACAGGAAGTAGTTCGTTTAGAGCACGCAATCGAACGATCTGAATATGAATTAAAAAAAATTATTTCATTCGCAGCAAACCAAGTTGGAAAAACTGAAATTAAAATTTTTGAAGCACAGATTTTAATTCTTCAAGATATTATTTTACTGGAAGGTATTAAATCGAGAATCAAAAACGAATTAACAAACGCAGAAGCTGTTGTAGATTCTGAGTTCTCAAAATATCAAAGCATTATGTTAAATGCGAAGGATGAGTATTTACGAGAACGGGCTCATGAAGTTGAAGATATAAAAAACAGAATTATCAGAAATATTCAACAAGAAAAATTAACTTCACGGATAGATAAAAATGTAATTGTTGTTTCAGAAGCCTTAACTGCCGGCGATACAATTTTATTTAGCAGAAACAAAATTCTTGGTTTTGCAACTGATGGTGGTGGGATTACATCTCATTCAACATTACTCGCACGGTCATTGCAACTTCCCGCTGTCGTTGGTTTAAAAGATATAACAAAAAATATTAATCATGGCGATTTGTTAATTGTTGATGGCTATGATGGAATTGTTATAATCAGACCAAACGAAGAAACAATTGAAAAGTTTAATTATGAAAAAACTCGACATGATAATTTCGAAAAGAAACTTATTCCTCTCCGCGATCAACCCGCAACCACACTCGATAATCACACGGTAAGTTTAACTGTAAATATAGAATTCATGGATGAAATTCCGATAATGTTAAAACAAGGGGCGCAGGGTATCGGTTTGTATCGCTCAGAGGGTGTGCTGATTGGAAGAGATTCTATTCCAACTGAAGATGAACAATTTACAGAATATGAAAAATTAGCTTCTACGGTTGCACCGCATAGAATTGTAATTCGCACATTTGATATTGGTGGTGATAAAATTTTTAGTGAACAAAATGATGAAGAAAATCCATCGCTTGGTTGGAGAGGAATTCGCATTTCGTTGGATATGCCGGAATTATTTAAAACTCAACTTCGTGCAATTTTAAGAGCAAGCACAAGAAATAATGTTGACATATTATTCCCAATGGTAAGTGGATTTGAAGAAATAATTGAGGCAAAAAAATATTTATCAGAAATTAAAGATGAACTTCAGAATAAAAATATTCCTTTTGATAAAAATATTAGAGTCGGTTCAGTTATTGAAATTCCTTCTGCGGCTTTACTCGCTGGCGATTTAGCTCGTGAACTCGACTTCCTAAGTATCGGAACAAACGATTTACTACAATTTGTTTTAGCTGTTGACAGAAACAACGAACGTGTTTCAAAACTTTTCAACAGATTTAATCCGGGATTACTGAGATTGATTTCACAAATAATTACTCAAACTAAATCTGAAAATAAAAAAATTGCAATGTGCGGAGAGATGGCTGGTGATCCGTTAGCAACAACTTTATTAATTGGATTAGGGTTGGATGAATTTAGTGTAATCCCTGACATACTTCCTGAAATCAAAAAAATTATTAGGACTATAACATTAAAAGATGCAAAAGAAATTGCTAAACACGCACTCACACTATCAACTTCTGCGGAAATACAAAATTATTTACAAGATGAGCTTCAAAAAATAATCCCTGATATTCCACTTTCACATTAATAAACTTTTTAAAAAATAAAACTATGACATTAACAGAGACATTAATTAATTCGATCGACAAACAAGGAATGCAAAAACTTCTTCGAGGATTTTACAGACAAATTGAAGAAGGCGTTGAAATTAGTAAATTATTTCCAAAATTATATTCGGCTAACCAATTTACCTCAATAGTATTAAGTGGTTTAGGTGGTTCTGCAATTGGTGGCGATTTAGTTCGATCATATATTGCGGACGAAATTAAAGTTCCATTTCTGATAAATAGAAATTATAAGCTTCCAAAATTTGTCAATTCAAATACACTTGTTATTATTTCAAGTTATTCGGGAAATACGGAAGAGACAATTGCTTCATACAAAGAGGCAAAAAAACGTAAAGCGAAAATATTGTGCATTACTTCAGGTGGTGAAGTTGCAAATTTTGCAAACAAACAAAAAGATCCAGCTATTTTAATTCCTGGTGGTTTGCCTCCTCGCGCTGCATTGGGATATTCTTTTTTCCCTTTACTTTTCGCACTTGGAAAAATGGGATTTATAAATGTTAAAAAGAAAGATGTTGCAGAAACTATTTCTTTATTAAAATTGAATAGTTCTATTTATGGGAATATTGCATCCAAAGAAAATATTGCATTACAACTTGCTTCGATGCTGAAAAATTCTCTCCCTATAATTTTTTCTTCTTCGGATAAATTTGATGTAGTTAATCTCAGATGGCGAGGACAAATAAATGAGAATGCAAAAATGATGGCTTATGGAAATGTTTTCCCTGAATTAAATCACAATGAAATAGTTGGTTGGGAATCCATTCCTCAAATAATGCAACAGTCGAGTATTTTTATTTTGAGAGATGAAGAAGATAATTCTCGTATTCAATCCAGAATGGATATTACACAAAATATTTTGCACCCATTTGCCGGTAATGTAACAGAGGTTTTCAGTGAAGGAAGTTCCCTTCTTGCAAGAATTTTTAGTTTAATTCACTTGGGCGATTGGGTTAGTTTTTATCTCGCAATGATGCATAAGGTTGATCCAACTCCTGTTACAAAAATTGATTATCTTAAAACCGAACTTTCAAAAATTCAATAATATTAAAAAAAAATAATGTCCACTGAGACGATTCTTCGAACAATAAATCTTAATAAGCGGTTTAAAAAAAGATGGGCAGTTAAAAATTTAAATTTCGAAGTTAAACGTGGAGATATTTTTGGATTTTTGGGACCAAATGGTGCCGGGAAAAGCACAACCATCCGAATGATTTTTTCTTTGATAAAACCAACTTCGGGCGATATTGAAATATTCGGACATTCAGTTAGAAAAAACCATTCTCAAGCATTACAAAAAGTTGCAGGTATTGTTGAAAATCCAGATTTTTATTTAAACTTAACTGCATACAGAAATATGCAAATTGCTGGCGGTTTAACTTTAGGGAAAATTCCTTCTTCAAAAAGTATTGAGCATTCATTACAAATTGTTGGACTTGCAGACAGATCTAAAGATAAAGTTAAAATTTTTTCGCATGGAATGAAACAGCGTCTTGGAATTGCTCAAGCATTACTTTGTAATCCGGAATTAATAATTCTCGATGAGCCAACAAATGGACTTGATCCACAAGGGATGAAAGATATTCGCGAGTTGATAATTAAACTCTCCAAAGAAAATGGAGTAACGGTTATTTTATCTTCTCATTTGTTACACGAAGTTCAGCAAGTTGCAACTCGTATGGCAATTATTAGCCATGGAGAATTTCGAGTTCAGGGATTAGTTAAAGATTTGTTATCCGAAAATAAAGATATTCATGTTATTTCGGTGACACCAAAAATTAAAGCAATGAAAATTCTCAAATCTTCCTCATTAGTAAATAAAGTTAGTTTACAAAAAACAGAAATAGAAATTTCTACTTCACATAAAAATATTCCAAAATTATTAACATTATTATCAGAAAATAAATGCAATGTGTTTTCAGTTTATCAAAAGCAAACATTAGAAGATTATTTTCTTTCAGTTACATCAGAAGAGAAGGTATTGTAAAATGTTACTTCTAATTTATTTTGAACTTTTAAAAACTTTTTCGAAATGGAGAACATATATTGGATTCATTACTGTAAGCGTAGTAATACCCGTTGTGATGTACGCATTATATTATGAAGGAGGAGAATTTATAAATGCTCAAACAAGATCAATACAAAAAGAATTTTTTATGGTTGGAAATTTATTTAATGGTTGGGTAATTGCACAACTTATAATGAATAGTTTATGGGTTCATATTCCCTTTTTAATAACTTTAGTTGCCGGAGATCAGCTAGCCGGCGAAGCTGCATCTGGCACACTCAGACTTTCATTAATTCGTCCAATTTCTCGTTCAAAATTTCTCTTTGCAAAATATTTTACAACTTTAATTTATACAGCTTTACTTGTAATTGTAATTGCACTTTTAAGTCTCGGTTTAGGTTTATACTTTTTTGGAAGTGGTGACTTAATTGCGTTCGCTGAAAATTCAATAACAATTCTTCATCAAGATTTATTATTAAACAGATTTATTTTGGCTTACGCATTGGCTATTTTATCGATGTCAGTAGTTGCTTCATTGGCATTTCTTTTTTCATCTTTTGTTGAAAATGCAATCGGACCAATAATTGCAACCATGGCAGTGTTAGTTTGTTTACTTGTAATTTCAAATTTACCAGTTGATCTTTTTGAAAATTATAAACCTTATTTATTTACAACATATCAAAATGCATGGAGTCTTGCTTTTAAAGATATTCTTGACTGGAATGAAATTAGTCGCGCAGTTACAATAATGATTAGCTATTTAGTTGGATTTTATTCTCTAACTCTTATTATCTTCATCAAAAAAGATATCTTAACATAAAAGGAATATTTATGTCACTACAAGAACGAATTACTGAAATTAAAAATGGCTTTACAAAAACATTTTGGGTTGCAAATATTATTGAACTTTTTGAGCGAATGGCATTTTATGGTTCAAAAGCTGTCTTAACAGTTTATCTTGCAAACAAAGTTGGACTCGGTCCACAAATTGCTGGCACACTTGCTGGATTATTTTCCGGAGTTTTATATTCGTTACCAATTATTGCGGGAACTTTTGTTGACAGATTCGGATTTAGAAAAAGTTTGATGATTTGTTTTGCAATATTTACAATTGGCTACGCTTTAATCGGATTTGCCGGGATGGGATTCAGTCAATCGATAATTGCAGTTACAGGAAAAACTCCATATATAATTTCTGTACTTCTTCTTACTGCAATTGGCGGTTCACTTATAAAACCTTGCATCGTCGGGACTGTTGCTAAAACTTCTCAGCCAACTGTAAAATCTTTGGGATATTCGATTTATTATATGTTGGTAAATATTGGTGGTGCAATTGGTCCAATGATTGCGTTACAAGTTCGTGAAGATTTAGGAATCGAATTTGTTTTGATTATGTCATCTATAACCTCTTTTTTAATGTTATTGGGAACTTTTTTCTTCTATGAAGAACCCGTTAGCAATAAAGATGAAAATAATAAGAATACTTCGATGTTAGTTGTTCTTAAAAACATGTTAATGGTTTTCAAAAATTTGAAGTTTATGGCTTTTCTAACAATTTTTTCTGGATTCTGGATAATGTTTTGGCAGATTTTTTACTCCTTTCCATTTTACATTACTGAAATATTAAAATTTGAAAGATTTGAATTACTCGAAACAGTTGATGCTTGGACAATTATTTTTCTGAGTGTTCCAATAACAGCACTCGCAAAAAAACTTTCACCAATTCTTTCAATGTCGATTGGATTTTTGATAGCAAGTTGTTCATGGTTATTGCTAGCGTATTCTCCTTCAGTTGAAATGGCAATTGCTGCAATGGTTTTATTTGCGATTGGTGAAGTTACGCAAGCGCCAAGATTTTATGAATATGTTGCAGACCTCGCACCTTCAAATCAAGTTGGAACTTTTATGGGATTTGCATTTTTACCGGTTGCAATTGGTTCATTTGTAGCAGGTCCACTTGCAGGGTGGCTTACAATTAATTATTTCAGTGGTGTTTCGCAAAATCCAGCAACTGCTTGGTATATTCTTTCTGCAATTGGATTTGTTTCAACTGCTGGCATGTTATTATATAATTATTTTTTTGTTGTAAGATTACAAAAGAAAGCTTTATCATGAAAAAAATAGTTTTATTTATTTATCTATTTTTTTATTCTCAACAATTAATTTCACAGTTTAAAGATGCTGAACAAATTATTGATGCCATTCAAATCAAATACGATGAGATAAAAGATTACACTGCTACAATTGAAGCAGCTGTTGATTTAGAGAGAATAAAAGTTCCGAAGATGGATGTTAAAATATATTTTAAGCAACCTGATAAATTTCATATAGAATCAAAAAATTTTGCAATGATTCCGCGTGAGGGAGTGGTAATAAACCCAGCTGAATTGTTAAATAAATTTAATGCTAAACTTTTGGGAATTGAACAATTGAATTCGAGGCCGGTTTATAAAATTCAACTCACTCCAAAATCGGAGCAGAAACTAATATCTCTTGAGAGTTACGTCTATATCGATCAGGAAAATATATATATCGCAAAACTTGAATCTACTCCTTCTGAAGGTAGAACAATTGTTATAAATTTTTCTCAAAGTTTAGTCCAAAATAAATATTACCTCCCTTCTAAAATATTTGTAAAGTTTGAAAACGCAGAAACAAATCCATCTCAACGACTTCCCAGAAGTGGAAGCGTTACTATCTCCTACAAGAATTACCTATTAAATACAGGTCTTTCTGATTCGTTGTTTACTAAAAAATCCAACAACCTAAAATAATTTATCTCTTCTCTTGACTAGCAAATAATCTTTCTATAGATTTAGGTTAACCTAAATCTATGTCAACAGTCAGTATAGAAAATTATTTAAAAAGCATTTACCATCTTCAGCAATCTGGGGAAAGGGTTTTTACAACTTCACTGGCAAATAGATTAAACATTGCCCCTGCTTCTGTTACCGAAATGCTACAAAAACTTTCTCTTCAAGGATTGTTGGTCTATGAAAAATATCGTGGAGTCAAATTACTTGATAAAGGAAAAGTTCGGGCTCTTAAAATAATTCGTAAACATCGTTTGTGGGAAATGTTTTTAGTCAAACATTTAGATTTTAAATGGGATGAAATTCACGATGAGGCTGAAAAATTTGAACATATAATGTCCGATAAAATGGAAGCTAAAATTGATAAGCTTTTGAATTTCCCAATTTTTGATCCACATGGAGATCCAATCCCAGATAAAAACGGATATTTTGCTTCTCGTAATATTTTACCATTAACTAGCGTGGTTGATTCTAAGAATGTAAAAATAACTCGACTTGATGATTCTTCTCCAAAAATACTTCGTTGGGCAAATATAAATAAAATCGGTTTAGGTAATATTTTATATGAAGTTCAAAATAATAAAGCAAAAAGTAATCTTACATTTACCCATAGCAATAAAAATATTCTACTTGATTATTCTTTAGCGAAAAATATTTACGTGCAGGAGATTTTCTAATGAGATTATTTAAACACGTTGATACAAACCGACATTCACTTGATGAGGTTTACTCGACTGTTGACACTACAAATAAAGTTGGATTTTGGAGATCGTTTTTTGCATTCGCAGGTCCTGGCTATCTTGTAAGCGTTGGTTATATGGATCCCGGAAATTGGGCAACCGATATTGCCGGTGGAAGTAAATTTGGTTACACATTAGTTTGGGTTTTGTTAATGTCAAATTTAATGGCAATTCTTTTACAAAGTTTTTCAGCGCGACTTGGAATTATTTATGGAAAAGATCTCGCACAAGCTTCTCGCGAACATTATCCCGCATATATAAATATTCCTTTATATGTACTTGCAGAAATTGCAATCGCAGCGTGTGATTTGGCAGAAGTTTTAGGTCTCGCAATTGGATTAAACTTATTATTTAATATTCCATTATTGTGGGGAGTTTCCATTGCACTACTCGATTGCATTTTACTTTTGCTGATCCTTAGACTTGGGATACGGAAAATGGAAGCATTTATTATTTCGATGATTTCAATTATAGGAATGTGTTTTGTGGTTGAAATGTTTTTTATCAAACCCAAACCGTTAGAAATTTTAACAGGTATTATGCCATCAATTCCAAATATGGATGCATTATATATTACGATGGGAATAATTGGTGCAACTGTAATGCCACATAATTTATATTTACATTCTTCACTCGTTCAAACACGACGATTTAATCAAGACGATGAAGGTAAAAGACGCGCATTGAAATTTAATATTTTTGATTCAGTGATCGCATTAAATATTGCACTTTTTATTAACGCAGCAATTTTAATTTTAGCTGCAGTTGTATTTCATCAAAGTGGGAGGTTTGAAGTTGCAGATATTACAGACGCGCACAAATTATTAGAACCACTTTTGGGAACAAGCCTTGCACCAACATTATTTGCAATTGCATTAATTGCATCGGGACAAAGCTCTACAATCACCGGTACTTTGGCCGGACAAATAGTTATGGAAGGATATTTAAATTTGAGAATTGTCCCTTGGCTTCGAAGATTAATGACACGCTTATTTGCTGTAGTCCCTGCATTTTTAGTAATTTATTTTATGGGAGATGATAAAACAGGAGAACTTTTAATTTTAAGTCAAGTCATATTAAGTATTCAACTCGGCTTCGCAGTAATCCCACTAATACATTGGGTTAGCGATAAAAAGAAAATGGGAACTTTTGAAATTTCATTATTACAAAAGGTTCTTGCGTGGTGTGTTGCAATTATTATTGTTTCACTAAATATTAAATTAGTTTACGAAGAAGGGTTATTATTTATTTCTGCATTAGGAGGTCAATCTTTATGGGTACCAATAATTATTGGTTTATCTATCTCGGGGTTATTGTTACTTTTGTATATCACATTTGAACCATTATTAACTAAAAAAGAAATTATAAAAGAAGTTACATTGCCACATAAAATGCTTGAAGAATTGAAAATCGAAATTGGTAAAGCATATTCCAATATTGCAATTACAATTGATTTTTCAGCTATTGATGAGAAAACAATTTCATTTGCACTAAATCAAGGTGGTAATAATTCAACTTATCATTTAATACATGTTGTAGAATCTGCTGGTGCGATATTCAGCGGAAATAAAACTTCGGATCTCGAAACTCGAAAAGACTATGAATCACTTGTAAAATACTCTGATTCATTAATTAAGGCTGGCTATAAAACTGAAGTTCACTTGGGATTTGGCAATCGTTCTAAAACAATTATAAAGTTTGTGCAAAATTCTAATTCCGAAATTCTTGTAATGGGTGGACATGGCCATAGAGGATTAAAAGATATTATTTTCGGAAGCACCGTTACAGCCGTCAGACACAAATTAAAAATTCCTGTAATAATTGTAAAATGAGAAAATTAATTTGTTTACTTATTTTAAGTAAAACATTAATTTTATCTCAAGAATTCAGCAAAGCTATCGAGGATAATTCTTTTTTAATTGAAGAAGGAATTAACCAGGAAGAGGGGGTTGTTCAGCACATTTCTACAATTGACTTTGGGAAAAGTGATCAAACATTTTCTTTTACACAGGAGTGGCCTCTGTTAAGCCAAACTCATCAATTGAGTTACACAATTAATTCAAATAACAATACGGCATTTCCACAGAAAGTAGGAATTAATTACAGATATCAAATTGATTTTCCAAACCCAAATATTAAATTTGCACCTCGTTTTTCTTTCTTTTCTCCAATCAATAAAAATAATAAAGAGCAATCTTTTTATCAATTTAATCTTCCAACATCATACAGGGCATCGGAATATTTCTATTTTCATCTGAATGCCGGTTCTTCATTCTCTAAAAATAATTTTCCCGAATCGTTTGTTGGGGGGAGTTCGATCTGGCTATTTAATGAAACAAATAATTTTCTTTGTGAGTTTATTTTTGAAAAAAACGGAGCTGTAAATACTTTCACTATCAATCCTGGTTTACGAAACGCAATCAATATCAACGATTTACAAATTGTAACTGGGCTTTCATTCCCAATAGTTTTTGAAGATAATATTGACCGAAGAATTTTATTATACCTTTCTTTTGAACATACCTTTTAATAGTTATTTATTTTATTATTAAGGGAAGTTTAACATCTCCGTCTGTGTCAAATGCTTGCGTTTTATCTCCGGAATCATAATGCCTTAGAATTACTCGTAAATATCCTTTTGCAGAGCCACTGCCAGAAATAATTAAATTAAAAGTTTGTCCAACATCTTTCCCGTTTCCATCTTTGTTTAAATTATTTATTGTAATTCTTGATTCAATTCCATCAATCGCTGAAAAAACAAACATATGTTCGTTTGGCAATCCTTTTATTTCTGATGAAAGATCAATTGTTGGCGTAACAGATTCATCATAAAGAAATACTTCCCCTAAATAAGTTTTACCAGAAGTAACTCGCAATGTGTCTTCGGTAATTGTTTTACCTTTTACTTTGGTTGTATCTCTTGCAATAGCAAATGTTGAATCGGTACCACTTTTAAGAATTACTTTTATGGTTGTTAGTACATCATGCTCATCAATACCAACTGAAGTTGGATTTTTTTCTGTACAAGATGTCAAAATAAGTACAAATATTAACATGGTGAATAAAAATATATTTTTTGTTTTCATTGTTTATTTTTTTTAAAATGTGAATAAAAATTTAAGTGAAATATCTCTTCCTGTATTATTAATAAAGTAACGGAATCTGTTTAAATACTCACGATATTTTGTATTAAGTAAATTATTTACTCCCAACTGAATTTTAATTTGGCTTGAGTTTGTTTCAATTCTGCCGGAAAAAAACAAATCGATCGTTGTATAACTATTTGGTGGCGGAAGATAATCTGTGCTTGTTGTAGTTTTTTGTTTTTGAACATAATTAATATTTATATCGGCTGAAATATCTTTGAAATAAAATAAATCTGGAAGATGAAAATGCGGAGTTATACGATATCTATTTCCCGGCATTCCGTATAAAAGTTCACCGGAATCAGAAATTTTTCCAATCACAATACCAATATCTCCTTTAATTGAAATTTCTTCAGTTATTTCATATTCAAGACTTCCATCAAATCCATGAATAGTTACATCGCTTTGGCGATATTCAAAAGTTGGAAACACACCAATAATAGTTAATGTCGGGTTTTCTCGCGGAAATAAATATATATAATTTGCTATTCTATTATTAAAGATATTTATTCCGCCATGTACTCCTCCGAAATTCAAATGTGTTGTTATATCTCCGGCAATACTTTTTTCTGGATGTAATTTAGAATTACCTATTTCGTATTGAGCAGAACCATGATGAACGCCGTCGCTATATAATTCATTTGCAGAAGGAGCTCTACTTGCGCTGCTTAAAGTAGCTCCAATTTGTATTTGTTCAGAAGTTAAATACTCAAGTGACATGATTCCGTTTAAAGTTTCATAATCAATTGTAGTTGGTTTGAGGTTTGAGTTTTTAGAAAAATATAGATCTCTCCATTCTTTAGAATATCGACTTCCAATACTCACTCCAAGATTTTCTGATTTCCATTGTTCAATTAAAAATATACTTGAAGTATAACTTCTGTGATTTGGCACGAGAATACTTTTTCCTTCACTAATATTTCCCTGTCGATTCCCACTAATTCCTGCAACCCCATTTATTAAACCAAATGGCAAATGTTTATATTTTAATTCAACATTATAAGTTGTTAATGTCATGTCCATCGAAGCAACCACCCTTGACTTTAAATGTCCATCAAATTCTTGACGTTTATTTTTTTGCCAACCATAAGTAAAATCAATTATACCTGGAATTAATTCTGAACTTGCCGCATGAAATGATAAAAGATCATGATTTACTTTTTGACTTGGATCTTTTATTTCGTACGAAAAAGGATTATTGATTTCCGGCTTACCTCTTTCAATTGCACGAAGCATATCATCATAACTACCAATATGAGATCCGGAATAAATTCCTAATTCGTTTCCAAAATGGCTGAAATAAGTTTCCGCAAAATGATCTTCACTTCCATATTTTATTCCGAATGATCCATTTACTTCCCGAAATCCACTATTAGTAATATAATATTCTGGTGTTTGAGAGTCCCCCGCATATCTTCCACTAATTTGCGTTTGCCAACTTAAAGGAAGATTTTCAAAAGCTCCATCCAAAATCATCGAACCGGATAGTTGTCTATTATTTGAAAATAAATTTCCAATAACAGTACCATTAATTCCCGGTTCATTTCTAAAATTTCTCGGATCAAATTTAATTACACCACCGAGAGCACCATTCCCATATTCCACACTTGACGCACCCTTTATTACATCAACTTTAGTTGGCGAGAATGGATCAATTTCCGGTGCGTGTTCGTTCCCCCATTGTTGTCCTTCAATTGGGACCCCCGCATTAATCACAACAATTCTCTGGCTATGAAAACCTCTGATGACAGGTTTACTTATTGACGGTCCAGTTGAATAACTAGTAATCCCGGGAATTCCTTCTAAAATTGTTGAAACGGTTTGTCCTCGCAGCATTTCAATTTCCTTTAAAGACATAGTTGTTACAGATTGTCCAATTCCTAAAAGTTCTGAATTATATTTTTCACCAACAACATGCATTTCACCAAGATGAATATCTTGTTCTTCAAGTGAATATTTCAAGAACAAATTATTTTTAACTTCTATTTTTTTAGATACAGTTTTATATCCTAATAATTGAATTGAAATATAATAACTGCCACTTTCAATTTTATCAATTATAAATTCACCAACTGAGCTTGTAGTTGTACCTCTTTGTAAGTCCTTAATAAAGACATTTGCATTTTCAATTGGTTTGCTGGATAAACTATCAACAACAACTCCTTTAAGTTGAAATTTTTCTTGTGCCTGTGTAAATGTTAAAATAAATATTAAAAATATAATATAACGACGCATGATTTTCTTTTAAAAATGAATTTTGAATTAAAACTACTACTTTGGAAAAACTAGATAGAAATTATTAGAGGTGGGCCATGCTTCGCAAACGAAGAGTTGAAATAGGATTTTTTTACAAAATCGTTAACTGGTAATTTTTGAGTATATAATGATTTTTTGTAGGTACCAAAGTTGAATGAAGAGGAAACAACAAATTGTTTTAAAGTGTGAAGGTTAAATTGACATTCAATATTTTTTTTGGGCAGTTTATGTTCACAAGTTGGGGTTGAATCTGTGTGTGTAGAAATTATTTCAACTGGATTTAATTTATTAATAATTATTTCATTTTCGGCATGTAATGCAGGATGAATTATAAACCCAACTATAAAATTAATTAGAAAAATAAAACGACAAAGTGCAATTGCTTTTTTCATATATCAAATATACACAATATAATAAATAATTTATTTAATTACACTTACTATTTTTCTCCACTCTTTATACCACACTCCAAATTTCCACCAATTACTAATGGAGCTATTTTTCATTGCACTAAACGTACTTCGCCAAACAAAGTATAGGCTATTTAAATCTGCTGCAAGAATTCAAGTAATTTGAAAAATGCTTTTGCTCTATGGCTATAAATGTTTTTTTCAGATAAATCCATCTCTGCGTAGGTTTTATTACTTCCCTTTGGAATAAAAATAGAATCATACCCAAAACCATTTATTCCTTTTTGAGTTTCGATTATTTGCCCTTCAACGGATCCTTCGCAAGTTTTTAAAATACCATTTCCAATAATTGCAATTGAGGTTTTAAATCTTGCAAACCTTCTTCTCGGAGGAACTCCTTTTAGTTCGTCTAAAAGTTTTTGAACATTGTCGTTGTACGTTGCATTTTCTCCGGCATATCGTGCGGAATAAACTCCCGGCGCTAAATTTAAATAGTAAACTTCAAGCCCGGTATCATCTGACATTGTAAGCATTTTAGTAGCTTCAAATGCTTCTTTCGCTTTTTTTATTGAATTTCCTTCTAATGTAGGTTGATCTTCAACTGTTTTAAATATGTTCGGAAAATCTAAAAGCGATTTAGTTTTAAATAAATTTTTTGGCAGCAAAGAAATTATTTCGCTCAGTTTATCTCTATTATTTGTTGCAATTAATAATTCCTTCATTTTACTATTTGACAATTAATTCTATTCCATTTTTTAAATTTGAAATACCAATAACCTCAATTTTTTTGAACTTCTGAGTTTTACTTTCTTGCTGTGGAATAATAATTTTTTTGAAGCCGAGTTTTTCCGCTTCGAGAATTCTTCTTTCCATTTGAGCAACTGTCCGAATCTCACCACCAAGTCCAACTTCACCAATAATAACATAATCCTGTGAAATTGGTTTATCTGTAAGTGAAGAAACCACAGCGCTAATTATTCCAAGATCTGCAGCGGGTTCATCAATTCTAATTCCACCTGCAACATTTACAAATACATCGTGAGCTCCCATTCGATAGCCGAGTCTTTTTTCCAAAACAGCCAGTAACATTTGCAAACGACGAAGATCAAATCCAGTAACCGTTCGCTGTGGCATTCCATAATTTGTAGGTGTAACAAGCGCTTGAACTTCAACAAGCAATGGGCGAGTTCCTTCGAGAGTTGCAACAACTGCTGAACCGGATACATTATTCGACCTGTTTGCTAAAAATATTTCTGAGGGATTTGAAACTTCGCGTAAACCATTATCTCGCATTTCAAAAATTCCAATTTCGTTTGTCGAACCATATCTATTTTTTAATGAACGAAGAATTCTATATGCATAATGTCTTTCTCCTTCGAATTGCAAAACAGTGTCAACCATATGTTCGATCACACGAGGTCCGGCAAGCGTTCCATCTTTTGTAACGTGACCAACTAAAAGCATAGAAATATTTTTTTCTTTTGCGAGTGAGGTAATTAGTGCAGTTGATTCTCTCACTTGTGAAATACTTCCGGGAGCAGATTCTAATTGCGGGTAATACATTGTTTGAATTGAATCGATAATTACAACAGAAGGCATTTCACGTTCAATTACTTCTCTAATTATTTCTAAATTTGTTTCAGCGAGAAGTTTAATATCTCTGTTACTTTTTGTAAGTCGCTGCATTCGCAATTTAATCTGCTGAATAGATTCTTCTCCGGTTACATACAATACTTTCCCGAGTTGTATTCCTTCAGCAATTTGAAGCATTAAAGTTGATTTACCAATTCCGGGATCACCGCCAATTAAAACTACAGAGCCAGTAACAATTCCACCACCGACGACGCGATCAAATTCTCCGATGCTTGTAAATATTCTGATATCAATTTGAGATTGAATATCATTAATTGAAACAGGATTAATATTTGAATCGACCGAACTATGTTTCTTCCCTCTTTTTGATTCGACAACTTCTTCAACAAATGTATTCCACTCATTGCAATTTGGGCATTTCCCAATCCATCTTGGTGAAAGATATCCGCATTGCTGGCATAAATATTTTGTAACTAATTTTGGACTCAAGGATTTCCTTTAATTAAATGAACAAGCCATAAACTCAACTCCGGTACATAAGTTATAATCATTAACGAAATAAGTAATGTAATAATAAATGGTACTGTAGCAATTGTTATATCTACAATTGATTTTTTAAATCTAAAACTTGAAATGAAAAGATTCAAACCAACTGGCGGAGTCAAATATCCAATTTCAAGATTTGTGAGAAAAATTATTCCAAGGTGAATTGGATCAATCCCATAAAGTTTAGCAACGGGAATTATTAATGGAACAACAACTATAATTGCAGAAAATATATCCATCATCATTCCAACAATTAAAAGAAAAATATTCAAAATAATTAAAAATAAATATTTGTTTGAAATAAAAGTTGAAACTAATTCAAAAAGTTTTTGAGGAACTTCCTGGTCGATTAAATAACTTGTTAATCCCATTGCAGAAGCGAGAATCATTATAATTGCACCGACAAGCACAACGCTTTCAACCATTATTTTTGGAATATCTTTTGTTAATGATAGATCTTTATAAATCCAAACTTCAACTATAAAAACATAAAACGCAGATATTGCTGCAGCTTCAGTTGCAGTAAACCAACCATTATAAATCCCGCCAATAACTATTATTGGGAGAGGTAATTCCCACTTAGCAGCTTTGCTACTTTTTATAAATTCAGAAAATTTAAATGGTTTTTTTGCAACATGCTCCGAAAGTCCTTGACGAATACTATAAATCGAGAGAGCAACAATAAGTAATGTTCCAGGGAGTAATCCAGCAATAAAAAGTTTATCAATTGAAACTTCACTGACAATTCCATATAAAATTAATGGAAGACTCGGCGGGAATAATAAACCAAGACTTCCAGAAGTTGTAATTAATCCGAGTGCAAATTTTTCCTGATATTTTTCTGAAAGTAAAATTGGATATAATAATCCACCAAGTGCAACAATTGTAATTCCGGAACCGCCAGTTAAAGCTGTAAATACTGCGCAAGTCATTAAAACAACAATTGCCAAACCACCTGGCAACCAACCAATTAGCGATTGCGTCAAAGCAACTAATCTATTTGGCGCTTTACTTTCTGCAAGAAGATATCCGCTGAATGTAAATAATGGGATTGCCAATAAAACCGGTTGGCTTGCGAGTCGATAAAGTTCAACAATAATTACTGCAAAAGGGATTTCAAGATTTGAGAATCCGAGAATTGAAAATGAACCAATAATTGTAAAGAGTGGTGCGCCAATTAATAAAAGTAAAACGATTAATAAAATAATTAATATCGTCATTGATGACTCACTGGCAATGACCAATTTTTATTAATTATTTCTTTTATTTTAATTATTAAGGAAAGTAAAAAACGAAACGCCATTACTAAATAGCCAGTTGGTATTATTATTATAAAATACCAAATGGGAATATTTAATAATAAATTTCCTCCTGTTTCTTTCTCTAATAATAAAAATTCGTAGGAAGCAATAAATAAAATGTAGCAAATGTAAGTTGCAAAGAGCGAAATTATTATTGACAGTATTTTTTTTGTTTTGTCGGGAAGATATTTTGTAATTACCTCAACACTTATATGTCTATTTTCGTCTGTTGCAACAATTGCCCCGAGAAAACCAATCCATAAAACTAAATGCCGTAGAAATATATCGCCCCATTCAATGCTTGTTTCAAAAATGTTTCGTAATAAAATTTGAAATATTGCCATTACAATCATGCAACTCATTATTGAAACGATTGTCCACCTTGTTAAAATGGTAATTAATTTATTTAGTTTTAGAAAAAAAACCATTTATTTATTTTGAGTTGTTTTTTTTCGTTCTAAATTCTTGTAATGAATTTTCAACTCGGCTTAGAAAATCATTATCATATAAATTTCCAACAAGCATTTTTCTAGCATTTTTTCCTACTTCTTCGCAAATATTTTTTTCCTGATCATTAACTAAACTTGTAAATATTATTTTTGCATTCTTCAACGATTGAAGTGATTTACGATTATCATCGCGACTTAATTCTGTAAGCTTTCGCATATATATTTTCCCATTTCGTAATAATATTTCCTGATGCTCGGGAGAAAGTTTATCGAATTCTTTTTTGGAAATTACAACTGAACCAGCAGCATCTGCAAGTGGAAAATCCAACATATATTTTACTGTTGTAAACCACTGCAATGAAATTGCTGCGAGCGGCGAAGTATAAAATCCATCAATCAATTTTGTTTGAAGTGAAGTCATAACATCTGTAATTGAAAGCGGGATAAAATTAGCATTCAACGATTTAAATGTTGCTTCTGCAACAGGATCTCCTTCCCACGCCCACATTTTAATTCCTTTTAAATCTTTTATTTGTTTTATCGGTATGTTGGAAAATGTATAAACAAACCCAACTTCAGCCCAACCAAGCAAAACAAAATTATTTTCTAAAAATGCTTTATTAAATTCCTCTTCATATTTTTGCAAAATAAAATCTACTTCTGAATAAGATCTTAACAAAAATGGTGTGTCAAGAATTCTGACTTTTGGTGCAATTTCTCCCATTCCGACTCCGGTAATTCCTGTGCTGTGATATTGCCCTAAACGGATTTTTCTGATCACATCTTTTTCATCGCCGGCAACACCACCAGGATAAATTTTAAATCCAAGTTTACCTCCCGATTCTTTTCTAACAGCAGCGTCATATTCACGCATAACATTAATCCATGTACTTCCTTCGGGTGCAAGTGTTACAAATTTAATAATGTGTTGTTGCGTAAAAAGTGGAAGTGTAAATAAAATTAAAATGTTAAATAGTTTCATTCGAAATACTCGGTTTGTTTTTCTAATAATAATTTTGCTTTTCTTTTTGAAATAGCATTTACAAGTCGATGTTGTGGAAGAATATCAATTGAAGCTTCAAGTGTTTTATTTAGAAGCGAAATAAATAATCCACTGTTTTGAGTTTGCACCGCATAACTTTTTGCATAATAGATATTTGATAATAAGAATTTCCCTTTTCCAATTGCGATTGCTTTATCAAAATGTGTTTTTGCTAAATCAGGATTTCCACCTAATACTCGAGGTTGCGTAGCAAGAATCGTGCCAAAATAAATATGAGCGCCACCATAAAAATATGATTCATCCTGTTGAATTACAAACTGCATCATTGTATTCACTTTGTATAAATCTTTTATTACTTCCGGATCATTCAAACTTAAATTGATTAAATTTCCCCACGCATTTGCAGTCCAGAAAATTAATGGAACATCCTCTTTTGTAAAATCAATTAAACTATTTTTGAATTCTGAAAGATTTCCGTCAAAATTATTTTTAAATTGATTGTTTTTTTTCAGTACAGATAATCCGAAATCTCTTCCCTTTGAATATAATATTTTTGCTCTTTCCGCATCAACATCTTCCACGAAACCAAGCGCATAACCAGTATATCCTTGGGTTAATAATAAAGAAATTTTTTGGTTGTTAGGATCTGCACGATGAAACCCTTCCAATAATTTTAAATTTGCCGGTAAAGATTTTTCTGCAACATCTAAATCTCCTTCTTCAAACATTGCATCAACACCATGTGAAAGAATTTCTTCTGTCATTCCAACTGTTATACTGGATAATGTAGAACAGCCATAATTAAAAACGGTAAAAATAATAGTTAAAATAAAGGGATAAATGGTTCGCATTCAAAAAAAATAATCAAATATGTCACTATATCCAATTATGTATTTGAGTTGCTTTAAAAAGGTAATACTCATAGTTTTCAATAATTATTTCTAAAAACTTATGATTAACAAAATAAATCAGTCCCTACTTGTAGTTGTATTTTCGATTACTTCGATATTTGCACAATCATCTTTACTACAATCCGGACCAATGGTTGGATATAGCGAAATGACAGAGGTTGTACTTTGGGTACAAACAACTGAAAGCGCAAATGTTCAATTCAGATATTGGGCAAAAGATAATTCTTCAAAAAAATTATTATCGGAAATTATACAAACTCCTGACGAAAAATATTTTACAGCTCACGTAGTTTTAAAAAACTTACAGCCCGGCACTTTTTATAATTATGAACTTCTAATAAATAACACATTAGTAACTATTCCATACTTGTTACAATTTCAAACACAAAAACATTGGCAGTGGCGAACTCCTCCTCCAGACTTTTCGTTTGTGTTTGGTTCATGTGTCTATGTAAATGATGCACCTTTCGATCGTCCCGGGAATCCATACGGTGCAGAAATTCCTATTTTCGATGAAATATTAAAACAAAAACCAGATTTTATGCTTTGGCTCGGCGATAATATTTATTATCGCGAAGGGGATTGGTATTCAAAATCTGGGATGTCTTATCGTTACACAAATTCTCGTTCATATAAACCAATGCAAGCTTTGCTCGGTTCGGTTCATAATTATGCAATTTGGGATGATCATGATTATGGAAGAGATAACGATGATAGAAGTTATAAAATGAAAGATGTAACGCTAGATTTATTTAAGTTGTTTTGGGGAAATAATTCTTATGGAACAAAATCAACTGATGGGATTTTCAGTAGATTTATTTGGGGTGATACTGAATTTTTTCTACTCGATGATCGATTTTACCGTTCACCAAATAATTCTCAAAATGATGAAAACAAAACCATGTTTGGAAAAGAACAATTAGGTTGGCTTAAAGATGCGCTAATCAATAGTGATGCCACTTTCAAATTTATTGTAAATGGAAATCAAATTCTAAATACAAATTCTAAAAAGGAATGCCTTTACATGTTTCCTAATGAATACAAGGATTTAATGAGTTTTTTGAAAAATAATAAAATCTCAGGTGTAATTTTTCTTTCCGGCGATTTACACTATAGTGAAGCACTTCAATTATCAGACAGTACTTTTTATCCGTTAAATGAATTTACCTCTTCATCGATAACTGCAGGATTAGATCAAAAACCAATGACACAAAATAATTTAAGACTGCCAAATAGTTTTGTAAATGACAAACATAATTTTTGCGTTGTTAAAATTAATGGACCAAAAGAAAATAGAGTTGCAATAATTGAATTTCTAGATTTTACTGGCGCTTCAAGATGGAAGATGGGGGTTCCCGCCAATTCATTAAAGGTTAAACCTTCAAAATGAAAAATGTTGAAGTCTAACATTCTCATTATTGAGGATGAAAAAAAATTATCTTCGTTACTTTCACGCGCACTTACTCAAGAAGGATATTCAATAGATATTGCTTTAGATGGTTTAACTGGTGAGAAAAAAGTTTTATCGGATAATTTTCATTTAATAATTATAGACGTCATGCTTCCACATAAAGATGGTTTGTCAGTTATTTCATCTTTTAGAGCTATTCACATTAATACTCCTGTTCTAATAATAACTGCAAAAGGTGAAATCGAAGATCGAATTAAAGGACTTGATATTGGTGGAGATGATTATTTAGTAAAACCATTTGCGATCAGTGAACTTCTTGCTCGTGTGAGATCGTTGCTTCGTCGATCTTCGTCAACTGTTCAAAAAACAATTCGTGTCCAAGATTTAACACTCGATCTTGTAAAACGAAAAGTATCTCGAGGTAAAAATTTTATCGATTTATCTTCTCGCGAATTTGCATTATTAGAATATTTTATCACAAATAAAGATAAAATTATAACTCGTTCAACTTTGTGTGAACACATTTGGAATTATAACTTCGATACTGGAACTAATTTAGTTGACGTATATGTAAATCATTTAAGAAATAAAATTGACATTGGCTATAAAAATAAATTTCTCAAAACTATCCGCGGAGTTGGATATCAATTTGTAAGTAAATTAAATTAATGTTCTCATTCTCCTCTATAAAAACACGGCTTACTCTTTGGTACACAGTAATATTATGTGGTACGTTGATTTTATTTGGGACTGTTGCTTTTTTTACAGCAGAAACACAGTTATTCAAAAACCTCGATTTGTCACTTAGCAATGAAGTAGTTTGGCTAAAAAACTTTATCGAACCAAAAGCAAAACGAGTTCGTCTAAAAAAACAACGTTCACTTCAAACAAGGCAAGAAGCTGATTCAATTCTTCTTGCAAAAAAAGTTAGCCGAACAAAAGAACAATTTATTGTTGAAGAAGATACAACCGAATTTGATGTAATATGGAATCAAATTTATGAACACACATTACTAAGTCAAAAAAAACAATTAATACAAATTGAAGATCGAAATGGCGATCTTTTATACAAATCTTACAGTTTGGGTGAAGGAACTTTATCATTCGAATCAATTCCGGTAAACACTACAAAATTAGTTACAATTTATGATTCAAGTGGGAGGCCATTGCGATTAGCGATTTATCAAAGTCGCTATGCAAAAATATTAGTTGCCTATCCCGAATCTGATGTTTACGAAGTTTTGAATAGTTTATTTTCAGTTTTACTTTTATTGGTTCCGGTTGTCGTACTTGTTTCAATTTTAGGTGGATATTTTCTTTCAAATCGTTCTTTGCGGCCGGTTGAAAATATTAACTTAACTGCAAGAAGTATAACTGCAACAAATTTAAATCAACGACTTCAAAAAGGAATTGTTGATGACGAAATTAGCCGACTTGCTGATACAATAAATGAAATGTTTGATCGTCTTCAACAATCATTTGAACAGATGAAACAATTTTCTGCAGATGCTTCTCACGAACTTAGAACTCCACTTACAATTATTCGTGGTGAAATTGAATTAGCACTTTCGTCAAAACAATCTGTTGAAGAATATCGCCGAACATTAGCAAGTGTTCTTGAAGAAACAATTCGCCTTTCTACCATTACCGATGATCTTCTCACACTTGCACAATCTGAAAGAAACGATCTCCAATTTAATAAAGAAACTATTTCAATCACCTCTATAATAACAGAACTCTTCGAAGATATAACTTTGCTTGCAAGTGAGAAAAATATTCAAATTACAAAAAAGCAAATTGATGAAATTCAAATAGTTGGTGATTCAATTCGTCTTCGTCAATTATTTTTAAATATCCTCGATAACTCAATTAAATATACACACCCCAATGGAAATGTTTCAATTTCACTTTTGCAAAAAGATGGTTTTGCGGAATTTATTGTTGAAGATTCTGGGATTGGAATAGCAATTGATGATTTAACAAAAATATTTGACCGATTTTATAGAGCCGATAAAGGACGATCGCGCTCACAAGGGGGAACAGGATTAGGTCTTTCAATCGCAAATTGGATTGCGAAAATTCATAACGGAAAAATTTCTGTTCAAAGTGGAATTGGGAAAGGCTCAACATTTATTATTTCAATTCCATCTGTAACAAAATAATAATGTTGTATATTCGTTTAATCTATTTTTTATAATTTATTTAAAAGAAAATTTATGTCAATCACAACATCAAATCAAAACGAACTTTCCCGAAGATTGAGTTTAACTTCTGCCATTTTTATTGTGGTTGGTTCTATGATCGCTTCAGGTATTTTTTTAACACCACAAAATGTTGCTGCAAGTGTTCAAATTCCAGGCATAATGATTTTTGTTTGGATTTTAACAGGGTTTTTAACTTTAGCAGGCGCACTTACAAATGCTGAAATTGCAAGTATAATTCCGGAAGCTGGCGGACAATATGTTTTTTTTCGAGTAACATACAATGACCTTGTTGCGTTTCTTTATGGATGGACAACTTTTATTGTTTACCAAACCGGTTCAATTTCTGCAATCGCAGTAGCATTTGCAAGATACCTCGGTTATTTTGTTGATCTTCCACATTTATCGCCTGAACTAGAAGCGTGGCAACTTCCATTTATTGGAAATATTTATCCATTAAAAGATATTGGTGTAAGCTTAGTTGCAATTTCTGCAATTATTTTATTAGCAATTGTAAATTATTTTGGTGTCCACTTTGGCGGATTCATTGTAACGCTTTTTACAATTTTAAAGGTTCTTGCAATTGGTGCAATAATTACACTTTCTTTTTCATCTGGCATGGGAAATGTAGAAAATTTTTTCCCACTTTGGGGAGTTCCACCTAACGGAGCTTTAGTTGGTGCAATTGGTGTTGCAATGATTGCAACCCTTTGGTCATACGATGGTTGGAATAGTATTACTTATCTTGCAGGCGAAGTTAAAGAACCACAAAAAAATATCCCACGTGCAATAATTATTGGTACAATTACTGTTATTATAATTTATGTACTCACAAATTTAGCTTATCTCTATATTTTACCAATTGAGAAAATTGCAACTTCAAAACTTGTTGCTGCCGATGTTATGGATACTTTATATCCTAGTTATGGCGGCGCAATAATATCAATAATGGTTATGATTTCGACTTTTGGTGCAGTAAATGCAACTTCACTTACAACTGCAAGAGTATTTTTTGCAATGGCAAAGGATAAATTATTTTTTAAAGGAATTGAAAAAGTTCATCCAAAATATAAAACGCCTGGAAGAAGTTTAATGGTTCAGGCAATTTGGGCGTCGGTCTTAACTTTAACTGGAACCTATGATCAAATTTTTACTTATGTAATTTTTGCCGGTTGGATTTTTTATGCAATTGGCGGGTATGCGGTTTTTATTCTTCGTAAAAAAATGCCGGAGGTTAAAAGAGAATATAAAGTCCCGGGTTATCCTTATGTTCCAATAATATTTATACTTGTTGCAACTTGGTTTGTTATAAATACGATTATAACTCAAACTACAGATTCAATAGTTGGATTGTTTTTGGTTTTAGCAGGAATTCCTTTTTACATGTATTGGAAAAATCAAATTAAGAAGAGCGCAAATTCCTAATAATCTCCACCGAGCGAAAAGTAATATCTCGGCTTAGAAAAGTTTTGAAGATTATAAGTCCACGCAACATCTATTTTTAATGGAAGTCCGAAGAAAATAAATCGCGTTCCAACTCCCATTCCCATAAGTAAATCTTTCATTTCCGATTCTCCATTTGCATTTTTAGAGACACCTTTATAATATTTATCATCTGTCCAGGAAGAACCAATATCAACAAACGCAGCTCCCATAATATTTTGCAATGCTATCGGGACTCCGCCGGCTACAAGAAGCTGAATCAACTGAAACCGATATTCATTATTTAGAAGTAAATATTTTGTTCCATTTTTTACGTTGTAATTAAAACCACGCATCGGTAAAACCGGTGTTAAAAAAACATAATCTTCAACGTTTTCAATTGGAATTCTATTATTGTCGAATGTATAATTAATCCATCCTTCAGTTCCTCCGAGAAAGAAATGCTGTGGATTTTTTCCGAAACTAAATCCAGATGCAACGCGTGATGCAATTGAACTTGTTCTAAAGAGTCGAATATAATTTCGAAAATCAAAAGTTAGAGTTTTAAAATCAAGGGAGTTCGCTCCTTTAAATGGTGAAAAACTAAAAGTTAAATTAAATCTCTTTCCATTGTTTGGAGAAAGTATCCACCATAAAGAATTATCGTGCACAAAACTTATTGATGGTATAATTAATTCGCGTCTTTGTGTAGCGGCTGGAGGAAATTCCATAGATTCACGCGATATATTTAAAAACATCAAACTCCCATCGACTCTGTTAAATTTATCAAATGGATAAGTTGCCATTGCGGCAAATCCCCAATTTCGAAAACGGAATAATCCATTAGATAACCATAAATATCTCGCACTATGAAATCCTTGCAAACCATAATCAATTTTTTCAGGAAGATAAAAATAACCGAGAGAGTAATCGCTATTTCGAAGATCTGTTAAAAGATTTGTAACAAAATAAATTTGATGATCGCCCAACATATCACTAAATGCCATTACAGTAGTTCCTTGTACGCCGTAATATGTACTGAAAGCTGTTGTCGCATAAATAATATCTGGAGAAAAATTCAGTTTATAATTTGTAATTCTATAATTTCCTGCTTCATCTATATTATCACTTACTTGTAAAGTTGTATCGATTGAAGTTGTAGGTAATTGAAATTTTAATCCTTCAATTTCACTTGATGAATTACTTAAATCAATTTGAATTGCATCGCCATAAGAAACAATTCGCGGTTCGATTGCTTTGCTTACTGTGTCAGATTTTAAGGAAGCCGAGATTAAAAAGAATTGTTCCTTTCTGAAGTCAGTTTTTTCAAGTGATGTTATTTTTAATTCTTTTTCAAATGGACTTTTAATTAGAAAAATATCAAAACCAGCTTCATTCAAACAAGAAAAAGATAATTTATTTCCATCGCGTGATAATGATAACTGGTAAAGCCCAGTAATTGAATTTGTAATTGGTCTTTCCTGTGAAGTGCCAAGATCTAATTGATAAATATTCCCAATTCCATTTTTATCTGAAACATAAAGAACTGATTTTTTATCTGTAGAAGGAATTGGATTTGTTTCATCACAGAAAGGAGTATTCGTGAGTTGCTTAATAATTCCCGAATTAACATTCGCAGAATAAACATCATATTGCGAATAATTATTTTCCCAAATATTAAAGTTTGCAGTAGTTCGTTTTGATAAATTAATTGAACGATCAGATGAGAAGTAAATTGTCTCACCATCATTTGACCAAGTTGGATCTAAATCAGAAAATACGTCGTTTGTAATATTGCTTATTTTGCGTGTTTTAAAATCAAAAACATACACATCAGATTGCGAGGCAGAATTACCAATAAAAGCAAGTTTGTTATTTGAATGCGACCAATCGACACTAAAAATTCCATCCAGATTTTTAAATGCAAGTTTTTCTTCTTCACCAGTTTCTACATTGATTAACATAATCGCATCTTTATCGCCACTTTTAACAGCGAGTGCAATCCTTTTACCATCAGGAGACCAACTAATTCCTGGCGTTAGTAAATGTAATTCTTCAAAATTTGCAACGCGCTGTCCATTGACTATTTTTTTTATTTTATTATCAATTGTTGAAATAATAAATACATCAAGATAATCGTCTCTGTCGGATATAAATGCAATTTTATCTCCTTGTGGCGAAAGTGCCGGAGAAGTATTGTAAAAATTTCCATCTTTTGAGTGATTCGTTAATTGTTGTGCAAAATCTTTTGGCTCTTCTCTTTTGGCAATGTCCGGCCAGTACGCAACCTTCAATCCTTTTTGCCAATTTTCATTTAGTTCTTTAACTGTTAATCCAATTGCGCTTTTAAATCCATTATCAATACTTCTTAGTCCTTTAATTCGATGAAGTATTTCGGAAATTTTTTGTTCACCATATTTTGTTGCAATGTAATACCAAACGGATTGTCCTGCACGATACGAAAAATATCCACTTAAATTTTCAATCGGTGGAAGATATGTATGTAAAGTTGCATCTCTCATAAACATATCTGAGTTAACATCCCATTCTAAAGAAAGGTATTCTGAAAGTCCTTCGTTGAACCAATGAGGAAGTTGAAGCTGAACATTATTTGAAATAATTGATTGAATTGATCCACCATAAAACATATCATTTAAAACTGCATGCACAAGCTCATGGTGAATAACATGTCGGAACTGTCTATAGTTTCCTTCAAATGGAACAACAACTCTGTTTTTAAATAATTCTGTAACTCCGCCAATTCCTTCATCCATATATTCTGAAATAACATTTGTTTGTTGAAAGTCATTATGCGAATTATAAATCATTATGGAAATTCTGTTTGAAATGGTGTGTCGAATTTTTTTTGAAATAGCTCCGTAAGCTGATTCCGCTGATTGCGCAGTAAACTTTGAAAGGTATTCTCCTTTTTCATAATAATAAATATCAAAATGCTCAGTTTGAATATACGACCAATTAAAGTTTTTATATTGAACTTTGTTCTTCCCAAAAACAACTTCCTGAGAATAAGTTGGTTGATTACTCCAGAAAGTAAATATTATAAATAAAGCGATTTTAAAATTTCTTTTTAGCATATAGTAATTGAATTTATCGTTTTTTTCTTTTAATATGAAGTGCTTTAATTGGACTTTTATTGTCGCTCATAATATTAAAGTCAATTTTTTTAGTTTCGGGATTTACTGAAATTATTTTAACCTTAATTTTATCTCCCAATCTATACATTTTACCGGTTCGTTTACCAATTAAAGAATATTTCGCTTCGCTATATTCATAATAATCATCTTTTAGAGTCCTGGCATGAATTAATCCTTCAACTAATGTTTCATTTAATTCAACAAAGAAACCAAAATTCAACACTCCGGAAATAATTCCCTGGAATTCTTTCCCAATATGATTTTTCATGTATTCAATTTGCATGATTTTAATTGTGTCTCGTTCGGCTTCTTGTGCTAATTTTTCGCGTGCCGAAGAATGTTGACACATTTCTTTTAATTCTTGATTTGAATAGAGAAGATGTTGAACTTCATCTTTATTATTTTTTTTAGTTAAATAATGATGAAGCAATCTATGAACTAGTAAATCTGGATATCTTCTTATTGGAGATGTGAAATGTGTATAATCATCAAATGCCAATCCAAAATGGCCGATGTTCTCAGTATCGTAAATTGCTTTTGCCATAGAACGAAGTGTAACTACATTAATTATATTTTCTTCTGGCTTTCCTACTACATTTTCGAGTAAGGTTTGAAACTCACGATGAATATTTTTTGATTGCTGAAATTTGAATCCTAATTTCGAAACAAAGAGTGAAAGTGCTTCGAGCTTTTCTGGATTTGGTGAAGGGTGAATTCGAAATACAAAAGGGACTACTGATTTATTATTGTGAAATTTTTTAATTTGTAGTGCAACTAATTTATTTGCAAGCAACATACATTCTTCTACAAGTTGATGACTTTTCAATCGTTGTTTTATTATTATTTCTATAGGAATTCCACGAGAATCAAATTTAAATTTTGGTTCAAGGGTTTCAAAATTAATTCCACCTTTTTTAAATCGCTCTTCTTTTAATTTCAATGCAACATTCCACAACGTCAACAATAAATTTGAAAATTTTCCTTTTTTGGAATCGAGTATTTTCTCGACTTCCTCATAAGTAAATCTGCATTTTGAATGTATAATTGTTTTTGCAATTCTATCTGAAATTATTTTTCCATTTTGGATTTTTATAAAACAGGAATAAGCTAATCGGTCTGTATCTGGCTTTAAACTACAAAGATTGTTCGATAACTTTTCGGGCAACATTGGTACAACCTGATTTGCCAAATAAAGACTTGTCCCTCTCGCTAATGCCTCATTATCAAGCTCAGAATTTGGTTTTACATAATAACTAACGTCAGCAATGTGAACTCCTAATTCAATTGTGGTTGAGTCTATTTCTTCAATTGAAAGTGCATCGTCGAAATCTTTTGCATCAACTGGATCAATTGTTACACAATCTAAACTTCGACAATCTTCTCTTTCATCGATTTCTTTTTGAGAAAAATTATTTGAAAACTGCGCAGCTTCTTTTTCAACATTTTGTGGGAATTCTTGTGTTAAATTATATGTTCGCAATATTGATTTTATTTCTGCAAATGGATTCCCAGCAATACCCAATATTTCAATAATTTTACCTTCGGGATTAAAATCTTCTGACTCCCATTCTATAAATTCCACAACAACACGATCTCCAGCTCTTGCATTCAACACATATTCTGCAGAAATATAAATATCTCTTTTAAATTTTTTATTATCAATGATTGCAAAGATTGTATTTTTTGTTTTGGCAACTGTTCCGATAAAAATATGTTCAGCGCGTTTAATTATTTTTTCAATTTTCCCATCTGGATATTGTTTATTGTCAAGCGTCGTAGTTTTGGAATAAGTTACAACTTCAACCGTATCCCCTTCTAATCCAGTATTTAAAAGTTGAGGTGCAATTAATATTTCTCCCTTTTTTTCATTTGTAGTAACTACACCATAATTATTTTTTAATATTCTGAGAACTCCTTTTACGCGTCCTTTTGGAATATGTAATTTATAACCAGAATTCAAATCAAATTCAAGAGTACCACTATCTACTAATTGGTGAAGCGTTGTTCGCAAAGATTGATATTCCTGATTATTGCGAATATTTAATAGTTGTGCAATTTCGCGTGATTTTACAGCGAGTGATGGTCTGGAAGAATATAATCCCAGAATTTTTTGTTGAATGTTATTTTTCATTTAAAATATTATTTTGTAGTAAACCCGCGCCCCAACCACAGATTGTTTGTCGACATTGTATTCGAAAGGATCTATTTTGCGCTCAATTTCAAATATAAAGTTTTTATATTTTCTGCTTCCTGTTATAGAACTTAATGGCATTTGCAAACTTAGATTTGCATTATTTAAATCTGAAAAAACTTTTCCGCCAAAACTCCAATAAGCATCTAAAACCTCTCCCCCCAATCTCAAATCGGGAGTGTCGGTTGAATAACGTAATTCTGCATTTGAAATAAATGTAATATTATTTGATCTCACAAAATCCATCATCATTCCTGAAAGAAGTGTATTTGTAAAACTATTTATCATTGAAACACTAACCGAAGTTCCGAGTACTTCACTTATTCCCTGTTTGTCATTTAGATTTAAATCTTCGCGAAATTTTCCAGGAATTCCCGGAGAAGAAGTTAATAAAAATGAAATGACATCTCCTTCAATATCACTTGTTCGTTCAGTTCTTTCTTTTTTTTCATTCACTTGATATAATGAAAGTTTTGGAATTGGTTGAATTCTTGTTCCTGTAATTTCAAGTTGAACATGTACATCTTCTGTCGGTGGATTTGCATTTTGTTCCAACTTCAATCTCGTTCCTGTATAAACTGCAATAATATTTAATTTTGGATTCGAAGGTTCAGCAAGAAATTCTATATTTCCTGATGCATTAAATTGCTTATAAAAAGTATAAGTTGAACGTTCAGTAACATTAATCGTACCAAACATTTCCTTTGTTTTATTAGTATTTCTAATAGAAAAACTTCCTTCAAGATATGCCAACAATTCCTCATTAGTTGCCGGATTAAAAATAAACCGCGTTGTAACAATTCCATCTGTTTGAAATTGTAAATCATAAATAAATTTATCAAGTGGAGAAGGTTTTTGCAACCGCAAATTTCGTTCTTGTAAAAAGATCATCATTTCCTGAAATGCATAATTATCTCGACTTACTCTTGAGGTGTCATCCACAACAATAATATTTGAGATTTTAGATTGATTAAATACTGTAGCAATTTGCGAGGGTGGAATTATCAGATTTGCATTTCTTACTAACAGTTTACCATGCATTTTTGAAATACCAGATGAACCATCAAAGCGTAAACCATCAGAAGTTGTTGCTAAAATTAATTCTCCATAAAAAGTATTACTCAATGAAGAATACCCATGTTGCATTACAAGCAATTCTCCTTTTGTAATAATATTATAATTTAGATTATTAAAATCTTTTAAATTTATTGTTCCACTTATATCTGCATTACTTTTTGAATATACTGATTTGCTGTTTCGTAATGTGAATTTTGAAAACTTTAAATTACTCTCTTCGAATAACAAACTCCCATTTGCTATATAGTGCAATCTATTAGGCAAATAAAGAAAATCAATATTATTAAAAGATAAATTACCATTTAATTCTGGGTTTTCAACTGAACCAGTTGCAGTTAATGTGCCGTTTATTTTTCCATTTATATTTTCAAGAGTTGAAAAATATGGTTCGATATAATTAAAGTTGAAATTATTAAATGCTATTTTTAGATCCAATCCGTCGCCTGTAACCTTTGGCGAACTGAATAAACTTAAATTGACAGGTACATTCCCATTTATTGAAAAAATTTTATTTGATTCAATTGGAGAAAGTAGATCTAAATTAACCTGTGCAAGATTTTCATTATACCTTATTTCTCCAATAAGTTGATTTTCAGATTTATTTTTTTCTGAATTCCAAGTTATATCCACTTTTGAAGTTATTTGTGGTTTAGAAAGTGTACCATTTATTTGCAACGAAGCACTACTAATAACATTTGCAAAAAGTTTTTTATCTCCGATTGATTCCATTAAAGCTGAAATGTCAATTTTATTTACTTCGATTTGTGAATTTACCATTCCCAATTTTGTTAATTCTCCAGAAAGTGATATATATTTTGAAGTATTAATAACACTTTCAGTACTTGATTCAAACAGAGTTAACTTTGGAATATTAATTCCATTTTTTGTAAAATTAAATGTGACGGGCTTGTTATTATTCAAATGAATTGTACCGTATCGAAAATAAACAGATCGGAGAGTTGCAGATATATCATTTTCCGAAAACAATACTCCTCCTTGTACTTCTGTTGAAATAACACTGTCTATTGTTGACGAAATTAGAAACCTCGATTTTTGATTCTTTAGCTCAAATTCAATACTTACATTCTCATATTTAGTGTCACCATAATATAATGCGTCAAAAGTAGATTCCAAAAATAAATCAATCTCACTAATATTTATCTCTTTTAATAAATCAATATTTGATATTGAATAGTTTAAATCAAAGTTGTCGATATAAAATTTCTTTTCTTCAATTGTACTTCTTGCAGTTAAAATGTGTGACTTACCGGAAAGTGAAAGTTTACTCCCTTTTGTTTTCAAAATTCCTTCTATTTCAACGGTGGCATTGCTTGAAGGTAATTCTAATAACATTGTAATTGGTTCAAGGTTATTAATTGAAATTTTATATTCACAATTCTGAGGATAACTAATTTTAAATGGTAGCTGCGAGACACTTTCTGTTTTTAATTGATTTTCTTTTTGAGCGATACCAAGTGAATTTAATATATTTTCTTTTTTTGATTTTACCAATTTGGTTATTTGTGCAAGAGTTGTTCTGAATGAATGTTGTAATAATCTTGGAGAAAAATCTCCTTTAAATGTTGCGTCTGCTAATCTCGAATTGAATGTATATTCCCATAATTTATTTTTTTTACCAAATAAAAGGAATACAGTTGATGTGTCGAAGTTGAATTTATTATATCTCGAGTCTTGAAATTTTATTTCTCCTTCTACAAGCGCATTATCAATATCTATTCCTTGAGTTGATAAATTAAAAGTACCACTAAGCAAAGAATTATGAATTGAGTCTTTCAATATATTTGCAAGATTTACTTCTTTGAAGTTTCCTAAAACTTGAAATGTCGTAGCATTGATATCTTTTTTATTATTGTTGAAAAGATATTTAAATCTTAATTCTCCGGCATCTGATAATTGAAAATAATCTCCCTGAAAAATATTATTTTCATATGTTCCCAATAAATTTGCACTATTAATTTTAACAAAGTTATAGGTTGAAGGTGTTAATTCTACTTTGTAATTAAAACTATTTAGACTTCCAGTTAAATTTGCAGTAAAATTCAATTTAGATTCAGAATATTTTTTACCAACAAAATCAAAAATATCAACATCTTCTCCTTCAACACTAATACTAACCGATTCATCATTCTTTCGGGTTGAAAGTGTTGCAATTAATTTTATTTCCTGATTTTCTTTGTTAATATTAAAATTAGCTTTGGTTTGAGTTTCTGTTTTTATTAATTCACCACTCACTAAAACTTCTGTCATTTCGCTGAGGTATTCCTTATAAGAAGGGATCAAACTTATAAAATCTGGTGGATTAATTATTGATGATTTTATTGTTACTGAAATCTCTTCGTTCTTTTGACCTAGCTTTATTGCATTTCCAGCAAAGTTTAACTGGCTATTTTTATGCTTAAGTTCGATGTTACTGAAATTAATTTCCGCCAAACTACCTTCAAACTTTCCTTTAATTTTAACTTCCCCATTTAAAGGGATATTAAAACCGCTTATTTTTGATATCTCATTAAAACTTAATTGAGAGTTATCAAGTGCAATTATCGCTTTAGGAGACTTTTCTAATTCAACAAGTTTGATTGATCCTTTTATGTTTGACTCAATACTTTTTAATTCGACTTCACTTAGCACTATATCATAGGGCGTTAAAGTAATATTTAATTTACCCTTTGCTAATTTCAATTTTGTTGATTCATCTATTAATGAAATTGTACTAATTGACAAATTTGTTTTTTCAGGAGTTACATTAACTCCAATCTCACTTTCAATATTATTAATTATTCTTTTTTTATTATTCACTTCATCAGTAAAATTTATCGATCCATTAATTATCGCTAAATTTTTGATACTTAAACTGTTATTACCTTCTGATGGTTTATAAATATTCTGGAGATTAAAAGTTTGATTTTTAAATCGTATCACAGATATTTTAGGAGAGTATATTGAAATTGATAGAATTTCGTTTTCACCATTAACTAGTTTAAGTAAGTCATATCCAATTTCTACATTTTGAATTGAAATTACTGTATCATTATTTTGTACAATTGTTGCATTGTTAATATTTATTCCTGTAAATAAATCTCCCGAAATATCCCCAAATTTAAGTTTTGCATTTAATAATAATTCTGCCTTTGAGATTATATTACTTCTTAAATAAGAATGAAAAACAGAAGTTTTGGATAAAATAAAAATTCCCATTACAACGATTGCAAAAAATGAACCAATAATTAATAATGTGGTTAAAGCTTTATTTTTCATTTATTATTATACTGCTTCAAAATATTTTCAATAATATTTGATGATGAGCGATTTGGTACAAATGAAATTGTTTTTACAAGTCCACCATTTTTTTCAACTACATCTTTTCCAACAATTGAATAGATTTTCCAATCTTCACCTTTTACAAGTATATCGGGAATTAGTTTTGTAATAATTTCCAATGGAGTATCCTCATTAAAAATCAAAACACAATCAACTGATTTTAATTTTGAAATAACAATTGCGCGATCAAATTCATCAACTATTGGACGCTTTTCACCCTTAATTCGTTTGACGGAAGAATTACTATTTACACCAACAATTAATTTATCTCCGGCTTTTCGTGCCTCTTCAAGATATTCAACATGTCCACGATGAAGTATGTCGAACACGCCATTTGTAAAAACGACTTTCAGCCCCTCGTTTTTCCATTTCTCCCTTTGAAGAATTGCGTTGGACAATTGGAAGTCCATATGTTTTACCTTTTATAGTGAATCGTTTTGCAATGAATTTTCAAGTGCCTGTTTTAAAATCGGAACCGCTCCGACTTCGCCACAAACTACACCGGCTGCATGGTTTGCAATAATTGCCGCTTGTAAAACTGATGCGCCAGCTGTCATTGCAACTGTTGAAGTTGCGATAACTGTATCTCCGGCACCTGAAACATCTGCAATATGAAGCGCTCTTGTTGGAATGTGGTGAACTCCTCCATGAGATTGAATTAGTGTCATCCCTTTTTCACCTTGAGTTAATAAAATATTATGTGCGTGAAGTTTGTGAAGTAACTCTTTGCCAATTTCAATTAATTCTTCGTTTGAAGAAATTTTTCTTCCGAATGCCTCTTCAATTTCTTTTATGTTTGGCTTGAAAAGAGTTACATTTTTATAATTAAAAAAATGAGAACTCTTTGGATCAACAGCAACTATTTTATTATGCTTTACTGCGAGCGCAATAATATTTTGTAATAAATTTTGTGTGATTACACCTTTGTTATAATCTTCAAGAATAATTCCATCGATGCTATGAATATTATTTTCGAGAATTTGTAATATTGATTTTTCTATTTCGGAATTAATTGTATCTCTTTTCTCATTATCAATTCTTACAACATGTTGTTGATGAGCAATCACTCTAAGTTTTACAGTTGTCGGTCGTGTTGGATCAGTAATAATTCCGGATGTATCAAAAGATTCTGTTTCGAGTAAATGTTTTAATGCAAGTCCGTTACTATCTTTCCCAATTACGCCAAGTAAAAATGGAATAGCTCCCAAAGATTTAATATTGTTTGCAACATTCGATGCTCCTCCCAATCCATCTGTTTCGCGGATAACATCAATAATCGGAACAGGTGCTTCCGGAGAAATTCGTGATACGTTCCCCCAAACATATCTATCCAGCATTAAATCGCCGATAATTGCTATCTTTTTACCGAAACATTGTTGAAGTATTTTTAAATAATCTGCTATTGGCATAATGAATTTTTGAGAATAATGAAACTAAATTACCTAAAAGAAAAGGGAGTTACAAAAGAGTGAAATGCTATTTCTGTAATGTCATTTTTATTGAAGAACTCCAACTACTTATATTAATTCTGCAGATATAAATACCACTTGGAAGCTGACTTCCATCAAAATAAATAGTATGAACTCCTGCACTTCGAACTTCATTTACAAGTGTTAAAATATCTTTTCCCAATAAATCATAAATTTTAATACTTACATCTTCCTGTTTTGGTAATGTAAATGTAATTGTAGTTTTTGGGTTAAATGGATTTGGATAATTTTGATAAAGATGATATTGTTTTGCAATAATTTTTTCAGCGAATACTGAGGTTGTTTTATACGAAACTATTTGCGATGGAATACTTTCGTTGTTTAACTTGTCAAGAGCTGTGATTGTGTAATAATATTCAATATTGAATGGAACTGAAAATAAATCAACAAATTCTTCCTGTGAAGTAGTAGATATGTTATAAATATTCTTAGGATCATTAATTGTAAATGTTGGTGATGTACTTTTATAAATAACATATTTTTTTGCTGTATCACCATCGGTTGCTTTTTGCGGCTTCTTCCAATTTAATTTTATACTATTATTATTCCCAGTTATAGTTACTTCGGTTGGAAATAATGGCATCACCGCATCTTTCCATTCCATTTTTGGTTGAAGTGATTTATAATTGTAAAAATCTTTTTTAAGTGAATCTAAAAATCCTTTGGGATTATTTAATACACCATAGGTTGCCCGAAAAAATAAATTTCCTTCTGCATTATTATCTATTCTATTTAATCGAATTTGATTTGGTAATTCATTTGCACTCCAATTAGCATCAGTAATCCGATAAGCCGCTTGTCCAACATAAAGATGCCGCCCATTTTTTTGAAATGCCCACCAAGGCAAAAGTTTTCCATAATCTTGAGATCCTGCAAATGGCCAATATAATTGTGGAGAAATGTAGTCAACATATTTTCCTTCTAACCAAGCAACTGGATCGCAATAAATTACATTGTAAGCATCCAAACCAACAATTCCCGATGGAACACCATTTTTCCAAATCCCAAACGGACTCATCCCTAATTTCACCCATGGTTTAATTGTATTTATTGAATCGTAAATTGCTTTAATCAAAATATTTACATTATCGCGACGCCAATCTTTTATATTTGTAAATCCGCGCGAATAATTTGTGAAAGCTGAATTGTCTTCGGTTGTAATTCCATTTGGCAGCGTGCCGGTTATTGGATATGGATAAAAGTAATCATCAAAATGAATTCCATCTACATCATACCTTTTTAAAACATCTGTGATAACTTTTAAAACATGCTCGCGAACTTGTGGTAATCCAGGGTTTAACATTTTTAAACTACCGAAAGTTAGTATCCAATCGGGATTTGTTTTTGTTACATGGTTTGAAGCTGTGATATAATTACCAACACTTCTTTCTGCACGATATGGATTGAACCATGCATGAAGTTCAATTCCTCTTTTGTGTGCTTCGGTAATTGCAAACTCCAACGGATCATAAAATGGAGAAGGAGCTACGCCTTGAGTTCCTGTCAGCCATCTCGACCACGGTTCAAAAGGTGAATTATATAAGGCATCACATTCGGTTCTAATTTGAAACACAACTGCATTTGTACCACTGCTTTTTAAGTTATCCAGAATTTGAATTAACGCATATTGTTGCGAAGCCGGGTTTGTAATTCCACTTGCAGGCCAATCGAGATTAGTTACTGTAGCAATCCAAACACCACGAAATTCTCTTTTGGGTTGTTGAGCTTGAATGGTAATTGAAAAAAAGATAAAGCAGAAAAAACTAATTACTAATATTTTTATTGATGTTTTAGAAAATATCATAGTCTGTAACTTAGTGTAAAATTCACATAAGTTACATTAATATTTTCATCAGTTCTAGATGGATTTGAAATTGTAGATGTTGAATAATTATTGTGAAATGTAGAAAATTTTCGGGATGCAGCTGCAATATCCAAATTAATTCTTGGAGAAATTCTGTAACCAATTCCACCCGAGAAAGTTACGGGATCAAATTCCTTTGGATCATCTTTGATTGGAGATTTTTCTAAATTATATCCTCCACGTAATTGTAAATAATCTGTCAATGAAAATTCAAGTCCTAATCTATAATTAGTAACCGAACGAAATTTTTCTCTGAAAATAAAATTTTCGCTTTCCAATGCTGAGTTATCTGCCCATTGAAGTTTTGTCCAATCTGTAACTTCAACATCTGCAGAAAGAAGAAGTTCATCGAACGGTGTTATCGAAATTCCACCAGCGATGCTTGTTGGTGAATTTATATCGTATTGGTTTTTTGCAGAATATTTAAATGGTCCTTTTTTAGTCCCGTTATCAAAAAAACTTGCTCCTTCATCTGTATAAACTTCTTTTGCAGTTGTTGAAAATGGTGACTTTATAGTGAGCCCAAGTCGAAGAAAGTCACTTCTGAACATAAATCCTAAAATTATTCCGGTTCCGGAATATTCTGTTGAAATTAAATTTGAAAGATTAAATTGTTTGAATTGGCGATAAAGTGAATCAACTGGATAACTTGAAGTAGTATCTTTCCATAAATTATTTTGATCAAATTCTGTGTATTGTCTGTTGTAAGTATAATTTCCCGAAACTCCATAAAGTGTAGCTCCAACGGAAATATTTTCTTCAATATCAATAGCGCCGGAAAAATTCCACTGTCCGCCATTTCCTTCTTCATAAATAGTTCCGCTTTGTAAAACATTCGCGGTAAGTGGTGTATAACTTTTTTTATTAGATAAATAAATTTGAAACGGGATATCATATTTTACATCTGCATCATACAGCGCGGGGATTATTGAACTTTTATTATTGAAACCACTGAATTGCATTGTCCTGTTATGGTCTGTAATATTTGTATAACCAAATGCAAAAACTAAACTTCCTCTTTCGGTTGGAATTGGAAGAACAAATCCAAAATCATCTAAACCAATATCGTTTTTAGTTTTATCGGATATATTTTGTTGAAATGTTGTTTTATTATTATACGAACGATAATTTAATCCAGCTGTAAATTCAATAGTTCTCAATTGTGCTAATCCAGCGGGATTCCAATATACTGCCGAAAAATTATCTGCAATGGAAGTAAATGCATTTCCCATTCCTAAAGCACGAGAATCAACACCGATTCCCGGCAATGTAAATCTTAGCGCCTCGTCGGTGGTTTGTGATTTTAAAACAAAACTAAACCAGAATAAAATAGTTACTTGAAATAATTTCTTCATTTAGCAAATGTTAAAAGTGTAGAAAGTAAAAAAAATTAATCTTCTCTCTTTCGAACGGTCCCATTACTTGGAGGAGGTGGAGTTGTTGGCGTACTTTGTCCACGAACATTTGTGCCACCGGTTGAAGGTTGAGGTGTTTTAGGTGCGGTATATTTTATTTTCCCTTTTGCGTCTCCAGAAGAAGGCTCTTTTTTTGAATCTTCAACTTTTCCGCGGTTCCGGGAATTATCATCATCGATATTAATTTTTTCTTTTTCACGTACTCTTCCAGAAGTTGGCGGATTTATTTCTTCAACTTTTTTCCACCAAGGAAGTTCACGTTCTCTTCCAGTTGGAATATCATTCGAATTTTTATTTCCTTCGTCACGAGTTCTTGTCCCAGTTGGTGGCGCTGGTGCATTTACACTTGTGGCGACTGAAGTTCCAGGGATATCAGCAGGACGATCTCTGAATGAATTATCATCACCTCTTGAATTCCCGCTGCCTCCACCTCGTCTTCGGGATTCTAAATCATCATTGCTTGAATATCCTCCCGAACCATAATAGTATGGATAGTAATTATAAGGTGAGTAATAACCAAAATAATTTGGTTGATACCAATATGGATAAGGATAACCAACATACATTCCTTGATGACGATTATATCCCCACGGATCATTAAACCAATAATCCCAGTCGTTATGCCAACTATATTGATAATAAAAAGGATCATACCAACCATAATTCCGGTGTGGGTTATAAAAATGGAATGAAGCTCGGTATCGCGAACGACGGAAATCGTCATCTTCGAAATAATTGTAATTATTTATTATTGTTGTTTTAGAATCTGAATTATAGGAAGTGTCTGTTTCTGTATAATAATTAGTGCGTGGTTTTGAGCGACGTCGTGGGGTTTCATCTTCTTCATAAGTAGCGAGTTGAGTATAGCACCCCTCCATCAAAATTATTCCTAAAATAAAATATATAACTGAATATTTATTTTTCATAACAAACCTCCTGATAATTTTTCTTTACAGAGTGCGAACATATTCTATATGAAGGGTCCTGTTCCCAATTGTAATTTCTTTTGTAGAATTATTTTTAACCACATTCTTTAAATTAAATCCAATTAGAAAACCATTACCAAACGACCAGTGAAGTCCTGTGTTTAAATAACCTCTCCCTTTTCCAATTTTTTTTAAGTTATCGTTGAAAGCAAAATCATAATCTGCAACTAACGAAATATCTTTTCCAATTGATTTTTCTATTCCTGCAAAAAAGTTTAAATCTTTATCTCCATCTTCTTTTTCTAAACTCATATTAACACCACCATGCCAACTTAAATTTCCCATAAAAGAGAAATTTTTACTTGCTGCTAAATATACTCCTGAAGATTTAATTGTGAATCGCTCAAGTGAATCGATATAAGTTTCTTTCCCTTGAGAATTAAACCCAAGTGCAATTGCTGGAGAAGCTTGGGTTTCATCAAACAATCTGAATTTTAACAAAACTCCCGGATTTTTTTGTGATTCAACTTTTCCGTATCCAATAAATCCAGTCCCGCCAAATGATACTCCAAAATTCAATCGGTCTAACGCGCCAGCTGATAATGAAAAAGTCATTCCGCCATCTTGAAAGAAATCAATATCAAAACCAAATGCTCCCTTTTTTAAAAGCCCAGCTGTTGGCACATCAACTAAATTTCTCATTTCAACGTCAGCAGTTTCGCCGGCGCTAGATTGCGCGTAAATGTAGTTAAATGAAAACATATTGCTCATTGATATTAATGTTATAAGTAGTATTAGTTTTTGCTTCATCTGTAGGACACTTTTAGTGTATGAAAGTTTACTTCTTTTTTTTCCACTCTGTTTTGTCTTTTTTATCTTCTAATATAATACCTAATTTTGATAGATTATTACGTATAAAATCAGATAATGAAAACTGTTTTAATTTTCGAGCTTCATTTCTTGTTTGGATTAAAAGCTCAATTAGTTCTTTATCAATTGCTGATTCAGTTTTTAAGTTTTCATCAGAAAATAATCCTAAAATATCCTTTCCTTTTTCTGTGATGAATTGTAAAACATCTGTGGTTGATTTTTTATTTAATAAGTTTTCGGAAGAAGTAATTTTATATATCTCTTTAGATAAATCAAACATTACAGCAATTGCTTGAGGAGTATTGAAGTCGTCATTCATTGCTGTAATAAAATCATCATTATATTTTTTTAATGAAATGCTTACTTCGCCATAATTTTTGTTTTCACAAAACTTTTTTAGTTGGCTATAAACATTTAATAATTTTTCGTATCCTTTTTTTGCTCCTTCAATTGCAGTTTCACTAAAATCGAGTGTGCTTCTATAATGACTTTGTAAAATGAAAAATCGGATTTCTAAAGGATTAAATTTTTTAAATGCTTGTTTCAATGTGGTAAAATTACCGAGTGACTTTCCCATTTTTTTGCCATCAACAGTTACCATGTTATTATGTAACCAATATTTAACAAATGGTTTTTTTGTAACAGCTTCACTTTGTGCAATTTCACATTCGTGATGTGGAAATTGATTTTCAATTCCACCGCCATGAATATCAAAACTTTCACCAAGATATTTTATAGACATTGCAGAACATTCGAGGTGCCAGCCGGGATAACCATTTCCCCAAGGACTTTGCCATTGCATTATGTGTCCCTTCTCAGCTTTTTTCCAAAGTGCGAAATCAGCAGAATGTCGTTTTTCTTTACTTACTACAATTCGCGTACCTTCTGAAAGTTCATCAACTTTTCTGTTTGATAATTTTCCATAACCTTTAAATTTATTTACTTCAAAATAAACAGACCCATTAACTTCGTATGCAAATCCTTTTGAAATTAAATTTTTAACCATTTCGATTTGCTCAGTTATATGCCCAGTTGCACGCGGAGAAATATTTGGTCGAAGTATATTTAATTTATCCATATCTGAAAAATAACTTTGCGTATATAACTCAGCAATTTCCATTGGATGTTTTTTTTCGAGCTTACTTTGCTTTTCAATTTTATCTTCCCCCTCATCAATATCTCCAACTAAATGACCAACGTCAGTTATATTTTGAACGTATTTAACTTTATATCCTGAATATCTTAAATAACGGACAATTATATCAAACGAAACGTAACTTTTTGCGTGCCCAATATGAGAATCTCCATAAACCGTTGGACCGCAAACATAAATTCCAACTTCACCTTTTTTTAAAGGTAAAAAGTTTTCCTTTGTACGAGATAATGTATTATAAATTAAAAGTTTCATTTACTTTGCCTGTATTAAAGTTCGTGCAGTTTCAAGACTCGACTTGCTAACTTTTTCGCCACTCATTAATTTAGCTACCTCGTGTACTCTTTCATCTTCCGTTAATTTAATTAATCGCGAAGTCGTTGATAATTTATCAGAAGATTTTTCTACAACATAATGCGTATCTGCCAAGCTTGCAATTTGTGGTAAATGTGTAATAGTTATAACTTGATGGGTTTTAGAAAGTTCCTTTAGTTTTTTTCCAACTGATTGTGCAATTCTTCCACTAACACCAACATCAATTTCATCAAAAATTAATAGTGGAACATTTTCTCCGTTAGCAAGTATCGATTTAAGGATTAACATAATTCTAGAAATTTCGCCTCCCGAAGCTACACGATTTAATGGTTTTGGTTCTTCGCCAATATTTGTGCTGATGTAAAATTCTATATTATCAATCCCTGTAGTTTTTAAGTTAATAAACTCTTTCCCTCTAGAAATATATAAATCGTGTTCGGGAAGTGAGTCGCTAACTTGAAAATTATTATTTACAACAAATTTACTATTTGCTATTCCAACATCGGCTAATGAACTGCTAACTAATTTTTCTAATTTTTTTGATGACTGCATTCGCAGGTCTGAAAGTTTGGTTGAGTTTTGTGTAATTGTATTTCTTGAACTCTCGATTTTTTTATTTATTAAATTTATTTCATCATCAAAATTTTCAAGTAATTTTATTTCCTCTCCTATTTTTATTCTGTATTCAATAATCGCCGGAATCTGCAACATGTATTTCTTCTTCAAATGAGTTAAAACTCCAAGTCGCTCTCTTATGTCTTCAAGTCGCATTGGAGAAAAATGAAGTTTCTCCTGATATTTTTTTGCGACACTTGCTACATCATTAATAATTGCAAACGCATTATCAATTTCTTTTAATTGCGAAGCAACCTCGGGATCAATTTGATTAAGTAAATCGATCTCTTTTTTGGCTTTATAAATTAAAGCAGAAGCCGACTGTTCCTTGCTATATAATAGAGAGTTAATTGTGTTTGTAATTTCATGCAACTTTTCGGAATTACTGAATAGATTTAACTCGGTATTTAATTCCACCTCTTCATTTAGAGTTGGATTCACTCCATCAATTTCCCTTATTTGAAATTCATAAAGATTCTTTTTCGCTTTTAAATCATGTTGTTTTAATTGAAGTTCTTTTTTATCCACTAATAACGAATTTATTTCTTTATAAGATGTTTTATAATTTGTGAGCAGTTTTTCTGTTTCTGCAAAAGTATCAAGAAATGAAAGATGCGTATTTGATCGCAACAACATTTGGTGATCATGTTGTCCGTGCAAGTCAACCAATAAATCTCCCAATTCTTTTAGTACAGTAAGAGTTACAGGTGAATCATTAATGAAACACCTCGACTGCCCTTTGAGAGTTATTTCACGACGGATAATTAGTTCGTCTGTTTTTTCAATTTCAAATTGTGTAAAAAATTCATTCAACTGATTATTATTTATTTTTACATTTATTTCTACAAATGCTTTTTCTGCCCCCGTTCTTACAACTTCCGCAGAAGTTCTTTCTCCCAAAACAAGATTAAATGCGTCAATTAAAATTGATTTGCCAGCTCCGGTTTCTCCAGTGATAACAGTAAATCCTTTTTCCAAATTTATTGTAATATGTTCAATTAGAGCATAATTTTTAATTGTAAGAGAAGTTATCATTTTATTTAATTGAAGCTACAGGGAATTTGTTTTTGTTTCAAATTAGAAATAATATCCAATATTTAACATGAACCCATAATTTAAATCGGGATGTAGTTGCAAAGGAGTGCCAATCATTACCGAAACTCCTTTTTCATTTTGGAATTCAATGCCAATTGGAAACGAAATAAATCCAGTTATTTTACTTTCTTCTTCCTTTTTGGAAGTAATGCCTCCAACCAATCCTAGATAAGGTGTTAAATTATTAAGCGATATAGCTTTAACTAAATATGTAAATCCACCTGCAATTCCAAAACGAGGTATAAAACTTAAACCTCCCAATATTCTTAACGATTTACTTAAATGATAAGCACTTAAAACTGAGAAATGATTTTTAAAATAAAACAAATTTACTCCAAATGGTTTGGCAATTCCAGCAGTATCTGGTGGAATATATGGTGGTATATTATTGTAGTAAACTTTAAAATTATTTGTACTATCGCATGCAAGAATAATATCATTGCGGCCGTCATTGTCAATATCAGCAATTGCAATACTTGAAAGACTTTCATTTGAAGAAATCTGTGCTTTTGAAATAAACGCATCATCAGAAAATTTATTTTTTTTAATAAAATTTTGCAACAACGCAATATTTCCACTCGTGCTAATAACTCCAATATCACAAAGTCCATCTCCATCAATATCATTAATTGCAAAACTTGTCGGAGAAAGCGAAACATTTACTTGGAAGCTTTCGCTGAACGCATCAGTTGTAATTGAACCAATTTTATTTTGATTTGGGAAAACCGAGATTGATCTTTCGTTACTGTTTACGACCACTATATCATTTAACAAATCATTATTAAAGTCTGCAATCGCTAAATTTGTTGGTGTCATTCCAGTTGGAAGTTCTATTGGTAAATCAAATGATGAAGTTGTAAATGTACCGATATTCCCAATATTTCGATAAAGTGAAAGAGTGTTCGCTCCGCTATTTGCGACAACTAAATCATTTTTTTTATCCCCATCGATATCAGTAATTGCAATTCCCCACGGTTTATTTCCTGCGAGAATATCAATTTTTTCTGAAAATGTATTTTTCGATAATCCACTTCCCGATCCGATGTTTCTAAAAATAGAAATATTATACGATCCATAATTAGTTACTGCGATATCCATTTTTCCATCTCCATCAATATCGCCGACTGCAACTGCTCGAGGATAAAGTCCCGCCTTTAATTCAATTCTATCAACAAGAGGTAGAAAATTAAAAGCTATAATTTTTGGTCTCAGTTTACTTCTAAAAATACTTATACTATTTGTTGTATAATGTGACATTACAACATCAAGCTGTTCATCTCCGTTTATATCGCAAACAACAAAATCTTCTCCTTTAATTGGAGTTGCAATATGAATTGGATCCTCAAAAGTTCCATAAATAATACTTTCGGCATTCTTTGAGTTATAGTACAAAGAAAGAGAATCGCTTCCATCATTAAGTGTTAAAAGATCCAACCGACCATTCATATCAAAATCTCCAAGTACAATTTTTGCAGGATTTTTTAAAGTCGGTTTATTAATATTTGTTTCAAAATAACTTTTTGAAATTCCCACTCCGGAATAAGTTATAGCAAATGGTTTTACAGATTTAACGGTTACACCATCAACTGTAATTGAAATTGGTTCGTAGGTTCCACCGAATGGGACTATCACACGCACTTCTTCTGGGCTTGCAGAAATAATTTCGGCTTGCATTGTTCCAAACCGAATTAAATTTTTATTTTTATCAGGATTAAAATATAATCCTGTAATTTTAATTTCTGTTCCGGGAGCCGCCACTTCAGGTTCAATATTATAAATAGTTGGTTTTGGGATATATTGAATTCCATCCATAATTGCTGAACCTCCGGGCGTTTCCAGTTTTACAATTCCACTTTCCCCTTTACCAATAATTGCTGCAACAAGAGAATCGTTAATTGCAGTTACATTTACCGCAGGAATATTTCCAAAAAAAACTTTTTTAACTGCAGATAAATGCCAACCATTAATTAATACCGTTCCGCCAGTTGTAACAATTGCTGGACTCATTGAAGTTATAACAGGTGGACCAATTCTATTTTGAAAAACTGAAATTGTGTTACTCCCTTTGTTGATTGTTAATATTTCGGGTTGCGCATCACCATCAAGATCTCCAACTGTCATCGCAATTGGACCACTTCCTGTTATAAAATTTATATAAGATTTTAAATTATTACTGCTAACGCCCACCGAGTTTTTGTGTAATGAAAGAAAATTACTTCCTGTAACAATTCCAATATCGCATCTCCCATCTCCATCAAAATCGGCGGCTGCAATATCTTCTTGCGCGCCACTTGTTTGATAATCAGTCTGTTTTTCAAATGTATTTACCGTTATCGTATCCGGCTTACTTTTATTTCTGATGATCGAAAAATAATCTTCATCACTATGTGCAATTATTAAATCCAATCTTCTATCATTATTGATATCGGCAAGTGCAACTGATTTTGGTTTACTGCCAACAAGTAAATCTATCCTTTGTGCAAACGATTTTGTTGTTATTGAATCTCTCTTTGAAATATTTCTAAAAATAGAAACACTATTACTAAACTCATTAACACAAACAATATCCGCTTTCCCATCTCTGTCAATGTCGCCAACTGAAATACTTCTTGGACGCTGTTGTGTAATTAAACTAATTTTTTGTGAAAAATTTAATGGTGCGTTTTGAGTTGTAGAAAGTCCCCGTAAAATAGAAATTGTATTTCCATTTTCATTTGAAACAATAATATCATTTCTTCCATCACGTTCAAGATCGTAAACTTCAATGCTGTTTGGTCTCTCATCAACCGTTAAATCATATTTCGGAGAAAAAGATTCTGCAGCAAGCTGACCATACATTAAAATATTTTTAAATATTGAAATTGTATTGCTTCCTTGATTTGCAACTAGAATATCATTTCTTCCATCAGCATCAACGTCTGCAATTACAATTCCTTGCGGCGAAATTCCTGTTGGCAAATCAAATTTTTGAGTGAATAATAATTTATCTGAATTTACAAAAATTGTTATCGAATTATTTTTTGAATTAGAAACTATAATTTCATGAAGTCCGTCGTCATTTAAATCGCCAACGACAATATCCTTTGGTAATTCTTTAGTCGGAAGTTCGATTTTTTTTCTAAATGAACTCGAAGTAATATATCCACCGTTTGGATAAGTTAAATGAAAAGGGAATGGGTAATAACCTATAAGTCCTTTTGTAGCAATAGATATAGGGCGATATAATGCTCCCGATGGAACAGTAGAAATAATTTGGGTATTTGTGGATGAAATTATTTTCCCTTTTACTCCACCAAATGAAACATTAACATTGCTCGATGAAGTTGGAAAATTTATTCCTGTAATAGTTACGGTTTTTCCACTCGAATTAATTAAAGGACTAATCGATCTTATAAATGGCGGCGCTTGTGAAATTAGTGAATTACAAAAAAGCAGGAATAAAAAAATGCATTTGGCGTTGATTAAATTACTTATCATTAAGTAAACTTAAGGAACTAGTGATTTGTATTCAACCTATTCGGCTATAAAAATAATAACGCCCGTATATTCGGGCGTCATCATTAATCTATTTTTTATGGGGTTGCTTATTATCGATCTAGTTTACCAGTTCTTGAGCGAAGGTAATACAACTTACTTCGTCTAACGTTGCCTTCTTTTACAATCTCTATTTTAGCAATTCGTGGCGAATGAAGTGGAAATATTCTTTCTACCCCAACTCCATCAGAAATTTTTCTAATAGTAAAAGTTGCTCCTAATCCTTCTCCTCTTTTACTAAGTACAACTCCCTGAAAATGCTGAATCCGTTCTTTTTCTCCTTCAACAACTTTAACGTGAACGTTAAGTGTATCTCCCGGATTAAATTCAGGTATGTTTTTTGCAAAGTACGTTTGTTCAACTAAGCTTATCTTGTCCATTTATAAATCTCCTTTTTATTTTTCTAATTATTAATTGTGTAATAAATCTGCTCGTCGCTCTTGTGTGCGGCTAATTTTTTGTTTCTCTCTCCAACTTTCAATTTCTTTATGATTTCCTTTTAATAAAACTTCCGGGACTTTCATTCCTCTAAAATCTGCTGGGCGTGTATAATTTGGTCCGTCAAGTAATCCATCCTGAAAAGAATCTCCCAATAAAGATTCTGCGTCACCAATTACTCCGGGAACTAATCTAACAACTGCATCAACTAAAACTGCTGCTGCAAGTTCACCCCCTGTTAGAATATAATCTCCAAGTGAAATTTCTTTTGTAACTAATTTTTCTCGAATTCTTTCGTCAATTCCTTTATAATGTCCGCAAATAATTAACAAATTATTTTTTAAAGATAATTCAACTGCTGTGTTTTGTTTTAACGGAACTCCATCTGCAGCCATATAAATTATTTCGTCATATTTTCTTTTCATCTGAAGTTTTTCTACACAAGCAAAAATTGGTTCCGGTTTCAAAATCATACCGGCACCGCCACCATAAGGCGATTCATCAACTATATGATGTTTGTCGGTTGTATATTTTCGAATATCGTGAATAACAATTTTCACCATTCCGTTTTGTTGTCCACGCTTTAAGATACTTTCACTAAATGGACTTTTTAGAAGCTTCGGTAAACAGGTAATAATATCAATGTGTAAACTCATATTGCAGCTCCATTAAACATTCCATCTGGTGGCGATATAATAATTTTCTTCATTTCAATATTAACAGATTTTACAATTTCTTTAACAACGGGAACGTAAACCTCTTCGATCCCGCTTTTTACTACATATGCTTGATGCCCTGGCAAATTTACAACATCTATTACTTCACCAAGAATTTCTTTTGATTCATTTACAACTGTAAAACCAATTATGTCGTGAATATAAATTGAACCTTTAGGAAGTTCTTTTCGTTCATCCATTGAAACAAATAAAAAATTATTTACAATTGCTTCAGCTTCTGTACGTGAACTAATTTCAGAAAATTTAACTAGAAGATTTTTTGAGTGTTGGTTAACCGAAGTTAATGTCAACGTTCGAAGAGTTTCTTCGTTTAGTCCAACAAGAAACTTTGAACTTTTTGGATAATCTTTAGATGTGCGAAGAAAGGAGTGGTAATTTACTTCACCATTAAGGCCGAATGCTTTTCCAATAACACCAATGGCGCACAATGAACCCTGAGATATATTATTTGTTGTTTGCATTTGGTCATTAATAGCATTTTTTTAATTACAACTTATCCTTCAAGAATATCAACCGTTATTCTTTTATCATCTTTTGCAGCCATTGCTGCAACAAGGGTTCGGATAGCATTAATATTTCTTCCTTCTTTTCCAATAATACGGCCCATGTCTGGTTGTGCTACAGAAATTTTAATAGATGATTTTCCTTCTACTACTTCTTCTATAACTTTTATAGAATCTGGTTGTTGAACAATACTTCTGACGATTGCTTCTACAATGTCTTTCATGATGTCCCTCCAAGTTGGGAATTACTGAGCGGCAACTTCTTCTGTTTGTGGTTCAGTAGTAGCTTTGGCCTCAGTTGTTTTTTTCTTTGATGCCTTTCGTTTTGATTTCTTTTCTTCTTCTTTTTTCAATTTAAGATCTCGCCCCATACTCCATTTTTCCATTAAAGATGAAATTGTAGCATCGTCCTTTATTTGTTTTTTCAAACTCCATTTCATCCATTGACCATTTCTGCGTAACAATGAACGAACGGTATCTGTTGGTTGCGCACCAACTGAAAGCCAATGAAATAGACGATCTTCTTTTGTTGAAATTATTATTGGATTAACAGTTGGATCATATCTTCCGACAACTTCAATAAATTTACTATCGCGTGGCGATCTTGAATCTGTTGCAACTATTTTGTAAATGGGCTGTTTTTTCTTTCCCATTCTTAATAAACGTAATTTAACCGACAATTAAAACTCCTTTTTAAGTTGACAAAAATAATGAAATCTTGGAAGTCTTCCAAGTAGCATTTTAACGTTGAAATTTAGGAGGTTTGCTTTTATTCCCCATAAACGAAGACATTTTTGAGTAATTCTTTAACATCTTTTTCATTTTCTCGAACTGTGTTAGTAACTTATTTACATCCTGAATTGTTCTTCCGCTACCATTTGCAATTCTTTTCCGACGAGAACCATTTAAAATATCTGGATTATTTCTTTCTTCTTTTGTCATCGAAAGAATTATCGCTTCGATTACATCCAACTGCTTATCATCAACTTGTGCATTTGGTGGAAGTGAAACTCCGGGAATCATTCCAATAATTTGTTGCAATGGTCCCATTTTTTTTATTTGTTGAAGTTGTTCGTAAAAATCTTCAAGTGAAAATTCTGATTTCCATAATTTTTTTTCTAATTTTTCTGCCTGCTTCTCATCAATAACAGATTGTGCCTTCTCAACTAATGTAACAACATCTCCCATCCCAAGAATTCTTGAAGCCATTCTTTCAGGATAGAATTGTTCGAGTGCATCAATTTTTTCTCCAACACCAACAAATTTTATTGGAACTTGAACAACTGAACTTATTGAAAGTGCCGAACCTCCTCTGGTATCGCCATCAAGTTTTGTAAGTACAACTCCGGTTATTTGCAATTTATCGTGAAATGCTTTTGCTGTGTTGACTGCATCTTGTCCAGTCATAGCATCAACAACAAAAAGAATTTCATCTGGTTGAATTGCATTTTTCATTTTTACAACTTCGCTCATCATACCATCATCGATATGCATTCTTCCGGCGGTATCAATTATTATTGTGTCGGAATTTTGTTCAATTGCGAATTTCGAAGCGTCACTTGTAATTTTAACGGCACTTTCATTTCTATCACTATAAACTGGAACATTTATAATATTTCCCAACATTGTAAGTTGATCGATTGCAGCCGGTCTATAAATATCTGCCGCAACGAGTAACGGTTGATGTCCCTTTTGTTTTAAATAATTTGCAAGCTTTGCAGAAAATGTAGTTTTACCGGATCCCTGTAATCCCACAACCATAATTTTAGTTGGGGGTTTTGAAGAAAAAATGAGATCCCTTTTTTCTGATCCCAATAGGCGAATAAGTTCATCATTTAATATTTTTACGAATTGTTGCCCAGGAGAAACACTTGTAAGAACTTCTTTCCCAAATGCTTTTGTGGAAACTTCTTTTATAAATGAATTTACAACGTGAAGATTAACGTCGGCATCCAAAAGAATGCGTTTAATTTCTTCGGTAGTTTCTGTAATATTGGATTCGGAAATACGAGCTTCACCACGAAGTCGTTTAACGAGAGAGGAAAATTGTTGTGAAATTGTATCAAACATAAAAAGGGGAGAAATATTCCTCCCAATAATTAGCTAGCTTTTTTTAAAGCTTCAGCTCCTGCAACAATTTCAAGAAGTTCTTTTGTAATTGAAGCTTGTCGGGCTTTGTTATAATATAATTGTAGCAAGCGAATTAAATCGCGCGCGTTTGTACTTGCATTATCCATTGCTATCATTTTTGCCCCTTGCTCAGCTGCGTTCGATTCTAATAAAATTTTCCAGATTTGAAAATGGAGATGTTTTGGTACAAGTGAAGTTATTAATTCTGTACTCGATGGCTCATAAATATAATCGGTCATTGAGTTTGATTCTTTTTTTGTAGAGGTAATTGGTAAAAATTGGTCGATAACTATTTTTTGTGTAGCTAGCCCTTTTGCTTCATTATAAATTATTTCAATTTTATCAAAGCTTCCATCTGTGTAACCTTCAATTAATTTGTCTGCAATTTCTCTTGCTGTTGAAAATTTAAGATATTGGTAAAGTCCAACATATTTTGAAACTACATTGTAGCTTCTTTTTGAAAAATACTCTGTTCCTTTTTTGCCAACACAAATTAATTTTACTTTTCCTGCAGCGAGCTGCGCATTATAATTTGATTTTAAATATTGCACCGCGTAGCGAATTAAGTTCGTATTAAACGCTCCGCATAATCCTCTATCTGAAGTTACAACTACAACAGCAATATTTTCAATTGGTCTATCATTTAAAAGTAAAAAGTCATATACGTTTACTTTTGCGGCGAGATGAGAAAGAATTTCTTGCATTTTTTTTGCATATGGTCGTGCTTGACTAATTGCATCTTGAGCGCGGCGTAATTTTGCAACGGCAACCATCTTCATTGCCTTTGTTATTTTTTCTGTACTTTTTACAGAACTAATTCTATTTCTTATGTCGCGTAATGTCGCCATTTATTACGGTTTAAAAATTTCTATAAATTCTTTAACTATTGTTTTAATTGTAGAAATTAATTCGTTACTAAGATCTCGTTTATCTTCAACTTCGGAAAGTACTTCGGGATAACGAGAGTGAAGCGATTCTAAAAATTCCTTTTCAAATTTTTGAATTGATGTCAAAGGAAGTTCATCTAACAATCCGTTTGTACCAAGATAAATTAAAATAATTTGTTCCTGATATGACATTGGAACGTATTGTCCTTGTTTCAATAATTCAACTAAACGTGAACCACGACGAAGCTGTTGTTGTGTTGCTTTATCTAAATCAGAACCAAATTTTGCAAATGCTTCAAGTTCGCGATATTGTGCAAGATCCAAACGTAAACGTCCTGCAACTTTTTTCATAGCTTTAACTTGTGCATTTCCACCAACACGGGAAACAGAAATTCCAACGTTTATAGCTGGTCGAACTCCACTATTAAAAAGATTCGGCTCTAAATAAATTTGTCCATCTGTAATTGAAATTAC
>SXSI01000022.1 GCA_005792285.1 Bacteroidota bacterium
CTTCTTGTTGAGATGGATGGTTTTGAACAAAACAGTAGTGTGATTTTAATTGCAGCAACAAATCGTCCTGATGTTTTGGATCCTGCGTTGTTAAGACCGGGAAGATTTGATCGACAAGTAGTTGTTGACCGACCAGATGTTCGAGGAAGAGAAGGAATTCTAAAAGTTCACACAAGAAAAATTCCCCTTTCCGATGATGTAAAATTAGAAATTTTAGCAAAAGGCTCTCCCGGATTATCAGGTGCTGATCTTGCAAATCTTGTAAATGAAGCTGCACTTTTAGCTGCGCGGCTGAACGACACACAAGTTCGAATGAAACATTTTGAAGATGCGCGTGATAAAGTTATGATGGGAATGGAGCGAAAAACTTTAATTATTTCTGAACGTGAAAAAAGAATTACCGCTTATCATGAATCTGGACACGTTTTAGTTGCACGTATGTTGCCCGAAGCTGATCCAGTTCATAAAGTTACAATTATTCCACGCGGAAGAGCATTGGGTGTTACAACTTATTTGCCAATTGATGAGAAGCATACTTATTCTAAAAAATATCTTGAAACGATGATAACTTATGCTTTTGGTGGAAGAGCTGCTGAAAAAATTGTTTTTAATGAAGAAACAACTGGTGCAGGAAATGATATTGAACGAGCAACTTCAGTTGCAAGAAAAATGGTTTGCGAATGGGGCATGAGTGAAAGATTAGGTCCTCTTGCATATGGCACTAAAGAAGAAGAAATATTTTTAGGTAGAGATATTAACCGTTCCAAAAATTTTAGTGAAGATACCGGAAAAATTATTGATGAAGAAGTTAAAAAAATAATTTCAAGTTGTATGAGGCGTGCCGAAAAAATTCTTGAAGAAAATGTTGATAAACTTCATCTATTATCAAATGTACTTCTTGAAAGAGAAATTTTAGACTCCGAAGAAATTAATAAAGTTCTTCGAGGTGAGATATTACCTCCAATTGTTTTAACCGACAATGCGCCTGCTGAAAGTAATCCAAAAGTTACAGTTCCTGAAGTTTCTAAAAATGGTGGCAAAAAACGCTCAGCACCAAAAATTAAATCGACTATTTGAATTCAAAAGAACAACTGAATCTGAGGGGAGAAATTGGCAGAAAATTAATGCACGTTGGAATACTTATTATTCCAGTTGTGTATTATTTCACTAATCGTGAATTTGCGATTGCAATATTAATACCAATTTCTGTAATATTTGTAGCAACCGATTATTTACGATTCAAAATAAATATTTTAAAAACATTTTGTGATTATTTTTTTAGTTGGATGCTTCGAAGTCATGAAAATAATTATTCAAAAATAAAATTAACGGGTGCATCATACACGCTACTCGCAGCGTCAATTGGAATATATTTTATTCCGAGAGAAATATTTATTTTAGCTTTTAGTATTCTTTCAATAAGTGATACTTCAGCAAGTTTTATTGGTCGGTATTTTGGAAAAAGAAAATTTGTTCATAAAACATTTGAAGGTTCTCTTGCTTTCTTTATAACCGGTTTAATTATAGTTTTTTTAACTCCAAAGCTAACATATACTCCACTTGAATATTATATTTGTATAAGTGGAGTTTTATTTGGGACATTTATTGAAGCTACAGAATTACAAATTGATGATAATTTTATCACTCCAATTTCAATAAGTTTATTTTTGATGATCGCTTACTATATTTCTTTTCCACAATTAAATATTCTACCAAATTAAATATGCAAACTAAAAAAATCAGAATTCAACAATTAACACACGGAAAAAATTTACCTCTTCCAACTTATGCAACAACAGGTAGCGCTGGAATGGATTTACTTTCCGCAAATGATGCACCAATTGTTATAAATCCGCATGAAGTAGTTTTAGTTCCTACCGGAATAATTATTGAAATAGAATCAGGATACGAAGGACAAATTCGCCCTCGAAGCGGACTTGCAGCAAAACATGGAATAACAGTTCTCAATTCACCGGGAACAATTGATTCGGATTATCGTGGAGAAGTAAAAGTAATTTTAATTAATCATAGTAAAAGACCATTTACGATCAACAGAGGTGAACGAATTGCTCAATTAATTATTTCTCCATTTGAAAAAATCGAATGGGATAATTCAGAATCATTATCGCAAACAGCCCGTAATGATGGAGGTTTTGGACACACTGGCAGATAGTTTTATTTTAGTAATTATAAATTATCTTCATTAAGAATAATTTTGAAAAAATTGAAAAACAAATTACCATTCAAGAAAAATAATCCTGCTTTACAACCTAAAGTTGAAAATGGAAATTCTAAAATTCAACTATTCGAAATATTTTTTTTAGTAATTGGTGGAGCATTATTTATATTTCTTTTCATGTTATTAAAAGAATTTATTTCTCCAATATTAATTTATATCTCCATTCTTGTAATATTATACCCACTTAGAAAATATTTAGTAGTAAAAAATATATTATTATTGTCCACTGGTTTAATCTTGTTGTGGACAGTTTATTTATTGGGAAGTACATTATTTCCATTTTTTATTGCATTAGCTTTTGCATATATATTTTCTCCAATTGTTACCAAGTTAGAACTCAAAAGAATTCCTCGATGGCTATCATCAATGGTTACAGTTTCGGTTTTATTAATTATCATAGTGGTTTCAATTATTGTAATAACTCCAATTGCACTTGTTCAATTTCAATCTTTATTAAATAGTTTGAATAAAGTTGTGAGTCAATTTACAGATCCTCTAATTTCAGGGAATTATGATCAATTGATAAATGGAATTGGAATAAACCCCGAAGAATTCAACAGATTAATAAAAGAAAAATTTAATTTATATCTCGAAGATATTGTTTCGCTTTCGTTAAAAGGGGCATTAAGTTTAGTTTCTGGATTTGCTGGAATTCTGACAAGTTTGTTAAATATTATTCTCATTCCACTTTTGATATTTTATCTTTTGAAAGATTTTATATTATTCAAAGATAAAATCAAAAAAATGATTCCGCCAAAAAATCGAGGATTGATAATAAGCATTTATTCAAGAGTGGATAAAATATTATCACAATATTTACGTGGAACCGCAATAATTGCAATTTTAGACGGACTTCTTGTTACAGCATTTTTCTGGTTTATTGGAGTTCAATATTCAGTTGTATTAGGTGTTTCTTCGGCAATTTTGTACTTCATTCCGTATGTCGGTTTTTTAATTATGATTGGAATAACTTCAATTATAATTTCACTAAATCCAACTTCGTTTTCTACAGAAATTATTTTAGCACTTTCATTTTTATTAACACTTCATACAATCGAAAACTTTATAATCGCACCACAAATATTTAAAAAACAAATCGGGCTACATCCTGTATTAGTAATATTATCATTATTTATTTTTGGATATCTATTTGGATTTTTTGGATTAATATTTGCAATTCCAATTACTGCATTATTAGTATCATTTTTAAAAGAGTGGGAAGAATCTCATGGCGACGAAGATGGATTAGCATCTTTGCTGGAACATGAGGATGAAAATTAATTATTAATTTATGTCGGGCATTTTATATTTAGTCTCAATTCCCATTGGGAATCAACATGACTTTACACCGCGTGCATTATCAACTTTACAAAATGTAGATTTAGTTGTTGTTGAAGAATATAAAGAAGGTAAAAAATTTCTGGATTTAAATAAAATTGATAAACCTATCGAAGAATTAAATGAGCACAATGAAGAAACTTCAACTTTAGAAATATTACAAGTTTTAATTGAAGGTAAAAAAGTTGCATTAATTTCAGATTGCGGAACACCATTATTCTCCGATCCCGGACTTCAACTGGTTCAGTCAGCAATTCAAAACAGAATAAAAATTGTTCCAATTCCCGGAGCATCATCAATTCTAAGTGCATTAGTAGTTTCCGGATTTAATATTGAACGATTTCTTTATTATGGATGGTTTTCACCAAAAAAAGAAATTCGTAAAAAAGAACTTTATGAAATTCGAAACATTCGATACACATTAATTGTAATGGAAACGCCATATCGACTTCATTCGCTAATGGAAGATGTTGTTAAAGCTTGGGGAACTAAAAGAAGAGTTTGTCTTGCTTTAAATTTAACTATGAAAGATGAATTAATTCTTAATACAACAACTGGCGAGTTACTTCAAAAACTTACTAAAGAAAAAATAAAAGGGGAATATGTATTAATATTTGAAGGGACATAAGTTTTTAGTTTTATACTTCTTAAACCTTTATTATATTTGTACGTGGCGATTTGATGACAGCTTGCAGCCACTAAAAAGCAGCAATAAATTGCTAAAGCGTCGATAAAAAATTCGACCCTAGCCATTGTGCTGGGGTTCTTTGTTTATAGAAAAAATGAATGAATTTCTTAAAATATTAAAAGAAAAAATAATCGTTTTCGATGGTGCAATGGGAACGAATATTCAACTCCAAAATCTTTCCGCAGATGATTTTGGCGGAGAACATTTTAACGGATGTAATGAATATTTGGTTGAAACAAAACCAAGTTCAATCGAAAAAATCCATGCCGACTTTTTTGAGGCCGGTGTAGATGTTGTAGAAACTAATACATTTGGATCATCGTCAATTGTATTATCAGAATATGGAATTGAAAAAAAAGCATTCGAGTTAAATAAAAAAGGGGCTCAACTCGCAAAAAAAATAGCAAATCAATTTTCAACAAAAGCACATCCAAGATTTGTTGCTGGTTCAATTGGCCCTTCAACAAAATTACCTTCACTTGATCATATTTCTTTTGACGAAATGTTTCGTTCATATTACGAACAAGTTGCCGGTCTTGTTGAAGGTGGAGTTGATTTAATAATTATTGAAACTTGTCAGGATGTTCTTCAGATAAAATCTTGTCTCTCTGCAACTCAACAATATTTTTCCGATAAAAAAATTAAACTTCCTATTATTACTTCATTCACAATTGAAACAATGGGAACAATGTTAATGGGAACTGAAGTTGCTTCAGTTTTAACTTCACTCGAACCTTATGGAATTGATGTGATCGGAATGAACTGCGCAACCGGTCCGCAAGAAATGTCTGAGCATGTTCGTTATCTGAGTAAAAATTCTCCAATTCCAATTTCCTGTATCCCAAATGCAGGATTACCGGAAAATGTTGGAGGCCATGCTCATTATCATTTATCACCAGAAGATTTTGTAAAATGGTTGCATCATTTTGTGACCGATTTTGGTGTAAATGTTGTCGGTGGTTGCTGCGGAACTCGTCCCGAACATTTAAAAGAATTAGTAGATAAAGTTGGAAATTTATCTCCAAAAAATCGTGAGTATGAATTCGCTTCATCAATCTCAAGTATTTATACTTCAGTACCACTTGTCGTAACTCCCGGACCATTAATTGTTGGTGAAAGAACAAATGCAAATGGTTCAAAAAAATTTAGAGATTTATTGCAGGAAAATAATTTTGACGGAATGGTTGAAATGGCAAAGGATGAAGCAAAAGAAGGTGCGCATTTAATTGATGTTTGCGTCGCTTACGTCGGTCGAGATGAAGTAAAAGATATGACCAAATTGGTTTCCAAATTAAATACTCATGTTCAACTTCCATTAATGTTCGATTCAACTGAAGTCCCTGTTATCGAAGCAGCATTAAAATTATATGGTGGCAAATCAGTTATCAATTCTATTAATCTTGAAGATGGTGAAGAACGAATAAGTAAAATTTTACCACTTTGTAAAAAATTTGGCGCTGCTGTAGTTGCTTTAACAATTGATGAAGTGGGAATGGCAAAAACCACCAATGATAAATTGGCGATTGCTCGCAGAATTTATTCGCTTGCTGTTGATAAATATAATTTAAATCCTGAAAATTTAATTTTTGATACACTTACTTTCACACTTGGAAGTGGTGATGAAGAATTCAGAAAAGCTGGGATTGAAACTATCGAAGCAATTAAATTAATAAAAAAAGAATTCCCAAAAGTACAAACAATTTTAGGTGTAAGTAATATTTCCTTTGGTTTGAATCCAAATATTAGAACAGCATTGAATTCCGTTTTCCTACATCATGCAATGGAAGCGGGATTAACTCAAGCTATTGTAAATGCTAAAAAAATTATTCCACTTTATAAAATTGAAGAAAAAGGAAGAGAGCTTTGCAATCAAGTAATTTTTGATGAAAGAAAATTTGAAAATGGGAATTGCGTTTATGATCCATTAATTGAGCTGCTTGCGTTTTATGCTGATAAAAAAGATGAAGTTAAAGGTGCTGAAAAAATTATTTATTCTACAATTGAAGAAAAATTGCAACATAGAATTATTGATGGAAATAAACAGGGATTAGTTGATGATTTAAATGAGGCATTAAAAAAATATTCTGCGCTTGAAATTATAAATACAATTCTACTTGATGGAATGAAAGTTGTGGGAGATTTATTTGGTCGTGGAGAAATGCAACTTCCATTTGTTCTGCAATCTGCTGAAGTTATGAAAACGTCTGTTTCGCATCTCGAGCAATTTATGGATAAAGAAAAGTCGACAAATAAAGGAAAGATGGTCCTTGCAACTGTAAAAGGAGATGTTCATGATATTGGAAAAAATCTTGTAGATATTATTTTAACGAACAATGGATATAAAGTTTACAATCTTGGAATAAAGCAACCAATTGACATGATTTTAAAATCATATCACGAAAATAATGCAGACGCAATTGGAATGAGCGGATTACTTGTAAAGTCCACACTTGTGATGAAAGAAAATTTGGAACTTTTAAATGAGCGTAATATTAAAGTGCCAGTTGTACTTGGTGGCGCAGCTTTAACTCGCCGATATGTTGAAAATGATCTTCGTTCAATTTATAAAGGGACAGTTGTATATGCAACTGACGCGTTCGATGGACTCCGATTTATGGAACAATTAAAAGCAAAAGGGGCTGATAGTTTTTATTCAGATAAAATAGTTACAGAAAATATTACAATTGAAGTCGAAGATGATGATTTAACTGGAGCTGAAGCAAAAATAGCACTTCAAATTAATGAAAGAATAGAACATCATTCTGAAATTAGTACAGATACAAAAATTCCAACTCCGCCATTTTTTGGGGCAAGAATAGTTGAAGATGTTTCGCTTGATGAAATTTATAGCTTTATAAATGAAGCTGCATTAATAAAAGGACAATGGCGATTCAGAAAAGGAAAATTAAGTGATGAAGTATATTCAAAAGAATTAAAAGAAATTATTTATCCAGAACTGAACGCATTAAAAGAACTTTGTAAAAAGAATAAACTACTTACACCAAAAGTTGTTTACGGATATTTTCCATGCCAATCGAGTGGAGATGATTTAATAATTTATGATGAAGATAAAAAAACTGAGTCTGTTCGATTTACATTTCCAAGGCAAAATAAAGATCGATATTTATGCTTATCGGATTATTTTGCATCTGTAGAGTCAGGAAAAATTGATGTTGTTTCATTTCACATGGTAACAATGGGTTCAGAAGCGTCTCAATATTCTGCGTCATTATTCAAAGAAAATAGATACAAAGATTATTTATACTTTCACGGATTGAGTGTTGAATGTGCAGAGGCATTAGCTGAAATGTGGCATAAAAAAATTAGAGAAGAATTAAAAATCGATAATTTAGATTCTAAAGAAATTAAAAAACTATTTAGCCAACAGTATCAAGGTTCGAGATATAGTTTTGGTTATCCTGCTTCCCCGAATCTAGAAGACCAAGTGAAATTATTTCAACTCTTGAAGCCGGAACGAATTGGTGTAAAATTAACAGAAGAATTTATGATCGAGCCAGAACAATCAACTGACGCAATAATTGTACATCATCCTCAAGCTAAATATTTTAATATTTAAAATGAGTAAATTAATTTTAGTCAGACATGGTGAGTCGCAATGGAATTTGGAAAATCGTTTTACCGGTTGGATTGATGTGCCACTATCTGAAAAAGGAATTGTTGAAGCAAATAATTCCGGTGATAAATTAAAATCGTACAAAATTAAAAAAGCATTCACTTCGAAATTAATTAGAGCAATCAAAACTTTGGAAATTATTTTGGATAAAGTAAATCAAAAGGAAATTCCAATTGAGTTTGATGTTGCGCTGAACGAAAGACATTACGGAGCATTACAAGGACTAAATAAAGCAGAGACAGCAAAAAAATATGGAGATGCGCAGGTTAAAATATGGAGACGAAGTTTTGATATTCCGCCACCTAAAGATATTACAGAGTTTAATCCCGATGGAATGAGTGAAAGTTTAAAAGATACTTCTGCGCGAACACTTCCATATTTTGAAAAAGAAATATTTCCCGAAATTCTGAATGGAAATGATATTTTAGTAGTTGCGCATGGAAATTCATTGCGTGCAATAGTTATGAAGCTCAATAATTTATCCAATGAAGAAGTTTTGGAATTAAATATCCCAACTGGCGTTCCTTTACAGTACGAATTTGACAATCAGGGAAATATTTTATCGAAAGAATATTTGTAAATATATAGTTTCTAATTGTTAATATTTTATTTGTGTAGATAGAATTTTCCTCACATATTGTAGTAGGTTTATACAAAATAATTTTAGAAACAGTGAATTAAGGAGTTTTTTATGGCAACATTTATCACAGAAGAATGTATCAATTGCGGAGCTTGCGAACCGGAATGTCCAAACACAGCAATTTACGTTGGTGCTGCTCAATATGAATTTCAAGGCGGAACGCATGATGCAATCTCAAATGATTTTTATTATATCGTCCCTTTAAAATGTACTGAGTGTGTCGGACACTTTGATCAGGAGCAGTGCGCTGCAGTTTGTCCAGTCGATTGTTGTGTGCCAGATCCAAATCATGTTGAAGCTGAAGAATTACTTTACGATCGAGCAAAACAAATTCATCCGGAAAGACCATTCTCAGAATTATCTGCTGCAAATTCTCGCTTCCGTAAAGGATAAATAAATTATATTAAATTAACGGTCGGAATCATTCTTTTGAATGAACCGACCGTTTTTTATTTTGTACTGATATGAAAATCGGAAACTATACTCTTCATTCTGTTGAAACCGGAAGATTTGCTCTGGATGGCGGTGCAATGTTCGGCGTCGTTCCAAAAATATTCTGGTCAAAAACTAATCCACCTGATGAACTTAATCGCATCACTCTTGCTTCGCGCGCTTTATTATTAATTTCAGAAAAGAAAATTATTTTAATTGATACAGGACTTGGAGAAAAGTATAACGATAAATTAAAAAATATTTATCGAATCGATCATTCTGTATTTTCTTTAAAAAATTCTCTAAAAAAAATTGGATTAACATCAGATGATATAACTGATGTTTTACTTACACATTTACATTTTGATCATTGCGGCGGTAATACAGAAATTGTAAATGGTAAAATTATTCCAACTTTTAAAAATGCAAATTATTATGTTCAGAAAAATCATTGGACTGCAGCATTGAATCCAACTGAAAGAGATCGAGCAAGTTTTATGAAGGATGATTTTGAAATTATAAATTCCGGCGGACAACTGAAATTTCTGGAATCTGAATTAACGCCATTTGAAAATATTTCTGTTAAAGTTTGCAATGGTCATACTTATTCTCAACAACTCCCATTAATTTCCGATGGAAATAATTCAATTTTGTATTGTTGCGACCTTGTACCAACAGTCGCGCATATTCCATTTCCATATATTATGGGATATGATTTAAGACCGCTTCAAACACTTGACGAAAAAAAACAATTACTAACCGAAGCAATGGAAAAAAAATGGATTTTATTTTTCGAACATGATCCTTTTGTAGAAGCTGTTACTTTAAAAGATTCTGAAAAAGGATTAGTTGTTGATGAAATAATTAAGATTTAATGAATCTTACCAATCAAATAAAGTCTAAAGCAGTTGAAATTGGTTTTACAAAAGTTGGCATTTCAAATCCCAAAATTGATCGAGAGGAAATAAATAATTTAACAGAATGGTTTAACAGGAAGTTCAATGCTACAATGAATTGGATGAAAAATTCCATTGAAAAAAAAATTTCTCCGGAAAAAATATTGCCAGAAGTTCAATCAGTAATCTGTGTTGCGTTAAATTATTACACAGATAATCAATACTCAAACTCAATCGAAAATGGAAAAATTTCTCGGTACGCTTGGGGAGATGATTATCATTTAATAATGGAGAAAATGTTAACTCAACTGAAGAGAGAGATTGAATTAATTGAACCGAATTCCAAAAATAAAATTTATGCCGATACTGGTCCTGTTATGGAAAAATATTTCGCTGAGAAATCCGGAATTGGTTGGCGTGGAAAACATACAAATGTAATTTCCAAAGAATTTGGATCATGGATATTTCTCGGAGAAATATTAACATCACTTAAATTAAATAACGATACACCAATGGAAGATTTTTGTGGAACTTGTAATTCCTGCATCGAAGCTTGTCCAACAAATGCAATTGTTGAACCATATCTTGTCGACTCAAATAAATGCATATCTTATTTGACTATCGAACATAAAAATGAATTTCAGAACACAAAACTCGATTTTAAAAATTGGATTTACGGTTGCGATATTTGTCAGGACGTCTGTCCATGGAATTCATTTCAACAACAAAGTAATGTTAAAGAATTTCTTCCGAGAGAAGATAATATATCACCATCATTAATCAATATTTCTAAAATGGATAAAGAAGAATTCCGAAAAAAATATTATAAAAGTCCAATAAAACGAACTAAGTTGGAAGGATTAAAAAGAAATGCTCAGTATATTGCTAATCAGCAATCACAAAAAGAAAAAATAGAAATATGAATTCCAAACATGAGAAAGTAATTATTATTGGTTCCGGTCCTGCAGGATTTACCGCCGCAATTTATACAGCTCGAGCAAATTTAACTCCACTTATTTTTGAAGGTTATCAGCCAGGTGGTCAACTAACAATTACAACTGACGTAGAAAATTATCCTGGATTTGAACATGGAATTATGGGACCGGAGATGATGGAAATATTTCGTAAACAAGCACTTCGATTCGGCGCGCAATCAATTTTTAAAAATGTGACTAAAGTTGATTTTTCAAAAAGGCCATTTACAATTTGGGTTGAATCGGAACAATACACTGCTGACTCGATTATTGTTACAACAGGAGCTGCTGCAATGTTACTCGACATTCCGAGCGAAACAAATTATATGGGTTACGGAGTTTCTGCATGTGCAACTTGTGATGCTTTCTTTTTCAAAAATCAAACTGTTTATGTAGTTGGAGGTGGTGATTCCGCAATGGAAGAAGCAAATTTTTTAACCAAGTTTGCATCGAAAGTAATTTTACTTCATCGCAGAGATAAATTTAGAGCATCAAAAATTATGCAAGACCGATTATTTAAAAATCCAAAAGTTTCTGTCATGTGGAATTCTGAAGTTATTGAAGTTTTAGGAGAAACTTTAGATGGCAAAAAGAAAATGACCGGACTGAAAATAAAAAATACCGTTACAAATAAATTTTCAGAAGTAAAAGGAGATGGATTATTTCTCGCAATCGGACATAAACCAAATACAGAAATTTTTAAAGGTATTTTAGATATGGATGAAAAAGGATATTTAAAAGTAAAACTTGGTTCAACCAAAACTAATATCGAAGGAATTTTTGCTGCTGGAGATGTTGCTGATTCTTATTACAGACAAGCTGTAACTGCTGCTGGAACTGGTTGTATGGCTGCGATTGATGCCGAGCGTTGGTTGGAATCTCAGCATTCCTAAAGTACTTTTACAAAACTTTTTCTAATTCTGTAATTAATTCTTTACTGAGTGGCTCGGTTTTAGAACCGAAGCGTGTTACAATATTTCCGTTTTTATCAACAAGAAATTTATTAAAATTCCAGGTTATAAATCCATTGTGATTTGGATTTGTTACTTTACTTGTTAGGAAAGTATAAAGTGGATGCTGATTACTTCCACGAACTGAAATTTTAGAAAACATTGGAAAAGTTACTCCATAATTTAAAGTACAAAATTCAATAATCTCTTTATCACTTCCCGCTTCTTGCCATAAAAAATCATTCGATGGAAAACCAAGAATAACAAAATCCCTCTCTTTATATTTATTAAATAATTTTTGAAGACCATCATATTGAGGTGTGTATCCGCACTTACTCGCAACGTTTACAACTAAAATAGTTTTCCCTTTAAATTCATCCAACTTAAATTCTCTTCCCTCGATGTCCTTCACTTTGATACTGTAAAATTTACTATTCATTGATTTATTCTGTGCGTAAATGGAGAGTGACGAAATTAACATTAAAGCAAAAAATGACTTGATTATCATACTTATTTGTTTCAATATTACGTAAAATATAGATAGTTATCAATAGTAATTTAACTTAACAAGGAATAAAAAATGAAAAGACGGACTTTTCTTCAAACTTCAACAATGGCATCTTTGATACCATTAATATCACAAAAATCATTTTCTTTACCAATTGGAAGTCCTGGCAAACCAATTTCAATTGCAAGTGGAAATGGATTACAGGCAACTGCTAAAGCAATGGAAATAATTCTTAAAGGAGGCGACGCACTTGATGGTGTAATTGCCGGAGTAAATATTGTTGAAGATGATCCAAATGACAATTCGGTTGGATATGGTGGCTTGCCAAATGAAGATGGAGTTGTTGAACTTGATAGTTCAGTTATGCACGGACCAACACATCGCGGTGGAGCAGTTGCATCATTACAGAATATTAAAAATCCATCAAAAGTTGCAAGATTTGTAATGGAAAGAACGGATCATGTTTTACTTGTTGGAGAAGGTGCTTTAAAATTTGCCAAGATGCATGGCTTCAAAGAAGAAAATTTATTAACTGAAGAATCTCGAAAAGAATGGGTGAAGTGGAAAGAGTTACTCAGTAAAAAAGATGATTATCTTCCGCCACATGCAATTGATGATTTAGATATCGGTGCAAATTTAACAGAAGCAATGAAAACTTACGGAACAATAAATTGTCTCGGTTTGGATCTTGCGGGAAATATTTCTGGAGTTACAACTACAAGTGGACTTTCATATAAAATTCCGGGAAGAGTTGGCGACTCGCCAATTATTGGCGCCGGTTTATATGTTGATAATGAAATTGGCGCCGCAGGTTCAACTGGTCGTGGCGAAGCAAATCTTTTGGACTGTAGTAGCTTTTTAATTGTTGAAAGTATGCGTCGGGGAATGTCTCCAACAAATGCATGTCTTGTGGCTTGCGAAAGAGTTGCAACTCATACAAAAGAGAAACGACTTTTGACCAAAGAAGGTCGTCCAACATTTAATGTTTCCTTTTATGCGATAAATAAAAAAGGTGAATATGGTTCTGCCGCAATTTATGAAGGAGTTAAATTCGCTGTAAATGATGGTAAAGAAAGCAGATTAGAAACTGCAGTCGGTTATTTCAAAATTAGGTCAAATGAAGATTGATTTGTTGCTGATTAAATTAACCATAGATTTGCGGTATGAATTCAAGAGCAGAATATATTTCAGGAATTAGGAATCTTCCAAAAAAACTTCGTGAAGTTGTAAATGGATTAACTGATGATCAACTCAACACTCCTTATGGCGAAGGAAAGTGGACTCCACGTCAAGTAGTTCATCATTTGGCTGATTCACATATGCATTCTTATATGCGAATGAAATTTATTATTACCGAAAACCATCCCACAATAAAAACTTATAATCAGGAAGATTGGGCTACATTATCAGATGCAAAAAATTATTCTGTCGACGCCTCCTTAAATATTATTGATGGACTTCATGCAAGATGGACTAATTTTCTTTCATCGTTAAATGATACTGATTGGGATCGAACAGCATTTCACCCCGAACGTGGTGAAATTAAACTTGATTCCTTTTTAAAACTTTACGCTGAACATGGAAATAAACATGTCGGTCACATTCAAGGATTGCGAAGTTCAAAAGGGTGGTAATGAATTTCAAAAAGTTTTTTTATCTATTTATTTTTATCTCTCAAATTTCAATTTCTCAAACAGTAATCGGCAAATATGCCGGTGAGTTTTTATCAATTGGAATTGGTGGAAGAGCGCTCGGAATGGGAGGAGCTTACGTTGCAGTTGCAAACGATATAACAGGAACATATTGGAATCCGGCAGCTTTGGGATTATTAAATTATCCTGAAATAAGTTTGATGCACGATGAAAAATTTGCTGGACTTGTTAACTATGATTACGGCGCGGTTGTTTTTCCAACTACATCAAATTTTAAACTCTCAAACGCAATTGAAGATAGTACCAAAATAAATAATGTTGTAAATAACTCTGCAACTTATGGAATTTCATTTATACGTTTAGGAATTGATGGAATTCCCGATACACGATTGGCGTGGAACGACAAAAATAACGATGGATTATTTAATGATGGTGGAGAAGTTCGACCTGATATTTCAAAAATAACTTTTTTTAATGCAGCCAATTACGCACTCTATTTTTCTTATGCTGAAAAATATAACGACGAATTATATTTTGGTGGAAATATTAAACTAATCCGACACGACATTGGTGAATTTTATGCAAACGGTATCGGAGTTGATTTGGCTGCTATTTATATTCCATCTAATAATTTAAGATTTGGTGCAATTCTTCAGGATGTAACTTCAACATTTATTTCATGGAGCACAGGAAGAAATGAATTAATTATTCCAACTCTCAAAAGTGGATTGGCTTATATTATTCCACTTTATGATGGAATTCTTACAACCGCAATTGATGCTGATATGAAATTTGAAAATCGGCGATATGCTTCGTTAGTTCATCTCGGTTCATTAAGTGGAGATATTCATGCAGGTATTGAATATGATTATAAAAATCTTGTTGCGATTCGTGCGGGATATAATGAATTAGGAAATATTACACTTGGCGCCGGATTACATTTACCAAAACTTGATGTTGATTATTCATTTGCAAAATTTGATGCAGCAGAACAACTTGGCAATTCACACAGAATTTCTTTGCGACTAAAACTGGAAGAAGAAATTTATAAAAGATGAGAAAATGCTTCGACAAACTCAGCAAGGCAACGAACATTTAAGAACTAACTACAAACAAATATATTGCCTCACTCTGAGTCCTGAGCTTGTCGAAGGATCGAAGAGTGTCATTGCGAACGAAGTGAAGCAACCTCGGTAAAAACTAATTACCATCCCGATTCGTCGGGACACGAATAAAAATAAATCATGACTAAAGTCGTATTATTTTTTTCCATTAACCCAGCATTTATGCTGGGGTTAATACACACTGCGCAAACTGGCTTTAGCCATGAAATAATTTTCTCATTAAATAATATTTAAAATGCAATATATTTTTTGTGTCACTTATTTTTTTAAAAATAAATTTACACTCCTATCAATTATTATTTTTTTGAATCTCAATTTATATTCTCAAACTTCTGAAGATAATTTTATAAGAGGAGTAGATATTTCTTTCAATAATCAAATTGAAGATCTCGGTGGAACTTTTAAGCAAAATGGTGTTATCAAAAATGTTTTGGATATTTTTAAAGACAACGGTGTAAATTATGTCCGGTTGCGACTTTGGCACACACCAAAAGATAAATATTCTGGATTAGCAGAAACAATTATATTTGCTAAAAAAATAAAATCAAAAGGATTTAAAATTTTGTTGGACATTCATTATTCCGATTGGTGGGCAGATCCCGGACAACAAAATAAACCAGCCGCATGGGCAAATTTAAATTTTACTGCATTAAAGGAAAGCGTTTACACTTATACGAAATTTGTTCATGAATCAATGAAAAAAGAAAATGTATTACCAGAAATGGTTCAAATTGGAAATGAAATATCTGGTGGAATGTTATGGCCCGATGGAAAAACTTGGGGAGTTTCCGATGTAAATTTAGGATGGAAACAATTTGGTGAATTACTTAAAGAGGGAATTCGTGGCACAAAAGATGGTGCAAATGGTTCACCACTAAAAATTATGATTCACACTGATAAAGGTGGAGACAACTCAACTTGTATTTGGTATTTCGATAAATTAAAATCGCAGGGAGTTGAGTTTGATATAATCGGTCTATCATTTTATCCCTGGTGGCATGGAACTTTTGAACAATTAAAATATAATCTAAATGATTTAGCAATTCGATATAATAAAGAAATAGTTGTTGTTGAAACTGCATATCCTTGGACAACAAATTGGTTAAATGATGGACATGGAAATGTTGGAGTTGATTACACAAAATTAATTGCTGGTATTCCAGTCTCTCCGGAGGGACAAAAAAACTTTCTTATTTCATTAAGAAAAATAATTAATGAAACTCCTAATAAAAAAGGAATTGGATTTTTTTATTGGGAACCGGCATATATTTCAGTTTCTCCAATTGGTTCGGCATGGGAGCATCTGACAACATTTTCTTTTACTGGTGAAGCATTAAATTCTTTATCCGCATTTAATTTAAACTTAACAAATATCCACGAGCAAAGAGATTTGACTTCTTCAAAATTTTATTTACTACAAAACTATCCAAATCCATTTAACGCAGAAACATTAATCCAGTATCATTTATTAATTAGCAGTCATGTATCATTAAAAGTATACAATCTTCTCGGAAAAGAAATTGTAACTTTAGTTGATGAAGAAAAAGAAAAAGGATATTATACCGTAAAATTAACCTCAGAAAACTTTACAAGTGGAATTTATTTTTATAAACTAACTACTAATAATTTTACTGAAATAAAGAAATTAATTTTACTAGATTAAAATAAATGAAGAAAAAAATAGAATTACGTTTCGAGTTAATAGCTAATTTTTTAAATAATTTCTTTCCAGTTTCCAAAGAACTTGTTCAACATTTAGCATCGATTTCATATTTTAAAGAAGTTAAAGGTGGATCTATTATCTTAAAAATTGGGGATAGATGTTCCAATGTATATCTTATTAAAAAAGGAATTGTTCGTGGATTTGTAAAAATTGGTAACAAGGAAATTACATCCTGGATTACTTGTGAAAATGAATTAGCTACTTCAATTTCTAGTTTTTTTACAAATAAAATATCAAAAGAGAATATTCAATCATTAGAAGAATCAACTCTTCTTGTTTTTGATAATGTAAATTTAGATTTAGTATTTAAAAAATTTCCTGAATTTAATGAAGTTGTAAGAAAAATATTGCAACTATATTATTCACAAGCCGAGGAACGAGCTTATATTACCCGACTGCCGCGTGCAATTGATAAATGGAATTATTTATTTATAAATTTAAATAAATTTATTCATCGGGTTCCTCTAAAATACACCGCTTCCTTCCTAGGAATAAGGATCGAAACATTAAGTAGAATTCGTTCCTTAATTATTAAAGGATAGACAAGTATTTTCACTTTCAAATAGAGAGAGATTGACAAATGTCAATAAATTTCATTTTTTGATCCAGAACTATAGAATTAACCAAATATTTATGTTGATTGGAATGTGAAAACAGTAGGAAAGTTGCTAAACAAAATGAATTTATATAAAATGGCATTATATATTTTTTTAATTTTTATGATACCTGCAACTATTTATTCTCAACAATGGATGGATGCAATTCCTGTTGCAGATAATAGAAACTTTTATAAAATTCAAGAAGAGTTTAATAAATATTGGGAAGGAAAAGTTGTAACCAAAGGTGTAGGTTGGAAACCCTTTAAACGCTGGGAGTGGTTTTGGGGACAAAGAGTTTTTCCATCAGGTATTTTACCAAGACCAGATATTTTAAAAGTAAATATGGATGAACACATAAAAAAATTTCCAAAACAAAAAATAAACATAAGTGCTAATTGGTCATCTTTAGGTCCAGCTACTGTTCCAAATGTTGGCTCTCAAGGTCATAGCGGGTTAGGTAGAATTAATTGTATTGCAATTCATCCAACTACATCATCTACTATTTTTGTAGGAGCAGCTTCAGGTGGTTTGTGGAAATCTACTGATAGTGGAACTAATTGGACAACTGTTACTGATAATTTAGGCTCACTCGGTGTTACTTCAATTGCTTTTGATCCAAACGATGCAAATACAATTTATATTGCAACTGGTGATGGTGATGCATCCAATACTTATAGTTTGGGTGTAATGAAATCAACAAATGGCGGAAATACTTGGAATACAACCGGACTTAGTTGGACAACTTCGCAAACAACAACAATTAGTAAAATTGTGGTTCATCCAACAAATTCAAATATTATTTTAGCTTCTACAAGTTTGGGTGTTTATAAAACTTCAAATGCTGGCACAACTTGGTCTCAAGTGTTAAGTGATGTCTTTTTGCAGAGTGATCTTGAAGTAAATATTGTTAACCCCACAATTTGGTATGCAGCTTATATATCAGGTGGCATTTATAAATCAACAAATAGTGGGGACTCATTTACAAAACTAACTACCGATTTGCCTTCTGGTGGATTTGGAAGAATTGCAATTGCAGTTTCTGGTTCAACTGTATATAGTTTATTTTGTAACTCTTCAAGTGGATTTTATGGATTATATAAATCTACAAACGATGGCATAAATTGGACTCAGAAATCAACTACACCTAATATTTTATCTTGGGATGGAACAGGAACTACAGGCCAAGGCTGGTATGATTTAACTCTAGATGTTGATCCAATTAATTCTGCAATAGTTTATGCCGGTGGAGTTAACAATTACAGATCTACAAATAGTGGTGTTAATTGGACAAAAATTTCTGAATGGTATACTGGAACAGGAATTTCATATTCTCATGCCGACCAACATGCATTTGCTTTTTTACCGGGAACTTCTACAACAATCTTCAATGGTAACGATGGAGGTATTTATAAATCTACAAATTCTGGTACTACATGGGTAAGTTTACATGGCACAGGACTTGCAATTTCACAATTTTATAAATTAGGTAATTCTGCAACAAATGCTAATAGAATTTTTGTTGGCGCGCAAGATAATGGCTCAAGTAAAATAGTAAGTTCAACTTGGACACATATTAATGGTGGAGATGGCATGGAGACCATAATCGATTTTACTGATGAAAATATTGGTTATACTTCTACCCAAAATGGAACATTTTATAAAACTACAAATGGTGGAACAAGTTTTACTATTTTATCAACTGGTGCTGGTTCTGGTGGGTGGGTAACTCCATTTGTAATGAATCCATTAAATAGTAACTCGCTATATATTGGGACTGCATCAATTTATAAATCGGTCAACAAAGGGGGCAATTGGACATCTATTGGTGGAACTTTATCTGGAAGTGCGTTGTACGATTTTATTGCAATAGCCCCATCAGATACAAATACAATTTATGCTTCAAATTTAGATTTACTATATAAAACTACGAATAATGGAACAAGTTGGGCGCAAGTAACTTCTGGAGCAAGTATAATTACTTCCATTGCTGTTCATCCAACTGATCCAAATAAAGTTTATATAACTTTTTCGGGATATGGAAGTACAAAAGTTCAAATGTCTACAAATGGTGGAACTACTTGGTCGAGCGTGTCTTCAGGGATTCCTTCAATTCCTGTTAATACAATTGCAATTCATCCAAGTAATGGAAATCAAATTGTTGTTGGAACTGATGTTGGAGTTTATTATTCTGCAAATGGTGGAACAAGTTGGGAATTTTATAATACAAATTTGCCAAATGTAATTGTAAATGATCTTGAATTTCATGTTTCATCAAATAAATTACGAGCTGCAACTTATGGCCGAGGGCTTTGGGAAACTCCATTTTCTGTTATTCCACTCGGTTCAATAACTGGAACAGTTTTTCAAGATGTAAATAATAATGCAGTTTACGATTCAGGTACAGATTATTTATTGCAAAATTATAAAGTAAAAATTAGTGGAGTTAGAACAGATTCTACTTATACAAATTCGAGTGGAGTTTACACTTTTTCTTCATTGGACGATGGGAGTTATACAGTAACACTCGCGAGCGTTAATGGTTGGGTGCAAACTTTACCTACAAATAATGGAACATATTCTGCAACTATTAGTAGTGCAAATACTTTATCAAATAAAACTTTTGGTTTTTACACAGCGCCTCCAACTGCTACAGCACAATCGGTAAGTACAAACGAAGATGTTGCGCAAAATATTACTTTAACGGGTAGTGACCCCGAAGGAGTTGCATTAACTTATTCAGTTGCAACAAATCCAACAAAAGGTACTTTAAGTGGAACTGCTCCAGATTTAACATTCACACCAACTGCAAATTTAAATGGGAGTGATTCATTTAATTTTACTGTAAGTGATGGATCTATGACAACTTCAACTGCAACAGTCTCAATTACAATAAACGCAGTTAATGATTCTCCTGTAGCAACAGCACAAACTGCAAATGTAACAGGAAATAGTTCTGTTGCAATTACTCTTTCCGGTACCGATGTTGAAGGATCATCGTTAACTTATACAGTAGCAACAAACCCGACAAGAGGTACTTTAACTGGCACAGCTCCTAATTTAACTTATACTCCAACAAGTGATGCAACTAATAGCGACTCATTTACTTTTACAGTTAACGATGGTTCGGCAACATCAGCAGCTGCGACTGTTTCAATTAATATTACCAATTCGGTTGCACCACAATATTCTATTAGTTTAAATGGTAGTAATCAAAATGGATTGATATTGGAAAATGTTAATTTTAATATTACTTCAAATCTAACAATTGAGATGTGGGTTAAACCAAATAATTTTATTAATACTCCCTTTGTAATTTATCAAGGCACTCAAGGATATAATATTTATTTTCAAACTAATGGAATAATATATCATTACGATTATTCATCAAATTATGCAGCTTCAACTACTGCAATAGTGACATCCCTATGGTCGCATATTGCAGTTACTGTTCAAGATAATCCTGCTGAGACTAAATTTTATATAAATGGAGTACATATAAATACTTTTAGTGGCGAGGGTTTAGGAACTGGACTATCCAATTTTTATTTGGGAGCATCGGCAGGTGGTAGTTATTTAAATGGTAATATAAAAGATGTAAGAGTTTGGAATGTAGTACGAACAGCAACAGAAATTTCTGAAAATTATTTAAAAACTTTAAGTGGAAGCGAGACAGGCCTTGTTGCATATTATAAATTAAACCAAAGTAGTGGAACTACATTTACAAATTACAGTTCAATTGGTTCATCATTAGATCTTACTGTAAACAATTCACCAACTTGGTCAACAACTTCCTATCCGCCATTAAGTAGTTTACAAACGAGTTATACAACCACGCAGCAAGCAATTTGGAATTTAACTGGTACTTCAAATTCAACTACTTCAAATGGATTGTGGTTCTCAACAACTTCTGCTTTAACTGATGGTAATTATATAGTTTATGGAAATAATAATACTTCTGCAGAAGTAACAACAGATTTAACAGGCACAAGTTGTACTCACAGAACCGGTAAAATTTGGTACCTCGATGTTTCAGGCACAGCAAATGTAAAAGCAACAATTGATTTATCTGTTGCAACAGGAATTTCTGGCGCAATTGCAAATGGTAGTGCAACTAATTTTAAATTGTTAAGAAGATCTGGCACCTCGGGCGATTTTGCTGTTGTTGCGCAGGGTAGTTCTATTGCAAGTACCGATCAAGTTACATTTGATAGTTATAGTTTTACAGATGGTTATTATGCGGTTGGAACTCTTAATGGTACAACTTCTCCACTTCCTGTTGAATTAAAAAACTTTAAAGTACAGACAAGAAATGGAGATGTAGTGTTAACATGGGAAACAATAACAGAGACAAACAATTATGGGTTTGAAGTAGAAAGAGTATCAGGATTTTTAAATAAGAAAGATAACTTAGAATTACAAAGCAGAAGTTTAAATTGGCAGAAGGTTGGATATGTACGAGGTAGCGGCACAAGCAGTATAGAGAGAGATTATTTATATGAGGATAAAAATTTAAGAGATGGAAAATACAGTTACCGATTAAAGCAAATAGATTTAGATGGGAGTATAAATTATAGTGAAGTAAAGGAATTGGAAGTAGGGAAGATAAGATCACGAATAAGAACAAATCCAAATCCGTTTAACAGTACAACAATAATAAATTACCAATTAGCCGAAGCAGGAAGCGTAACAATAAAGCTGTACGATATGCTTGGAAGAGTGGTAGAGGAAGTAGTAAATAACGAAGTAAAAGAAGAAGGGGAACACGAAATAAAATTTAATGCAAGCCACTTAACAAGTGGTGTGTATTTAATAAAGTTGCAAACCGAGAGAGATTATTTTACAGAGAAGTTAGTATTGTTAAGATAATTTGTATAAATGACTCGAAAAATAAATTTGTAGAGACGAAGAAAATGTTATTGATGAAGTAAAACTTCGAGTTATTGTGGACAGGGGCGGAATTGAACCGCCGAAAAATGGATTTACAAGCTGTTGCTCTATTTTAAAACAACTGATAAAATATGCTATTTCAATAATGTTTTAAAAAAACAATTGATTTTTGATTTATTTATTTTTTATATTCATTATTAAATATTTTAAGTTTTAATAATAAATACAAAAGTTTTTTTTAACTAATAATCTAAAATATAAATAGGAGTTATAATGTTTAAAATTTTACAAACTGTATTC
>SXSI01000023.1 GCA_005792285.1 Bacteroidota bacterium
CTGATTTTGATGCATTTCCATAAAAATAAATGTTTGTACTACTTTTATAAAACCCAAACGCAGTAATTTCTGTTGAAATTTGTAATAAAGTTCCCGATGTGCCACTCGAATCAAAAAAATATTTATAAATGTATCCGGTTGAAGCTGTAAAGTATATTGTAGTATTTTGATTGCTTGGAATTACAATTGCATTATAAAAAACAGATGGAAGTGCATCAGTAACTAAAGTTCCAACACCTCCATTTTGATTGTAAAATTTAATCACACCACCATCACTTACCAAACAATAAAATCCTCTGTGACTTGTATAAAACGCAAATGAATTTATTTGTACCGTGTAGCTGGAATTTATTGCTGATCCATAAGTATAAATGTTATCATCTGCAAAATCTAAATACTTTATTGTTTGCGTAAAATTAGTTCCTTTTGAATAATAAATGCCGCTTGATTCTAAAAAGAAACTTGAATATCCTAATTGTAAATCACCACTTGCCAACCTTGTTGAATCTATTTGTGTAAAATTTAAAGATGCCGTAGTTAATTTTCCAAAATAATAATTGTCGGTGATTTCATCGCTACTTAATAACAACCAAACATAACCTGTGCTAACTAAATCAACCCAAATTCGTTTTATAGTTCGACCTTCGGTTGCAGTAGCTTTTAAAGTCCAAGTTCCAGCAGTTGTTCGCGAGTAAAGTTTATTGCCAACACTTACCCATAAAAGATTATTTGTTGCATCCCATTCTATACATTTTGCAACAGCATTGCCATTTGTGTTTACAATATTTTCAAGTGAAGTTAATCTATATCCGGAATCATAAGGAGTAAAACTTGGCGGCGTAATGGAAGTTGAATTTACTGGAAACTCATTTGTTACGGCTGTTAATAATTCGCTAACTGTTGCATCATCATAAAATAAATATGGAAGTGCATCACTTGAATTTCTAAAAATAAACTTTTGTTCAATTTCATATTTTTCAAGCTCATTGTATAGGATATAAACTTGCGCCAAATTGTTTTTACTATCTCTCAAACTTAATAATTGGCTAACACCTACAGTTGCAGATGTAAACTCGCCATCATTGTATTTTACTTGATAAACTGAATTATCAGAATCATATTTAAAATTTAAAGTTTGCAAATTTAAATATGGCGAAGCTGTGTATATATAAACTCCCGGTATTTTATTACAAACTAAAACAGTAAATCCGGAACTATTAATGTTTGTTCTTGTTTTTTGAAATGTTAAATTTTTACCGGTTATGCGGTTTGCATATTCGTCATAACTTTGAACCGTAAAAATAACCGAATCATCATTTTCATTTAAACTAAAACTCATTTTGTCTGCAAAACCACTTGCTAAAATTGGCGTATCTGTTGTAAATGATGTTCCGGATAAACTTAAATTACAAGTTACCTTTATTTCAAGTTGTTGTGTACTGCTTAAATCCAACCAATTAATGATCCAATAATTTATATCACTACAATTTAAATCAAACGAATCACTTGTAAATTGACCAGCTTCAAGTTCGATTGCTTGACTAATAGCTGGAAACTCTTTTATATATCTTGTAATTTCAGTAAAAGCAGTTCCACTTGTTAAAGATTCAGTTAAAGTTGTAACTTTGCGAGCGTAAACTTTCCATTGAATTATTTTATTGGATGATGTTTGCGCTGAAGTCCAAGCTGTTGATGGCGAACTAATTCTCATTGTAAAATGTTTAAACTTTCATTAAAAATTATTGAGAAAAACTTAATGTGTTTCTATTATTAACAAATACTTTATCAAGCGACAATCCTGTTTGTTGCAAAACTTTTTTTATTGAGTTGGTTATAAATTGCGTATCACTTACCGGAGAATTAAAATTAATAACAACTCCACCACCACTAAATCTGCGCTCTTGCTCCGGAGTATTCACACGGATTGTTTCTTGACCACGAACCATAATTGGCACTTCCCTATTTGCTGGAGCATCAACAAAAGCCGTTCCGCCTGTGTGCATACTTGCAACGAAAGACCTTGCGGCTGAAATAGCAGCTAATCCAACAAATACTTGTTTTAAATCGTTCGTTAAAGAAAATCCGGATGTAAAAATTGCTTTTCCGGCTGCAAACGCTTGTGAAGCTAATAATTGTGCTTGTGCTAAATCTAAAAAACTATTAGCTATTGCTTTTAACATACCTTTAATTGGTTGAGTTGATTCACCAATAGCAGCACCCATACTAACTGCTAATCCTTGAAAAATTGCAAATGATTGTTGTCCGTATATTTCTTGTTGATTAATTCTTTCAGCATTTAAATTTTTCTCGTGAGCAGCTAAATCATTTTGGTTAAATTTTAATTTTGTATTGTAATCTAAATTTAAAGTATTTAGCTTTAAATAAAATTGATCATATTGCTTTATTTGTATAGCACTTGTTTCTTTAAAAGCATTAACTGTTGCGCCTAATCCCAAATATGTTGTTTGTAATGTATTTAGCCGATTAATTAATGGCTCAAGTTTTAAAAGATTTGATTCAAATTCAGTCCGTAAATCCTTATGCTGTAAAGTTACTACATCAATTATTTTTTTAACTGGTCCCCAACCTTTTACATAACTTCCAGTAACTTTTTCAATTTCAAGATTTCTTTTTTTTATAACATTTATTTCAGCTTGTACAATATCAATATTTGATTTTACAAATATTTTATTCGCTTCCGAAGTCCCTTTTAATTTTCCAAATAAATTATCAACTTCAGTTGTTAAATTTTTAAAACTATCTTCTGTATTTTTATTTGATTGTTCTAATCGACTTGACTCATCTATATAACTTGCAACAGCAGAACCAATTGCAACAACTGCTGTGATTGTTAAACCAACCCATCCACCAAGTGCTTTAAATGTTTTTCCAAGAACTGAAATAACTGCATCCATTCCGTAAAAAACTACAATCCCTTTATTTACAGAATCGGTTAAAGTTTTCATTTGACCAGTTGCGCCACCAGTTGCACTTCCCATTAAATTCATCATTAAACCAGCCGCAGCAAGTCCATCCTTCATTTCATTAATTATAAATTTATGCTCGCGACCTTCTTTGCGTTGTTCTTTTATATAACCGGATAAACTGTTAGTTTCGGTTTGAACTTTTTTCATCGCATCGCCAACACTACCCAACCCCGTTTTTATATTATTAAAAGTCGGAGTTGCTTCATCAGTAGCTTTAATAACTATTTTAACATCGTTACTTGCCATTTTGTTTTTTTATAATTTCGTTTTTTAAAATTAATACTGATTGTATAAGTGTGTGTGGAAGTTCGTAATAATCACGAACCGTTAAATTGAAAACCCCGGAGTTAAGAGCAACCGAGAAATCGACAAATTGAAAGTTTTTTTCATAAATGTTTTTTAAATCATTTTTGGAAATATCTTTTTGCATTTGATTATCAAAAATAATTTCTTCACTTTCTAAAAGTTCCGGCTCTTGATAAATTTCAAGAGCAATAATTAATTTTTTTTGTCCAGCTCCGATAACACGTTTAATTTTATAATTTCATTTCCAAGTTCAATTAAAATATTCAATGGAATATTTTCTAAACAAGTTTCATCATTATATTTAAATTCGATATTATTATTATTTAAATCTTTAAAATTCTCCCAACCCTTTAACCCCTTTTTCACAATTTTATATGTTGTTGATCCGGAGTTCTTTTCATTCCATTCACTTTGTAGTTCCAGCATATCTTTATGCGAAATTGTTCCAAGTAAAAATAATGTTGGATCATTTCCGGTATCGGATTTGCTTTTATACTTTACAATTTTATTTGAATCGAGAGAAATTATCATTTTTTTTTATTAGTTAAAGTTTACCGTGATGCAATCGTTTCCACTTGATTGATTAAACGCAAGATTTGCATTGTGTGTTAAAATTCCACTTCGATCGCCATAACTTAAATCTGTATATTGAGTTGCTGCCATCGTGAAAACAATTTTATTTCCCGTAACTGAACCAAGTGTTATTACTGTATTTCCCGATGTACCAGCAACTAATTTAGTCCAAGCGGCTGCATCAATTACTTCCGGATCAATACTTCCTTTTGAAGATCGACCGGTAATCGTAAATCCAAGAATACCGTTTGCACTATTTACATCATCTCGTTGTGCAATTGTATTACCTAAATCAATTTCAATTTTACTTGCTATTTCTGTTGCAACTCCAACTAAAGTTAAAGTTGAAGAATAACAAATTGGTGGACTTGTAGTTCCAAAAGTTGGAGTTGGATTTGAAGTTGATGAGACTGCAATGTATGATCCACTAAATTCAAATTCAGCAAAACCAATTTTTCCAGCTTCTAAAGTAAATTTAACATTGCCAATTGATCCAGCCATACTGTGCAAAAGTCCATCTCTATAAACATAAATGGTTGCACTAATTGCCGGACCTTGCATTCCACTTTGATACGTACTTACTGGAGAAAAAAGACCGGTAGCATTAATTAGTCCGCACGCTTGCAAAGCAGCAGTAAAACCAGCTTCTGGAGTATCTACAGTGCCAGTTCCTTTTAGTTCTGTTTTAAATTTTAATGTTGAATATTTTTTACCAATTGAGTGTGAACGTCGATCAAGAAATGAATTTGCATAATCTCTTTCAAGTATTTCAATATTTGGTTTTATCTCTACATCCATTGCAAGCAAATAATCGGTTGATGCAGATGGAGCTAAAGCAGTTCCTTGTGTTGTTTCGCTTTTTATTCCAATAAAAGTTTTTTTTGACAATAATGGTTGCGGCATTTTAATTTCCTTTCAATTTTATGATTCGGTGTATTTATTTGTCCGGTAAAAAATAATTATATCTAAACTTGCACCGGCTATTAATTTAGATTCTTGTTCAATTTCAATTTGATTGCCAGTTGTAATTACATCTATACAAGTTGACGTTAATGTAGTATCTGTTCCGATTGCTTTGTAAACATCTGTAATTAATTTTCGAACGGTTGTATCAACTGTTGATCCAGCGCAAACAATTTGGAGTGTTACATTTAAAACTCTATTCCAAACATTTACCGAACCAGTAACTCCTTCAGTATCTATATTTTCACCTTTATCAAAAATTACAACAGCCGGTAACTCATCTGCTTGCATTGGAATTGTTCTAAATAAATAAACATTACTTCCGAGCGCAGTATAATATCCATTAGCAATCGTAATAGTTTGCAAAAGTGTTTTTAAATTATTTACAATTGTTTGTCGAGTAATAGCCATTTAATTTTGTGTCGATAAAATTAATTTAGTAAATCCAGTTCCATCCGGTTGAACTCCAATTACATAATAAGTAACTGAATCTGTAACTAAAGTTGCACCATTTGTTGCAGTTGAAACATCAGTTGTTTTACATAGCGCGGTTGGATTTGTATTTTCGTAACCGCTTCCAACAATTGTTGATAAAAAAAATTCGTTGTCAAAAATTATCGTAATTGTCGCAGGACTTCCACCGCTCGCAGTATAAGTTGCAGATTGACCGAAATCATCTGTATTAATAAATTCTGAAATTGGTTGATCCATTGTTTAATTAAATTTGTTTTACTTTTTTTTTATTTTTTGGTATTTCTTTTTTTTCAATTACTTTTTTTTCTACAACGTCTTCAATTTTTTCAGCTTTGTAGTTAAAAATTAAAGATTCACAATAATTTACATCTCCTTCAACAATTTCACCACGTGGTATAACTTTACCATCTTGAAAAATTCCACGAATTAATTTTACTTTCATATTTTTATATTATATTTTTTAAAAAAATTTAATCCCGGATTTAAATCCGGGATTAAAAATTATATCATTCAGTTAATTACGAAGTAACGCCTGAAGCTACCGAGAATGCTGCGGCAACTCTTACAGCTATATCACAAGAAATAAAAGATGTGATTGCAACTGTGCCAGCGCTTGATCCTGAATATGGATCAACAACTACGTCTAAACCGTTTCCAAAATATCCAACGAGTATTTGCGAATGATCTCCGAAAAGTACATATCCACTTGTAATGGCAGAACTTACATTCACACCATAACCATTTACTTTTCCTTCGTGTTGTGCAAATTCTCTTGAATCTGAAGAAACTTTAACTTTAGCTTTCAAGATTGCTTGGATTGCTGGAGTTGTAACGAATGCGCAATTTGTTGAATTTACGTTTGCATTAAGAACATCAGTTTCAAATTCTAATAAATTTGACCAAGTAATATTGTTTGATGTAATTGTAACACCACCAACGCCACTTGTTGATACTATTCCAGTTGGTTCTCCACTTGATCCTGATCCAAAATAAACAGCTTTGTCAATTGCTAATGCTAACGTCATTGCCATATCTTCTTGAATTAAAGAATCAACTGATGGTAAACCTTGCATCAATAAATTTCTTGATAAGTCGGTTTTTGCACCAACTGTTTTTGGACTCATTGTGATTTGACCAAAAGTTGCAGCACTTTCAGTTACAGCAGCATTTTCAGAAACCCAATATGCAGTAGGACCAGCAGTTCTTTTTGGAATTGCAATATTTTGACTTAAACCAGTCAAAGATTTTGCTCCAAGTTTTACTGATAATTGATTTGCATATAACATTTCTTGAAAATTTTCTGGTCGATATTGTGTACCAACTAAATTTGCGCCTGTACCGGATCCAGCTAATAAATCGCGTGTTTGTAAATCGTATGGTAAAAATAAACCACGTGGAGCGCGTCCTGTTTTAGATACAACTGCATTTGAAATTTCTCTTTCATATTCAGCACGCACACCGGTATTTGGTATTTGTGACAAAATTAAATTTCTAATTGAGTATTTAGCTTTTTCTTTTTGTGATAAACCAATTTCTGAACTTGGTGCTTCAAATGGCTTGCCATCACTTATACGATCAGCAATTTCGCCTTTAAATCTTTCGCTGCTCCAACCTTTTTTTACAGCTTCAGATCGAAGTTCATCAATTTTTGATACACGCCCGACAAATTTAGCAGACGTTGCTTCAATTTCTTCAACACGGCAACGCTCACTTTTTAAAACGTCATCGTTTGATATAACTTTTGTTTCTTCCATTTTGTTTTCCTTTATTTTAATTATTTGTGAATTATTATTTACTACATTATTTTCTTCTATTAAATTTTCTGACCGTCCAACTCCAACCGTAGAATCTGCTGGGATTGAGACAATACTCAATTCAAGCGGAGACCATCTTGTAGCTGTATAATTATTTTTAACTTTTAAATCTTGTTCCATTTCGTCGATTAAATAACCGACTGAAATTTTGCTTCTTATCCCATCAACTACATCTTGAAAAATATCTTGTGCTTCAGAAGATTTAGAAAATCTAACTGTTGCACGACCAATTTTATCATTATCAATCGAAGCTACTTCAACGACTCCAATTTGTCTCTCCGGATCGTGTTGTAATAACAACGGCGCGCCATCCATAAGACGAGTTAAATCAACTGCTTTCGGATCGTGTGATAAAATTTCATTACCGAAAAACCGTTCCACAGGATTCTCGGAGCTAAATGCTACTTTTACTTTTCTATTTTCGATGTCGATGTTTCCAGCATCAACTGCAAATGTTCGATAAAGTTTTTTATTTTTTACTTTATTCATTATTTAAAATCCCTTCTAATATGTTTCCACTTGTAAAACTTGTATTTTCCCTATTGTATTTTTCCGCGACTACACTTTTTAATTTTGGTTTTATATTTTCAACAGCTTCTTCCGGATTGTTGATTGTAAAATCTAATCCATATTGTTTTGCTAATTCTTTTTCTCGTTCACGATCTCGATAAATATCTTCAAGGTCGCGTCCCATTTCTGCGGCTACTTGCGTTGCTGAAATAAATCCAGCATTTAATTCCAATAACTTTGCTTCAATATCACTTTTTGGATCAACCCATTGCCATCTTCTACCAATAAATTCAGCACGATCAAACTTTTCAAACTTTGCCATTGGTAACGAAATTGCTCCGCGAAGTAATCCCATTTCTAACCAATTCTTGAAAAGCGGTTGTAAAAATCCACCGATAAACCAACTTTGTAAATGCATCCAATTATTTCTTTCATCTAAAATTGCTGACCGAATCGAAGAATACGAAACACCTTCAAGATCGTTTGCTAATAAATTATATGATACACCAAGTCCGGAAGCTATTCCACGCAAACACGCTTTTACATAATCTGAATATTGTTGTTGTGGAAAATCCGGTTCAAAACTTTGGAATTTCATTCCCGGTGGAAGTTGCTCGAATGATCCCGGCTCTGCTGTCATTTGCACATTGCCATTCACATCAGCAGAATCTCCTAAATATTCATCCCCCATTTCATTTGTAAAAAATCCCATTTTTGCAGCACCAACTCTTGCATTAACAAGTGCAGCTTCTTCGTAACCTTGTAATTGTTTTAACCGGTACATTGAAGCGTGCAACCAACTTATGCCACGACTTTGGCGCGCACGTTCTTGAATGTAACAATGTATAACATCTTTTGCTTCTACTCGTTCAAAATCTTTTGTATTATTTTGTGCAAAACTAATATTTTCTTTATTATTTTTTTTAAAATAATATGCAACTGGTTTTCGATATGAATTAAATTCAATTCCCAATCTTATAAAATTGCCATTGTTTAAATCTTGATTATAATTATGATCGATGTCATCCGGCTCTAAAATTTGCAATTGAAAACCAAATTTACTTTCCGGAGTTCTTAAAATGTGAACAAAAAATTCGCCATCTCTTGCAGCTTGTGAAATTAATAATTTTTGAACTTCAATAAAATTTAAACGACCAGTAACTGTGCAATTTTCCGGCTTGCTCCATTCCGCCCAAGATTTTTCAATTATTAAATTTGCTTGTTGATCGTATGCACCATTTGGATCTGTAACTTTACTTTGAAAAACAAATCCATCTGCACCAACTATATTCATCAAGCATAAATTTATAAATCGTTTTGCGTAATCGTTATTTTGACAAAGATCGCGCGCACGGCTTCTTACTATTTCGATTGAATGTTTTATGTCGTGATCGGCGTGCGGAGAAGCGGCAATCCAATCAGTTGTGAGTCGATTGCTCTCTCCGCCTTTAAATGCCCTTATGAGCCGAGTAGCCGATGCTTTCTGTC
>SXSI01000024.1 GCA_005792285.1 Bacteroidota bacterium
AAATAAATAGAAGTTTGTCTGTTGTTGTGAATTTTTTAAACATGTCTTTTTATTTTTTTAATTGTTCGGTGCAAAAATACAAATTTTTATCTGTATTGTTATTTTTTTCAAATTTGATTTGTAGTTTTTATCTTTTAAAATTTAAATTATAATAAATCTCCCAAATCGCTTTTCTAAGGCAATTGTTCTGTAATCAAATATTTGTTGAAGTTGTTTTTTAATTAAAAGTGAATTTGCGATGGAACCTAATAGGCCAAAGGGAGGCTCATAAGTAACAATATCTGTCATTAAAATACCCCCTTCAATGGGTTCAATTTTATGTTGATGATGCCATAGTTTATAAGGCCCAACTCTTTGTTCATCAACAAAATATTCATAATCTTTAACGTGGGTAATTTCAGTCATCCAGTTAAGTTTTATGCCAAGTAGTGGGCTCACCTTGTAAGTAATAATCATACCCGGATACATTTTTTCTGCACCGGTATTACTGGATACAATAAAGCCCATATGCTCTGGCGTAATTTCTTTTAAGTTATTAGGAGCTGAAATAAAATCCCATATTTCAATGATAGTGGAAGGTAATTTTTGAGTTTTAATTAATTGATAAATTGCCATATAGTTTTATATTTTTAAAGTAGAAATACCACCATCCACATGCATAATCTGGCCTGTTATCCAACTTGCTTTAGTGGAAAGTAAAAATTCAACCATATTAACGATGTCATCAGTTGTTCCAATTCTTTTTAGAGGATGTCGCTGTGCGTTTGCTTCTATTTTTTGTTCGCTATTTAATAAAAAAGCTGCCAAAGGAGTATCAGTTAGTGAAGGCGCTATACAATTCACTCTTATCTTCGGTGCATACTCTGCAGCTAATGCTTTTGTTAATCCTTCAATTGCACCTTTAGATACAGACACTTGAGTGTGATAGGGTAAGCCTGTTTGAACAGCAACAGTAGAAAAGAATACGATAGCAGCGTTATCGCTTTTTCTTAATTTAGAGGCAACAGCTTGTATTGTTTTTATTGCACCTACGACCTGCAAATTAAAGTCATCAACAAAATCGGTTGGTTTAATTCTTTCAAATGGTCGAAGGTTGATGCTGCCTGGACAATATATAATACCGTTTAATATTTCTGGTAAAAAATCAAAAACAATATTTTCATCTAAAACATTTAATGGATAAAATTGAATTAAAGGGTTGTTAGAATGTGTTTCATTTTTACAATAAGTTCCAACTATATGATGCCCCGATTCGGATAATTGTTCAGCAAGTTTTTTTCCTATTCCCGATGATGCCCCGATTATTAAGTAGTTTGCCATAAATTTTTATTTTTTTACTATTTTTTAACAAGAAATTAGGATTGGGCTATTTTTGTGTATTGTTTTTTTTTGAAAGGTATTCGTATATAGAAAGCGTGAGCATTATTAAGAGCATGCCATAAAAAATGTCTTCAACTGGAATAGTTAGCATTCTAATTCCTAAATTTTGATTGTCATCGTATTTTACAACTGCGTCTTCGATACCCGTACCGGTTAATAGTCCGTTTACAATTAAAAAAGGGATCAATAAAATAAGATAAGTAAAGTAGAATTTATGCAGCCATTTTACCCTAAGTACATATTTCAATAGCAGAATAAAAAGCGCAAGCGCTGTAAAAGTAACAGAAGTATAAAGTCTGTTATAATTCAGTAAAGCTGTAATTATAAGGAATAGCACAAGCGCAATAGAGATAATATTTTCTGCTTTTAAAAAACGGTCTAAATTAAAAAATTTATTTAAGATATGGTAGGTAAAAATACAAGCATATGGGATACAGATAAAAAACAGAACCTCTTCGAAGGGAAGATTAAAAAAATTAATACCTAGCACATAATTACTATTAAATTCCCAAACGCCTAAATGTGTAAATAAAATATCCCAAGGAATAAAAATAAAAAGGACAACGAGTAAGGCTTTAAAAAAATAACTAAACTTTTTAAAGAATTGAACTTTGGGATGAAATGAAAATAGAAACGGCACAATTACCGCTGCCATATTTATGATGAGGTATAAAGGTTTCATTTTTGGCTAGATTTAATGGGCTCTTTAAAATATTTTATGGGTATCCATAGCATGCCAAACGATTCTCCATCGTGTTTTGTTAAATGTTTGTGATGCATTTTATGCGCCCTACGAATAGCTCTTAAATAAACGGAATCGAAATTTCTAAAGATCTTAAATCGTTGATGAATAAAAATGTCATGTACTAAAAAATAAGCTGCTCCGTACAAGGTAATACCATTTCCAACCATAATCAAAGCAAGGTTATAGTAAAAGCTTCCCAAAAGCAAACAAAGTATTCCTGGTATAGCAAATATCAAAAAAAAGAAATCGTTTTTTTCAAAAAAACCTTCAATTTCTTTTTGGTGATGGTCTTTATGTAAAAACCACAGCAAGCCATGCATTATAAATTTATGTGTAAACCATGCAACACCTTCCATAGAAAAGAAAGAAGCAAATACAATTAATGAATTTGTTAAAACTGTTTCCATGTTATTCAAATAATTTATTAGGAATATTTTTTTGGTAATTAAAAATGTATTTAATTTTTCTTCTCATGAACAACCACTCTGCAAGAATTTCTATAAATCCCAATTCGTGCACTAAAATTTTTTCCAATTTGCCCCATTGCTTATCTTTTTCGTCAACTAAAATTAGATAGTAGTTCATGATTTTAAATTTTGCTTTTCTATTGATGATAAATATTCGGAAGATTTTAAAAAGGAAATTATCATTTGTTTTAACTGCAAATCCCTTATATTATTTACAGTATTTAGCAGAAATGTTTTGTCATTAGAAATTGAAATATTGTAACCTAAAAATGAAGGAACATTAGATTGAATTATAAAACGGAGATAACGGATTTCGGTATTTTCTTTATCAGCTGCTACACATTTTTCAAGTAGTTCTTTTCCTTCATTGAAACTTGATAATTTACTGAGTGGGTTAACCACATGGTTCGCCATCATCATAGTGGCACAAGCTTTATAGGCAGCCAGTGTTGAGTTGTTAGTTTCATTATACTGATTTAAAACACTCATTAACTTTTTGCAGGATTCTTCATTGGTAGCTGATTTATTAAATAATAATCGCACTTCATTTAGTGGAATATCCATAGCGTGGCTTGATGAACAGAATAGAATAACTACCCAAATAATATTTCTCATAATAGATTAATTTTGTATTGGAACATACTTTTTAACATCAATCCAAATTTTTCTCCATTGCTAATGCGTATTCTCTCTGAAAGAATTTTTTGAGCAGGCACTTTTTTTATTTTTTTGAACAAAGAATTATAATAAACATAAGCGAGATAAACACCTCCCTTAGCAGAAGAAGGAAGTTTTTTTATTCCAATCAAAGCTTCTTTAAAATCTTGTTCAATTTCATTTTCAATTTTGTGTTTTGTAAATGATGAAAACCTCGTCATGTCAACATTTGGAAAGTAGGTTCTTCCCAGAATTTGATAATCAGCTTTCATGTCTCGCAAGAAATTTATTTTCTGAAATGCTGCACCCAGCTTCATGGCAAAAGGTTTTAGTTCTTCATAAAGATTTTTATTCCCTTCGGTAAAAACATGCAGACACATCAGCCCGACAACTTCTGCCGAACCAAGAATGTATTCATTATATTTTTCTGAAGTATAATTTACTTTCTCCAAATCCATTTCCATACTTTGTAAAAATGTTTCAATCAAATCGTGACTGATGTTGTATTGATGCACCACTTGTTGAAATGAATTTAAAATTGGATTTAATGAAATGCGATTTTCAATTGCTTCATAGGTTTCAACTTTAAATTTTCCCAACAATCGTTTTTTGTTATAACCTTCAAAGCTGTCGACAATTTCATCAGCAAATCTTACAAATCCATAAATGGAATAAATTGGATTACGCAATTTGTTCTTCAGAAAATATATACCCAAAGAGAAACTTGTGCTGTATGTGCGGGTGGTAAGCTTGCTGCACCGCACTGACACATTATCAAATAATGACTTCATGATTTATTTTATTTAAATGTTTTAATAATTGTTCAGCGGCAATTTTGCCTGAAATGATAGAAGGAGGAACACCCGGTCCGGGAACTGTAAGTTGACCTGTGTAAAAAAGATTTTTTACTTTTTTGTTTCTGATTTTTGGTTTCAGAATAGCTGTTTGCATTAAGGTATTTGCAAGTCCGTATGCATTGCCTTTGTAGGAATTGTAATCCATTGTAAAGTCATTAACACAATAACTTTTCTTATAATCAATGCGAGATAAAATATTTTCATTTACCTGTTTTTCCAATCGTGAAATCATCACCTGAAAATATTTTTCGCGGGTCTCTTCATTATCTTCCAATCCGGGAGCAATAGGCAGAAGCAGAAATAAATTTTCATGACCAACTGGTGCAACTCCGTCATCAGACTTTGAAGGGCAACAGACATAAAACAAGGGTTTAGTTGGCCATTGCGAAGTTTTATAAATTTCTTTTGAATGTTGGTCAATATCTTCATCAAAAAATAAAGTATGATGATGAAGTGATTTTAGTTTCTTGTTTATTCCTAAGAAATAAATTATACAGGAAGGAGCAAATGTTTTTTTCTGCCAATAACTTTCATTGTAGTTTCTGAATTCTTCTGGCAACAATTTACTTTCAACATGATGATAATCTGCTGATGCGATAATAGCATCACAATGAATTATTTCTCCGTTGACAACAAGGTGCTTTGCTAAATTATTTTCTATTCCAATTTTTTCAACTGCTGAGTTCAGGTGAAATGTTGCGCCATTTATTTTCGCAACATTTGTCATTGCATCGATAACTTTTCCGAAGCCTCCAACCGGATACCATGTTCCCAATTTTAGTCCTGCATAGTTCATTAAACTATAAAGAGCAGGTGTGTCCTGTGGCATTGCACCCAGGAACAAAATAGGAAATTCCATCAGGGAAATTAGTTTTGGATTGGAAAAATATTTACGCACATGTTTGCTGAATGATGAGAAAACCTGCAAACGAAAAACTCCTTTTATTAAATCCAAGTCAGCAAATTCTGCAATAGAAAGTCCGGGTTTGTAAACTAAATTTTCAATGCCGGTTTTATATTTATACTCCGCTTCGTCCATAAACTTTTTGAGTTGTGCAGCACTTCCTGATTCAATGGATTCAAACAGTTTGCACAATGCATCAAAATTTTCAGGCACACTCATTTTATCATCCTCTCCAAATACTACTTCAAAAGAGGGATTTAATAATTTTAATTCATAGAAATCCGAAACAGAATATCCAAAATCACTAAAGAATTTTTCAAACACATCCGGCATCCAATACCAACTTGGTCCCATATCAAATAAATATCCTGAATCTGTTTTCAGTTGTCTTGCTCTTCCTCCAATAGAAGTATTTTTTTCAAACACATGCACCTCATGTCCTGCTGCCGACAAATAAGCCGCAGCACTTAAACCTGAAAATCCTGAACCTATGACCGATATAGATGACATATAATTCTTTATAAATATTTTAACATATATTTTGGATGGAGCACAAAACTTTCGGATACCACTAAACTGTCTGTGGAGTATGAAACACCGATTATTGCAAATGTGCTGTTAGCTAGTGGGATTCTTTATAGGTTTTACAAATCTTAAAATCTTCTTCTTGTTTAATTAAATTTTTACAAAGGTCGTTTCAGGCATTAAGCACTTCACTCGCCATCATATCTTTAATAAACTTAGTCAATTAAAGGTTCAAATGAAATGCCCGCTGGTTCATTATTACTCTGTTCTTGAGAGTAAATAGATTACTAAGCCAAAACCAACTTTATTAATCACATCTGCAATGTTGTAGACAATATTCATGAAACGAACGGCAGCAGTTGGGTCGGAAACTAACTGAATTCCGAATAATCCTCCTGGTGTGCCTAAAATATAACCCAATGGATAAATCGCCCAACCAACCAATACGAACCATGCTAAAACTCTTGTCGCTTTGGCAACCTGTGGGCCTGCTGTCTGAGCCAATTTTGCAACTTCACCAAACCAAATTAAAAAGACAATGTAGAAGTAGGCTGCTCCAGAAATCATTCCCCACATAACACTATTGTCACGGTCGACTGTTTCTCCAAAATAACCTGCGATAAGCATTATCAGTGAGGTAAAAATCAACTTCCATAATAGAGAAATTTTCGCTCCAGCTTTTTTGGTAATGAGATAGAATTCAACACACATTAGAGGCACAGTAAGAATCCAATCCACGTAGCGGAAAAAAGTTGGGGATTCTCCTGTTTCAAGATTGTAACCTCTCATGTAGTGGTAATGCACTGCTGCAATAAAGGTTATTAATCCCGATACAAGTACCGAAGTTCTCCATTTTTGAGATGTGTTGTTTAGTTCAAAAAAGAAGAAGACAGATGCGGCCATCATGGCCATGGTTCCGATGAAGAAAGTGAATGCGACATAATTCTGACTGTCAATTTTTAAATGTTCCATTTTTTTATTTTTTTATTTTTCCTACTCTTCAGGATTTTCGGAATCTCCAAGTTTTTTTTATTGATTTTCATCTTCAATATATGTTTAACAAACACAAGAGCGTTTTGTTTTTAAGTCGATTTAATTGTTATAAATTCTTTCTTTATAAAATTTAATTTTTTCCAATCAAATGTAATTTAGTTTATCTGTTTACGAAAAACTGTCTTAACCAAAACACTCACCTAATATACTGAATTAAAGACTCAAATCAATTATTATTTTATTTTAGTTAACCAATTTTGTTTTTGGCTTTGTGGAGACTTATTTCTGGAATCGTAACTAAACTCAGAAGTTTCATCGGATTCAGTTAACAAAACCCAATATCCTTTTGCAAGTCCTTCTCGTTCTACAGCATCAAATATATTTAATGGAATTAATTTCCCAAAAAATCCCAACTGTGTACCAAAAAACTGAGTTGACTGTTTATCCCAAACTATCCCAAGACCCCAAATTAAAAAAGATGTTTTTGGTTTTCCTTTGTAAATATCGGTGCAAATTAAAATCATCCAATCATCATAAATAGTAAATCCAAACAAATTCATAGCTACTCTTTGCTTAATTTCTTTCACGAACCTTTGAGTTCCATTTAATTTGAAATATTTTAACGCATATTTTTCATGTGCGAGAAGTTTATTGCTAAAGGAATTAGTTTTATTTTTACTATCGTACGCACCAAATACCAACCGACGCAAAAACTGCATACTTTTAAAAGAGGGTAGCTTTTTATTTAGATATGCTTCCGCCAAAATAGCACTGTGATGAATTATCGAGAATTGTTTTATTGGAGGAATAGAGGTGCCAACTAAAACGATCGAATTACAATAAAGCTTTACTCTTCCACGATCAAAATTAGTCCACTCTGTTTTATTGGTTTGCAGCTACAAGAAGTTGGCGATTTCGGTGACGAAAACTCTCAACTGTACTATAATTTTGGTTTTATCAATCTATTAATTTGAGTCGTATTTTATTGAAATAAAAAAATAAAAAAATAATTTGATATAACAAAACAATGGCAAAATCAAAAAAAATCCTACCCAAAAGGATAGGATTTATAATTAAAATTGAAATGATTACATTATTTCATCAAAATCATTTTTCTTGTTTGAATAAGTTTGTTGTTCTGATCAGACAAGTCCACAGCAATAATTTTATAAAAATACATTCCTGTTGGTAAATTACTAGCTTCCCATTTTATTTCATAAAAACGAGCCGATAATTTTTCATCAATTAGTGCGTTTACTAATTGGCCGAGCGAATTATAAATTTCTAATTTTACATACGATTCATTTGGCAATCCAAACTTTATTATTGTTGCTGGGTTAAACGGATTTGGGAAATTTTGCGACAATGAAAATACAGTCGGGATTTCAACTCCAATAGGAACTTTTGTAACTACATTTGCAACTAATTCAACAGAATCTTTTGTAACAACATTTAGGTTGTTGCTCATAATAAATAGTTTAGCTATTACACTTCCAAGATTTTGAAGAGGTTTAAAACTTATCTTCTCGTCAGATTTATTATTTGGTGCAATTGACCTAATTGTTGATGTAGTTCCAAAAGTGAATTGACTATTTGTAAGTTCCATTTTAGCAATATGCAAAGTGTCATTTCCAATATTTTGAATTGTTAAAGTTGAATCTTTTGTTAGATGCTGTTTAACGCTTCCAAAATCAATTTTACTAACACTTAATTTAATTTTTGGATTACCTATGCCAATCATTATAAATTTAACTGAATCCATTCCAACATTATGATTGATTTTTAACATAGCACTTCTCAATCCTAAATTTAATGGCAATGCAGTTACTTCAAGATCATATTCCTTTGATGGTGCCATAGATGTTCCGGTAGCGGGAGGTTGCTGAAATGAAAACTCTGTTGAACCAAACAAACTAAAATTCTTAATAAATAATGTGTCGTTTCCAGAATTTTTTAGTTTAACAGATAGTTTTTTAGAATCATTTATTTTTACTTTCCCAAAATCAAGATTATTAGTAGATAAACTTAAAATTGCTTTACCAGTACCAATACCTTCAACATAAATAGTATCCGAAAAATATGCAGTTTCAATTACAATTTTGCCTTTAAATATACCAACCATTTTTGGCGCAAACCAAACTGAATCGGTATAAAAATTATCGGGTGCAATTTTAACAACAGTATAATTATTTATAAAAAAATTACTGTCTAACGATTTCCGAGCTTTAAAAACTAAAGTATCATCTCCGCCATTTTCCATGGTAAAGAGTGCAAATTTTTTATCGCCAACTTTTAAACTTCCAAAATTAGTGATTGTTTTTGGAGTTAACGAAAAATAATTTCCAAATTTATTTCTAAATATTGCAACTTTATCGGAAGCATAAGCAGTTACAATTAATTCCGGTCGGCTATCTCCATTTAAATCGCCAAGCAACACGCTGGAAGGATTATTCTGATAAGTAATATTGCCGTTTTCGCTAAAAAATTTAAACGAACTATTTGTAATTGCACCACTTGTTTTAGTATTAATATAAAGTGGAGCCGATTGATATCCCCAGCTTCCAAATACAAAATCAATCCAACCATCTCCATTTACATCGGATGTTGCAACTGAGTGTGGACCTACTAGCAAGTTAGTTGTTGAAAATAAATATGGCACTTTAAATTTTGCTGCTTTTTTAAACTGGACTAAACTTGTTGTGGTAGTGTTTTGATAAACAGTAACACTATCTTCTTCATAATTTGGAACAACAAAATCTTCAAGTCCATCATTATTAAAGTCGGCAAAGGCAATATCTCTCGGGTTTTTCCCAGTTGGGATTTCAACCTTTGGCTCAAATAAAATTGTATCGGTAACCGATTTATTTTGTAAATAATTTATGTAGCTACTTGGAGTGCTATTTTCGCTAACAACAAACAGATCCGGTTTTCCATCTTCATTTGCGTCTCTAACTACAATTCGTTTTGGATTTTTCCCAGTTGGGAAATTCTTTTGAGGTGCAAAAGAAATTATTTCTTGTGTGGAGGTGTTTTTAAAAATTGAAACACCAAACTCGTTAACGCTATTATAATCGGTTGTAATTAAATCAAGTTTGCCATCGCCATCAACATCCGAAAGTGCAACATCGCCCGGCTTTCCATTTGAAGAAACTACAATATCTTGTTTAGCAGCAAAACTACTTGCTGTTAAACTTCCGCTTGTGTGAATATTTTTAAATACCGAAATACTATAACTCCAGAAGTTTGAAACTATAATATCCATTTTGCCGTCGCCATTTATATCTCCAATTGCAACTCCATTGGGGTTCGAACCAACTGCTAATTCGAATTTTGACAAGGAAGAATTTTTTATACTGTCTTTAAAGTTAATCGAGTTATTGTAAATGGAAATATTTGATGAGCCGTAATTTACAACAACCAATTCTTGTTTCCCGTCGTCATTAAAATTGGCAAGTACCGAACGAGTAGGATTATTTCCAGTTAAAATTGATGCGGCAGATGTTCCAAATAATGAACTTGGATATGGTGAGTCGCTACCTTTAAAAGTTACTGAAAATGGTTTTGGAGAAGTTGTCTGAAATGAATCGGCAAAAACAACCGGATAAGAATAAGTTGCCCCTTGCGGTACAACAGCTTTTAATTCAGAATTAGAAACACTTTGCAAGACAGCTTTAATTCCGCCAAACCAAACCGAGTTATTATTTAAAGTTGGTGCAAAATTTGAACCTTTAAAAGTTACAACACTTCCGACAGCACCAAACGGTGGGGAAAGTGAATAAATTTTTAAAAGTGTATCTAAATTACCGGTTACTTTTATATTATTTTTTTGAGTAGCAAACAAACCTTGCAAGTCGGAAACTTTTACAACAAATAGTGTGTCGCCAATATTTTTATTTGAGGGCGTTCCACTAATAAGTCCAGATTTTGAAATTGATAACCAAGTCGGCGCAACATCGAGCGAGTAAGCCAGCGTATCTCCATTTGAAATATCGGCATCAATAGCTTCTACTTGATATGTGTATAAAATATTTACTTGAGTAAATTGTTCAGCAATCGATTTTATAACTGGAGCATTGTTTACTTGTGCAACCCCTGTTCCTTTTAATAAAATTTTTGATTGTAAATTTGTAGAAGTAATAAAAATTGAATCGGAATAATTATTAGCTTCTTTTGGTTTAAATCGAATATCTATTTTTGTTTCGGAAATTAACCCGTTAGTTGGCACAATTTTAATTAACTTAGAAAATGTAGTTGAACTAGAAATTTTAATTTCAAAATATTCGGAAGATGCTAATTTTAAAGTATCACTAATATTTCCACCTGTAATTGTAAAACTTAAAGTATCCGAATATTTACCAACAGTTGTATTTCCAAAAATAATTAACGAATCAGATGAAACTATAAATGGAACGGCAGTTGCTGTGCCATCTCCATCAACTGTAATATTTTTTTCTGTTGCATTTGTTGAAGATATTTTAATTGAACCAGAATAATGCTGAACGGTAGTTGGTGCAAATCTAACATCAACTGTTGTTTCGTTTACAGCGCCATTTGAAACAGAAAGCGAAATCGCATTTGCAGAAAAATTATTAGTACCAGTTCTAATCTCAAATCCTGTTGGAGGAGTAATTGTAATATTACTTGTTAAATTACTTCCGCTAACTTTAAAATTTTGAGTGGCAGAAGTTGAGCCAATTGCAATTTTTCCAAACAGTAATTGACTAGCTGTTAATGTAATTGCAGGATTATTTGAACTTGATGAAAGTTTAAATCTTGGATATGGAGTTGGAATATTTGCCGTAGTTATTCCATCTGAGACAGTTACTCTACACTCATATAAAACATTTGTTTGCAAAACCTGGCTCATATTTTTTATTGCAACGCACTTTGTTTCTCTAGCTCCATATTTTACACTATCGGCATAATTATATTTATCAGCAATAAATGATGTAACTAACGAATTTAATTGAGTATTAAAAATATTATAAGTGTAAACTAATGTATCGCTTTTATTATAATCCGATGCTGGCACAACTCTAAATGTAATTAAGCTATCTTTGTGAATTGTTGTATCGTATCCGGGAGAAATATAAAATGTTGTTCGAGTTGAACCTGGAATTTTTAACACTCGACTATTTTCCCATAGAGGTGCAATGTTCCCCTCAGTTACTTCCATTTTCCATGAATCGAATAATGTGTCGTTAGTAGGTGTTATAATTTTAACCTGCGCAGCGGTAGTCATTGCGCCACCTTGGAAAGTTGGAACACCTTTTACTAAACCCGTTGCACTTACTGATTGCAAAAACCAACCATTGTTGGTTAATTGATATTTTAAAACAGATGGTGAATAAAGAATCCCATTTTGATCTTTAACTTCTATTTGATAACTAAATGCTTGTCCGGTAGATAATTTAGTAACTGGAGTTGAAACCACTCTTGGAGATTTTTTATTTACAACCCAAATTTTAAACTTTGCTGTATCTACAGATGGTTTCCTAAATACATCATGTACAAATAATTTTACATTCCAATTTCCAAAATCATCTGGCTGGGGAATACCAACTATTTTCCCTTTTGTTGTAGCAGCACCAAACCATGGATAATTTTCCCAAACTGTTTTGTAAAAAATTATATCTCCAAATGGAACATCCTCATCCGATGCATCAAAAAATTCTGATTCAAAATTTTCACCGATGTAAGCTACCATTCCCAAGTGAGTTTTTTTCAATAATTTAGGAGCCCTGTTTGTAGAAGAATTAAAACTTAAATTTTTAAATCGTTGTATTAATTTTGTTTCTGCATATCTACTCCTTAAACCCCAACCATTATAATTGTTAAACAAATTATTTATTGCATCTGATTCAGAATTATCTCCAAAAATCATAGCGCCATTAGGGTAACCCAAAGAATCTGATACATTAAAATATGCTTCAAATAAATTTGATTGAATTTCCTCTGCATCAAGTATTCCATTTTTATTGTAATCATCCGCCGATATTAATCCTTTAGGTTCAGTTAATCCAATATTTGTAATATCTCTTATTTGAAATCCTAGCTCAAGCGCAACAATTGGTTTAGTTGGATATCTACTTAAAACAGGCTTAACATATTTAACTAAAAAATCTTTAAATTTTGTTTTAAAATAATTAACTGTATTAACAGTTGTTGTTGTAGTATAATTAGCAGTTGTTGGTCTAACTGCATCGTAAAGGCTTACACCGATTACATCAAAATTTGCATCGCTCCATAAATTATGCCATTGAGTATCAGCTTTAGTAGTTGTAACAGCTCCTTGCCAAGTACCAACATGCATATAGTATGCAATTTTACCAGTATAATATTTTCTAACAGAATCCATTAAAGTTTGAATTTGAGTTTTGTAATTAACTTTGTATTTGGTCCCAATATTTGCTGATCTAAATAATTCTTGCGATTCTGCTCCAACTTCAAATAATTCTACTCCCAATTCCTGACAAAGTTTTGCATGATAAAGTGAAACTTGTGTATAGCTATTCCAAAAAGATTTAACAAAATTTTTATTATTTGTATTGGTTGTATCCCAAGGCCAATCAGCAGCAGTGTATCCTGTTGGAGCTTTTGGTTGTCCAATTTGATAACGCCAAGCTGGCTTACTGCCTGCTGGTAATGCCGGATTTGGAGTTCCATCCTCAGGCCATGGTTCATCAATCCCTTGCGCCAGTACAACTTTAAAACCATTGCTATGAAGTTGTTGAATCATTGTTCTAAGAGTTGCATCTGGCCAACTTGGAACAAAATTTTTATAATCGTTCGAATAAAAAAGTTCAACTGTGCTATCAACAGAATTTTTAATATGAAGTGCATTTCCAATTACAACCCATTGGGTATTTGTTCTTTTTAAATAAGCGAGATAATCAGGATGAAGTTCGGTAATTCCTTCCATTGTTCCCCAGTTTCCAATAATACCCATTCCGCGTTTATAATCATCTTGTGCAAAAAGTTGGTAACTATTAAATAGCACAATAAAAAGTAAAATTATTTTTTTCATCAAACATTCCATGTTATTCTTTGTTTAACCACTGTTTCCAACCATCGAAATTAAAATTTCTACCTAAAAAGTTTTTAACTAATTTATCAGCCGGAAGTGAGCCTCCGGGATTTAAAATATTTTCACGATATTTTTTGGCTACAATTGGTTCCATCATATTCTCCTCATTGAATATACTTATAAAATCTTTTGCAATGACAAGCGACCACATGTAAGTATAATAAATTGCCGAATAGCCATCCAAATGGCCAAAAGAAGTTTGCATATGAGTTCCTTCAACATTTTTGTAAGGTGTATATTTTTCGCGCAAGTTTTTTATTAATTCATTTGTATTTACTTCGCTCGGATTTCTATCGTAACAGGAAAGTGAAAGTTTCGCATAATACATTTGTTGGCGAACTTGCAATCCTTTTCCAAATTCACTTGCACGCCGCATTTGATTTACAAGTTCAGTCGAAATTGGCTCATTAGTTTGATAATGCTTTGCAAATGTTTGAAGTGTTTTCGCGTCCCAAGCCCATTCTTCCAATAATTGCGAAGGAGCTTCAACAAAATCCCATTCAGTAGAAATTCCGGTTATGCCAGCCCATTTTTGACTTCCTCCAAAAATTGAATGTAGTAAATGTCCAAACTCATGAAAGAAAGTTTCAACATCGGAGTGTTCCATTAAACCGGGATCATTTTCAACACCTCCGGGAAAGTTGCAAATTAATGCTGCTTCGGGAATTTGTCCCGCAGTTAAACGATCTGGATTGTTTTTTACACCAGCTCGAATATCAAATTGTGCTGCGTGATTATATTTATTTTCTCTCGGATGCATATCAAGATAAAAACGCCCGGTCATTTTCCCATTTTCAAAAACCTCCCAACATTCAACTGAAGGATGCCAAACAGGTGCATCTTTATTTTGTTTATAAGTAACTCCGAAAAGTTTTGAAGTAATATCGAGCACACCTCGTTTTACTCTATTATAACTAAAGTACGGACGAACTTTTTGTCCGTCGAAATTATAATCTGACTTGCGAACTAACTCAGAATAATATCCAGATTCCCACGGAAAAATTTCGGTAGCATTTGAAACATCAGATTTTTTTCTAGAAAGAAGTTGCTGATAATCTTTTTTGGATTTTTCAAGAGAAGCTGCTGCAATTTTTTCGATAAACTGAGATGCATTTTTTTCACTTGCAACCATTTTATCTGCAGTTACATAAGCAGCATAATTTTGGAAGCCGACAACAGAAGCAAGTTCCCCACGTTTTGAAATTAACTTATCAAGCACAGAAATATTTTTTGGATATGCACGATTATTAAATTCCATGTAAAGTTTTTTGCGTAAATCCTCATTCTTTGCATAAGTGAAAACAGGAACAGCATCGGGATAGTTAATTGTTATTTTAATTCTTCCATTGGATTCCGGTTTGTGAAGATCAATAAAATCTTTTGGCAATCCATCCAGTTCGGAAATATTATTTGCGAAAACAAATCGTACATCTTCACGAATATTTCTGGCAAAATCCTGACTAATTAAAACCAATTCATCGCGTAGTTCTTTAATTTTTTTTCTCGATGCTTCATCCTTATCAACTCCAGCAAGTCTGAAATCGCGCAGAGTTTTTTGAAGAAAAAATTTAGTTGTTTCATCTGCTTCAGAAATATCGATTGAATTGAGTGCTTCGTAAACCAATCTATTTAATGAAAGTTCCGAAGCAAACGTGGAAACTTTCTGAGAGAATTCTTCTGACATTTTACGAATTGTAGAATCAGGATGAACGTTTTCAAGTAATCCGGATTGACTTCCCGCCGCATTTATTAATATTAGAATTTCATCAAATGGAGCGAGTGTATTTTGAATTGTTCGTTTTCCATTACTGGAAGAAATTTTTTCAAGCAATACTTTAGCTTTAGAAAGTCGTTCTTCCTGTTTTAATTTATATTTTTCTGCAGTTGAGACATTTCCATAAAAGGGCGTATCGTCAACGAGTGGAGTTACTAATAAAGTCATAATTAATCCTAAAATAATATTCATTTATTTTTATTTTATTTGTTAATAAATATAAATGAAAATAACAAAATATCCCGATTAGTTAAATGAAAAGTGATTTTACGCACAGATATTATGCGTAATTAAAGAAAATATATTTTATCTCAGGTTAAAGGTATCCTAATAAAACGACAACAATACTCATTAAAATTAGGATTTAAGCAAAGTCTCTTAGTAAAGTTTTGTTCGTATGATCTCCTTGATTATATAGTAATATTTTAATTTTTCAGTTTATAAAGTACCCAACTCCCTCCTCATCCCCCTTGTGAGGGAGGGTGTGGGTAATTTTATTACTACAAATATATTTTTAGTGAGTTTCATTACTTGATACTTTTATATTACAGAGTCCTTACAATAAGTATTGTAAGGGGCATGTAATTTGAGCTAAGTTGTTGAGTAACAAGGACGTAGCTATTTATTTAATAAAAAATAAATAATTTTTTTATTTAGTATATTTCAATTTAAACTCTATAAAAATTAGATTTGAAGACATTTTAAGACTTGTTGAATAGAGAGGCTATTTTAGTTATTTTTTAAAAAATTATTAAATCCTATAAACAGTTTAAATAAAATTATGGTTGACTTAGAATTAACATTTGAGAAAAATTTATCTATCGGACAAAAAATTGAGCCGAGAGACTGGATGCCTGAGAATTATAGAAAACAACTTATCCGTTTAATTTCACAACACGCACATTCAGAAATTGTTGGAATGCTGCCGGAAGGTAATTGGATTACCCGAGCTCCTTCGTTAAGAAGAAAAATTGCTTTGCTAGCAAAAGTTCAGGATGAAGCTGGGCATGGTCTCTATTTATATTGTGCAGCGGAAACTCTCGGAATTTCACGCGAAGAAATGTTTGATCAACTTCATACTAAGAAAGCAAAATATTCTTCCATATTTAATTATCCAACTCTTACTTGGGCCGACATCGGAATGATTGGTTGGTTAGTTGATGGCGCCGCAATTATAAATCAAACTACAATGGCAAAATGTTCGTACGGTCCGTATAGTCGAGGTTTGTTAAGAATTTGCAAAGAAGAAAATTTTCATAAAATTCAAGGAATGGAAATTGTTGGAATACTTTGTTCCGGCACAAATGAACAAAAAGAAATGGCGCAAGAATCACTAAATCGTTGGTGGTGGCCATCGTTGATGATGTTCGGTCCACACGATACAAACTCTCCAAATAGTTCCGACTTAATGAAGTGGAAAATAAAAATAAAATCAAATGATGAATTACGGCAGAGATTTGTTGATATGACTGTTGAACAAGCCAAAGTTTTTGGATTAACAATTCCAGATCCCGAATTGAAATTTAATACAGAAACAAGGAGTTGGGAAACTGGAGAAATAAATTGGGATGAATTTTATTCTGTAATAAACGGAAATGGATTATGTAACAACGAACGAATTTCCGCAAGACGAAGTGCTTACGAAGATAACAGTTGGGTTCGCGATGCAGCAACTTCCTATAAAATCAAAAAAAATAAAAAGGCAGAGGCTGCATAATGTCAACTGAACAAAATAAAAATGAGCAATGGGAAATTTGGGAAGTTTTTTTACAGGAAAAATCGGGTGAACCACACTCGCATGCTGGAAGTGTTCGTGCGGCAGATAAAGAAATGGCGCTTCAAAATGCAAGAGATGTTTATGGAAGACGCGACACAATAAATAATATTTGGATAGTCAAAACAAAAGATATTACTGCAACCAATATTGAAGATAAAACTTCATTCTTCGATTCGACTGACGACAAAGTTTACAGACATCCGCAATTTTACAAACTTCCTGACGGGATTAAAGATGCATTTAAAAAACGATAACTCACTTTTTGAATATTTAGTTCGATTAGGAGATGATCGTTTAATTCTCGGCCACCGATTATCGGAATGGTGTGGACACGCACCAATTTTAGAGGAAGATATTGCACTCGCAAATATTGCACAAGATTGCATTGGACATGCGACACATTTTTTGAATGCTGCATCCGAAGTTGAAAATAAAATTAAAACTGCAGACGAACTCACATATTTTAGGGATGCTATTGATTATAAAAATCTACTAATTATGGAATTACCAAAAGGGGATTTTGCTTTTACAATTGTTCGTCAATTTCTTGTCGATTCGTTTACATTTTTATTGTATGAAAAATTACAGAACTCCGGCAATAAATTTATTTCTGATATTACAACAAAAGCATTAAAAGAAGTTCAATATCATTTGCGACATTCGAGCCAATGGGTTTTAAGACTTGGAGATGGAACTGAATTGAGTCATGAAAAAACGCAAAATGCATTAAATATTTTATGGCTTTATACAAATGAAATGTTCGAAAGTGATGAAATTGAAAACTCTCCATCATTAAAAAATTTTATTACTAAAAGCTCTGATCTTGAAAGTGAATGGGAAAACAAAGTTATCTCACATCTTCAAAATGCAACATTAAAAATTCCTGAGATGCAAACAAATTATTTAAGTGGCGGAAGAAGAGGAATTCATACTGAACATTTAGGACATTTACTTTCCGAAATGCAAATAGTTGCGCGAACTTATCCGGGAGCAAAATGGTAACCGTAGAAACTGAAACAATTCAACAAATTTATAATTTGCTGAAAACTATTTCAGATCCTGAAATTCCAACAGTTAGCATTACCGATCTTGGTCTTGTAAGAAATGTAGAATTTATAAATAATAAAGTTATAGTGACTATAACACCGACTTATTCCGCTTGCCCTGCGATGCATTTTATTGAACGTGAAATAATTAATACACTTCAACTTAATTTATTTGAAAATGTAGAAGTAAAAATAAATTTAAATCCTGCGTGGTCAACAGATTGGGTTACAAAAGAAGGAAAAATAAAATTAAAAGAAAGCGGAATTGCGCCCCCTTTACCAATAATTAATAAAGTTGAATTCAAACAAAATACAATTACATGTCCGTATTGTAATTCAAACAAAACAATTTTAAAAAGTGAATTCGGTTCAACTGCATGTAAATCATTTTATTTTTGCGAAGATTGTTTAACTCCATTTGATTATTTTAAACCAATTTAAAAAATGAACAACATTAATTTTACATCTGAAAATCAAATCGGGATAATTCGTTTAAATCGCCCCGATGTATTAAATAGTTTCACAATTGAAATGTCAAAAGAAGTTGCTTCGGCACTTCAACAATGCGGCGAAGATAATAATATCCGAGCTATTTACATTACTGGAAACGGAAGAGGGTTTTGCGCCGGACAAGATATAAATGAATTTCTTTCAGGTGGTTTAGAGGAAATTCATCTCGGAAAAATTTTGGAGGAAACTTATACACCTATTATTCGTGCAATTCGCACAATTGAAAAACCAATTATTTGCGGTGTAAATGGAGTTGCGGCAGGTGCCGGAGCAAATATTGCATTAGCTTGCGATTTTGTTGTTGCAAGCGAACGAGCAAGTTTTGTTCAGTCATTTAGTAAAATTGGATTAATCCCGGATGCAGGAGGTTCATTTTTTCTTCCGCGATTAGTTGGATTTGCAAAAGCTACAGAATTATTTATGCTTGCTGATAAAATTTCTGCAGCCGATGCAGAAAAACTCGGAATGATTTATAAATCCGTTCCTGAAAATGAAATGGAAATAGTTGCAATTAAGCTTGCTGAAAGATTTTCTTTACTTCCGACAAAAGCAATTGGATATATTAAAAAATTGTTGAACTCTACTTTTTCAAATTCATTGGAGGATCAACTTTCTATGGAAGGTGAATTACAGGAACTCGCCGGAATGACAAAAGATTTTAAAGAAGGAATTAATGCATTTCTAGAAAAGCGCAATCCGAAATTTTTAGGTGAGTAATAAATGAGCCAGTTTCCTGTTATTGGAATTATTGGTGCTGGAACAATGGGGAGTGGAATTGCGCAAGTTGCTGCAACTGCCGGACATAATGTTTTAATTTTTGATAATATTTTTGAAGTCGCAAATAATTCTATCCAAATAATTCAGAAATCACTAAATAAATTTGTTGAGAAAAATAAATTATCCAAACTCGAATTAGAAAAAATTATTAGAAGAGTAGTTCCAGTAAAATCTCTAAAAGAGTTTTCAAATTCAGAATTAATTATTGAAGCGATAATTGAAAATGAAAATATAAAGCAAAAACTTTATTCCGAATTAGAAAAGATAGTTACTCCAAATTGTGTAATTGCAACAAATACTTCATCGTTCAGTATTCAAAAACTTTCGGAACAATTAATAAAGAGAGACCGATTTATTGGAATGCATTTTTTCAATCCACCAGTTTTAATGGAATTAGTTGAAATTATTTTTTCATCTGAAACAGATTCAGTATTGCCCGAGAAAATTAAATCACTTTTAATAAATTGGAAAAAAGTTCCGGTAATTGTAAAAGATACCCCGGGCTTTATTGTAAACAGAATTGCACGCTCCTATTATCTTGAAGCATTAAAAATTCTCGAAGAAAAAATAGCAAATATTCAAACGATTGATTGGGCAATGCGCGAATTTGGAAAGTTCAAAATGGGACCATTTGAATTAATGGATTTAATTGGGCTGGATATAAATTATTCTGTAAGTAAATCGGTTTATAAATCATTTCAAAATAATCCAAGATTTAAACCTTCAGAACTTCAAAAAAAAATGGTTTCCGAAAACCAGCTTGGCAGAAAAACCGGAATCGGTTTTTACAATTACGCGAATGGAAATATTCAAATTGAGCCAACAAAAGATGAAAAAATTGGAAAAGAAATATGTTACAGAATTATTTCGATGTTGATAAATGAAGCTGCATTTTCGTTGGAAGAAAATATTGCATCTTACGAAGACATTGAATTAGCAATGCAAAAAGGGGCAAATTATCCGAAAGGATTATTTGATTGGGGAAACGAAATTGGCTATCAAAATATTATTACTATTTTGAACAAGCTCGAGTTCGAAAAAACAGACAAACGATATTCTGCATGTTCGTTACTACTTGAACTCGATAAAAATAAAATAAAAATTAAATAATGAATTCAAAACAAATCGCAATACAATCCGTTGATGCTATGATGAAGAATGATGCATTTAGCAAATGGATGAGAATTAAAATTTTAAATGTTAAGCCGGGATATTGTAAACTTAAAGCAACAATTACAAAACAAATGCTGAATGGATTTTATATTTGTCATGGCGGAATTCTTTTTTCGATTGCAGATAGTGCGCTTGCATTTGCATCGAACTCTCATGGAATAATTTCAGTAAGTATTAGTTCAAGTTTTAATATTCCAAACTCTGCAAAAAAAGGAGATGTTGTTACTGCGGTTGCAAAAGAAATTAGTAAAAGTAATAAAATTGGTCATTACAATATTATTCTTACAAATCAAAAAAAAGTTAATGTTGGAATATTTAAAGGGACAGTTTATCGAACAAGTAAAAAAATAATTCAAAATGAAAAATGAAGTTTATATAATTAGTGGAGTTCGAACTGCAATTGGAAAATATGGTGGCGCACTTTCAACTATCCGTGCAGACGATCTTGCGGCAACTGTAATTCGATCGCTAATCGAAAAAAATAAAAATATTGATCCCGCCGAAATTACAGATGTTATTTTGGGTTGTTCAAATCAAGCTGGCGAAGATAATCGAAATGTTGCTAGAATGGCGTTGTTGCTTGCAGGACTTCCACATTCTGTTCCCGGCGCAACAATTAATAGGCTTTGTGCTTCGGGAATGAATGCAGTTGCGATTGCTGCGAATTCAATTTCTGCAGGAAATGGTGATTTATTTATTGCCGGTGGAGTTGAACAAATGACTCGTTCACCTTGGGTAATGGCGAAATCTGGTGAAGCATTTTCACGAAATCCTGAAATGGTAGATACAACTTTAGGATGGCGATTTGTAAATCCCAAAATGAAAGAAATTTATGGAATTGATTCAATGGGACAAACAGCAGAAAATGTTGCTGAGTATTTGAAAATTTCAAGAGATGATCAAGATAAATTCGCTTTTAAATCGCAACAGAAAAATTTAATCGCAAATAACAGAGAAAGATTCAAAAAAGAAATTATTCCGATTGAAATTCAAAAAGGAAAAGAAAAAATAATTTTTGATAAAGACGAATATCCACGACCAGATTCAACATTAGAAAAACTTTCAACATTAAAACCAGCATTCAGATTAGATGGAAAAGGAAGTGTAACTGCAGGAAACTCTTCGGGAATAAATGATGGAGCTTGTGCATTACTTCTTGCTTCTGAGTCTGCTGTGAAAAAATATAATCTCAAACCAATTGCGAAATTTATAAATTCAGCAGTCGCCGGAGTTGAACCTCGACTTATGGGATTGGGTCCGATTCCTGCCATAAAAAAAGTTTTGAAAAATTCTTCACTCGGATTAAATCAAATCGATATAATTGAAATTAACGAAGCTTTTTCTGCACAAGTTCTTGGTTGTTTAAAAGAATTAAAAATCGAAGATAATGATCAACGAATAAATCCAAATGGTGGCGCGATTGCAATGGGACATCCACTTGGAATGTCTGGCGCAAGATTAATTTTAACTGCTGCTTTGGAATTACACGATCAACAAAAAAAATATGCGCTCTGTACAATGTGTGTTGGAGTTGGACAGGGAATGGCAACAATAATTGAAAGAATTTAACTTTTATGGCGCGAAAAAAAAATAAAAGTTTTCCAACACCAATGGTTTATTCTTTTAATGGATTTATTCCAATAATCGATCCTTCAGCATATATTCATCCAACTGCCACAATTACTGGAAATGTTACAATTGGAAAAAAAGTTTACGTTGGTCCATCGGCAAGTTTGCGCGGAGATTGGGGAGAGATTATAATAGAGGATGGATGCAACGTACAAGATGGTTGTATTCTTCATGCTTTTCCGGCTGCGAAAGTTCATCTAAAAAAATGCGCGCATATTGGTCATGGTTCAATTATTCACGGCGCAACAATTGGCGAAAACACTTTAGTTGGAATGAATTCTGTTGTAATGGATTATGCTGAAATTGGCGACGAATGTATAATTGGTGCATTAAGTTTTGTTCCGGGAGAAATGAAAATCCCGCCGAGGAAAGTTGTAGTTGGTTCGCCGGCAAAAATTATTAAAAATGTTTCAGATAAAATGTTGAATTGGAAAACTAATGGAACAAAATTATATCAACAACTCACAATTGATAATCATTCAAAAATGAAATTAGTTCCTGCTTTAACAAAGCCGAAAAGATTGAAAAAAAAACAATCGAGATCTTTCGAAACTTGGAAAGAAACTAAAAGAAAATAAGTTTAGTAAAATAAAAAATGCAAGTTCAAAGTTATATTAATGGAAAATGGATTGAGGGAAGTGGGAAAACAACTCAACTTAAACACGCTGTAAATGGATCTATTGTAGCTGAAGTTTCGAGCATCGAAAATTCATTCGACCAAATTCTTAAATATGGTCGTGAAGTTGGTGGAACAAAACTTAGACAATTTACAATTCATCAACGAGCAAATATGTTGAAAGAGTTGGGAAAATATTTAACAGAAAGAAAAAAAGAATTTTATAAACTTTCAGCTTGGAGTGGCGCAACAAAAGGTGATTCATGGCTCGATATAGATGGTGGATTTGGAACTTTATTTACGATCTCAAGTAAAGCGCGAAAAGAATTATCCAACAAATCTTTTCATCTCGACGGAGGAGTTGAGGAACTATCGAAACTCGGAACTTTTAAAGGAAGACATTTAATGCTTCCACTTCAAGGAGTAGCGCTTCATATAAATGCTTTTAATTTTCCGAACTGGGGAATGTTAGAAAAATTTTCACCATCGTTTATAGCAGGAATGCCGACAATTGTAAAGCCTGCAACGCAAACTTGTTACGTTGCTTATGGAATTGTAAAAGAAATTATTGCTTCAGGAATTCTTCCCGAAGGATCGTTGCAGTTAATTTCTGGAAGTGCCGGAAATATTTTTGATTATCTCACCTCACAGGATGTTGTAACATTTACCGGCTCGCAATCAACAGGATTAAAACTTCGTCAACATGAAAATGTGCAACGCAATTCAATTCGCTTCAACATGGAAGCTGATTCATTAAATAGTTCAATTCTTGGAAGTGACGCAAATCCCGACTCGGTAGAATTTACTTTATTTATAAATGAAATAATTAAGGAAATGATTTCCAAAGCGGGACAAAGATGTACTGCGATTCGAAGAGCAATTGTCCCTTCAAAATTTGTAAATGAAGTTATTAAGGAATTAAAAAATAGAATCTCAAAAATAATTATTGGTGACCCATCCGAAGAAGGTGTAATGATGGGACCATTAGTTAGCCATGAACAAGTTTCAGAAGTTGGAATAAGAGCAAAGGAAATACAAAAAAGTTGCGAACTAGTTTATACTCAAAATGAAAATGTAAAATTTCGAGGAGTTGGAATTTCAGCAGGATCATTTTTTAGTCCCACTCTATTATATTGCAAAGAGCCGATGACTTCTGAAGAGGTTCACAATATTGAAGCGTTCGGTCCGGTAACTACTGTAATGAGTTATAAAAATATTGATGAACTTTGTTTGCTTGTAAAAAAAGGAAATGGAAGTTTAGTCGCATCATGTTTTACAAATGATGATTCGTTTGCTAGAAAAGTTGTAATGGAAATTGGTTCGTATCACGGAAGATTGATGATTGTTAATCGATATTGTTCAAATGAATCAACCGGACATGGTTCACCGATGCCGCAATTAGTTCATGGTGGTCCAGGAAGAGCTGGTGGTGGTGAAGAACTTGGCGGGACGAGATCGATTTTACATTATATGCAACGCGTTGCAATTCAAGGATCTCCAACTACATTAATGAATATTTCAGATGAATATGTAAAAGGCGCTCAAACTGAAGAATCAATTCATCCATTTAAAAAATATTTTGAAGAATTAAAAATAGGGGACTCATTATTAACCGAGCGACGAACAATCACCGAAGAAGACATTTCTAATTTTGCGGATTTAAGTGGCGACCATTTTTATGCGCATATGGAAGATGAACTATCTAAGCAATCAATTTTTGAAAGAAGAGTTGCACATGGTTATCTTGTACTTTCTGCTGCAGCCGGATTATTTGTTTGGCCAGACCCAGGACCTGTACTTGCAAATTATGGACTTGAAAGTTTGCGATTTATTAAACCGGTTTTTCCAAATGATAGTATTCAAGTAAAACTAACTTGCAAGAATAAACAGGTTAAAGAAGGTGATCAAAATGGAGTTGTGCATTGGGATGTTGTTGTAAAAAATCAACTTGAAGAAGACGTTGCACTTTACACACTTTTAACTTTGGTGAAAAGAAAAGATTTTTAATATTATTTATAATTAAAATGAATTCTAAAGAAATGTTTAAAAAATATGTTTTAATAACAGGTGCATCGAGTGGAATTGGACTTGAGCTGGCACATCAATTTGCTAAAAATGGATATGATTTAATTTTAGTTGCACGAAGGAAAAAATTATTACAAACATTAGCAAACGAACTTCATACTAAATATGGAAGTGAAAGTGAATTAATTGAAAAAGATTTAGAAGAACCAAATGCAGCAAAAGAAGTAGTTGCAATTCTACAAAGAAAAAATATTTCAATAGAAATTCTTGTAAATAATGCAGGCTTTGGAACTTTTGGAGATTATAACTCGTCGGATGAAGAAACAAATTCAAGAATGGTTCAGCTAAATATAACTTCATTAATGTCTTTAACGAGATTGCTGATTCCTTCAATGTTAAAAAGAAAAGTTGGAAAAATTTTAAATGTGGCTTCCATGGCAGCATTTCAACCGGGACCATTTATGGCAGTTTATTACGCGTCGAAATCTTTTGTACTCAGTTTTTCAGAAGCACTTTCATCAGAATTAGAAGGAATGGGAGTTACAGTTACAGCACTTTGTCCAGGTCCCGTACCAACAGGATTTCAAGAACGTGCAAGAGTTGGAAAAGCGTTAATGATGAAATCAATAATGACAAAGTCAGCACAATTTGTTGCAGAAGAAGCTTACAAAGGAACAATGAAAGGAAAACAAATTGTAATTCCCGGAGCGATAAATAATATTTTAGTAGTGATGGGAAAATTCATGCCGAGAAAATTTTTAATAATGGTTGTTAAAAGAATAATGCATAAAAGAGAAAAATAAAATGTCAAAAAAAATTATAATGTATTCAACATCGTGGTGCAGTGATTGTGTAAATGCAAAAAGATTTCTTGCACAAAAAAATATTCCGTACGAAGAAATTGATATTGATGCAGACGATGCTGCTGCGAAACAAGTTATAGAATGGTCAGGAGGAAGGAGAGTGATTCCAACATTTCAGATTGTCGATGAAAACAATTCAAATACAATAATAATGCACAACCCACCAATTTCTAAATTAGCTGAAGTGTTAGAAATAGAGTATTAATTTGCAATCGTTTTAATTTCATTTCATAAAAAATATTACCAGCCTAAAATGTATGCAAACATTAAAGGGCAAACAATCGAGGCATCCGACTCTATTATATACTTTGGTGTATCAACATTAAGTTTGCCCCAAGTAATTTTTTCGTTTGGGACTGCTCCGGAATATGAACCGTAACTTGTTGTCGAATCACTTATCTGGCAAAAGTAACCCCATTCTGGTGTGTCGGTTTTTTTCATATCCTGATACATCATTGGAACAACACAAATAGGAAAGTCTCCGGCTATTCCTCCTCCAATTTGAAAAAAACCAATTGATGAACTTTTACAATTTTTAGAATACCAACTCTCGAGCGACATCATATATTCAATTCCGGTTTTTACCGTGTGAGGATTTTTAATTTCTTTTTTTATACATCTTGCAGCGTACATATTTCCGCTTGTGGAATCTTCCCAGCCGGGAACAAACATTGGTAAATTTTTTTCTGCTGCTGCAACCATCCAACTATTTTTTGTATCAATTTGATAATCATTTTTTAATTTACCACTCAAAATAAGTTCGTAAATAAATTCGTGAGGGAATTGACTTTTCCCCTGGCTATCATATCTCGTCCATAATTCTGCCAAGTGTCGTTCAATTCTGCGCATTGCTTCTTCTTCCGGAATACATGTATCAGTAACTCGATTCAAATGTCGGTCTAATAATTTTTTTTCATCTTCAGGAGTAAGATCTCTATAATTTGGTACACGTTCGTAAAAATCATGTGCAACAAGATTATAAATATCTTCTTCTAAATTTGCTCCTGTGCAAGTTATTGCATGAACTTTATTTTGACGAATCATTTCTGCAAGCGAAATTCCTAACTCGGCAGAACTCATTGCTCCTGCCAGTGTTAACATAAAAATCCCGCCATCGTCTAAATGTTTTCTGTATGCTTTTGATGCATCAACTAAAGTTGCAGCATTAAAATGCCGATAATGATGTTCAATAAATTTTGAAATATTTCCTTTTTCCATTTTGAGTTTACCTTTCTGATAATCTGATGTAAATATAATTTAAAAAAAGTAAAATTTTATAAATAATAATTATGTCGGCAAGTTACTATTTTAAACATCCATCAAATATTTTTTATTGAATTTTAACAATCAGCAAAAAGCAGATTAAAAAAGGTAAAACAGACTATTTATTGATTGTACTGTTATATACAAACACTTGTGAAAACCCCGCAACCCTTATTACTCTACTATAATAGTACGTGTTCTTAAACTCACTATATCTATCAAACTTCTTTAAAATGCTTATGTTTTATAGTCTTTTTGTCGGAGTGCATATTAAACGGAGCAAATTCCTTAATTTTCCCATTTCAGTCTTATAAATGTAAATATTAAAAAAATGAGAATTTTAATTGACATTAACTAAGATAATAGTTTAATTAGGTATAGTATTTTTCAACTAACCATTATTGGAGGATGTTAAGATGAAAAGTTATTTAAAGGTATTAGTTTTATTTTTATTACCCGTCATGTTGTACTCACAAGCAGGAACAGTTGCAGGAAAAGTTTCTTCAACCACTGGAGAAACATTACCTGGAGTTAATGTTGTAATTCAAATTCAAGCATTAACACTTGGAAGCGTAACTGATCCAAACGGGAATTTTACAATTTCAAATGTTCCGGCAGGAAAACACAAAGTAATTTCACGATTGATTGGTTACAGAAGTGAAACAAAAGAAATTAATGTTGATGTCGGTCAAATTGCAGAATTAAATTTTGCTCTATCAACTTCCGCTGTTCAGATTGATGAAGTTGTTGTTACAGGAGCAGGTGCTGCAGTTGAAAAAATGAAATTGGGGAATACAGTTTCAACTATTTCATCTCAAGCATTGAAAGAAGCACCAATCTCTTCATTCTCAGATGCGTTGTCAGCAAGAGTTGCAGGAGTTATGTTGATGCCAACTGGAGGATTAACTGGTGAAGGTGCGCAAATAAGAATTCGCGGTAATGCAAGTTTATCGCAATCGAACGAACCAATAGTTTATGTAGATGGTATTCGAGTTGATAATGGTGGCGGATTTGCCGGAATTGGAATTGGAGGAGGAGGCACACCATCGCGACTCGATGATATTAATCCAGCTTCAATTGAAAGAGTTGAAATTTTAAAAGGTGCTGCTGCTGCAACTTTGTATGGCTCACAAGCTAATGCAGGTGTCATTCAAATTTTTACAAAACAAGGATCTGTTTCACCTTTAAAATTTAATTTTGAAATGCAACAATCTTCAACACAGTTTTCAGAAACTGCGTACAAAAAAAATGCTGGCTTCGCACGCGATAGCGCATCAGCGGCAAGAATGAGTACAATTTATGGTACTACAATTAAACCATTTGAAATTGTTGAAAGAACTAATGTAAACGATCTATTTGATAATAGTTTCACTGGAAGTGGAGTTGGAAGTTCTTATTCACTATCTGCATCAGGCGGTGGTACTGGCGTAACTTATTTTATTAATGGTCGCTACATGCAACAAGGAAGTCCGATTAGTCCGCAATCATCAAATTTCTTTGATAGAACAAAATTAGGCGATGCAACTAGTTCTGTTGCTCGCGGTCAAATGAGTGCTACAATAAATGTTGTTCCAACCGATGCATTTCGATTAAGATTAAGTACTATGTATAGTAACATTTCACAACAGGCAATTGATAATAATAATAATATTTATGCACCGGTTACTTTAGCACAATTTAGTAAACCAGAACTTGTTCAAAAAATTGGTGTTGCTGGTTCTTTGGTTGACAATGCAATGGGTAATGCTGCATTTGCTACTGTTAGAGAAGGGTTTTTTCAGGAAACAAAAGATCGAACAGACCATGGTAATGTTGCAATTACTGGAAGTTATAATATTGGTACAACACTAACTCTCGAAACAACTGCCGGAATAGATTATATTTCTCAAAGAAGTTCGAACTTTAATCCTTTTGGATGGAATGTTGACAGTAAGGTAACTGTAAGTACTAATGGCGAACTTTCCGTTGGAACAAATATTAAAAGAAATATTACTTTTGATTCTAAAGCAATTTGGAATACAAATTTTGCTGAAAACTTATCATCACAATTAATTCTTGGTTTACAAGCATTTCAAACTTCTGTTAATACTGCCGGTGGATATGGACAAACATTCCCAGGTCCCGGAATTGAAATACTTGGTGCTGGACAAACACAAACAACATATTCAGGATTTTCAGAAATTAAACAATTAGGGTATTTAGTTCAGAATCAATTAGGTTTTGAGGATTACGCATACTTAACTACCGGTGTGAGATTAGATGCAAACAGTGCATTCGGTACTGAATTTAAAACTGCAACTTATCCTAAAGTTAGTTTATCATTCTTACCAATTAAAGCTGGTTTAATGCCGGGCGATTTAGGAGTTTCAACTTTAAGATTACGTGCTGCAGTTGGAAGTTCCGGACAACAACCTGGTGCTTTCGATCAGTTAACAACTTATCTTGCATTCCGTGCCCCGGATGGTTCAGGTGTTGCTCCAGGAAATCTTGGCAACCCACAATTAAAACCTGAAACTTCAACTGAAATTGAATTCGGCGCAGAAATTGGATTACTTGATGATCAACTCGCATTAGAATTTACAAGTTGGAACAGAGTTGTAAAAGATGCACTTGTTGCCCGAGCTTTTGCTCCATCAGGTGGATTTTACAGAACACAACTTGACAATATTGGTGAGTTAACAGCCAACGGTCTTGACTTGCAAATTACTTACCACGCAATCAGAACAGAGGACTTCTCATTTTCAGTAAATGCAAGTGCTGCAAATTTAACAGAAAAAATTACAAACTTGGGAGGTGCACCACCATTTAAAGTTGGCGGTTCTTATCCACGTTATAGAAACTTTACAAAAGAAGGTTTTGCTCCAGGTGCTTTTTTTGGTCCAAAATTAGCTCCTGTTGATATTCCAATTGATATGAATAAAGATGGAATTGCAGATACACGTGATACAATTAGAAAATATGTTCATGATGCAAATGTTGGGAAATTATTTAATCCAGGAAACCTTCTTCCACTATTACTTGCAAAAGATGAAGTTTCTTATATCAAAGGTGGAGCAACACCATATCTTGAACATTATCTCGGCAAACCAACTCCCGATTGGCAAGGTTCTTTTGGAACTAATATGACATTCATGGGAAACATCAGATTAAATACAGTGTTCGAATATAAATTTGGTGAGTTTTATGTTCATAATTTAACAGATGCATTCCGCAGAGCACATCCAACAATCGGAAGAAATTTATTACGCCCTGCAGAACTCGAAGCTATTTTAGCAAATCCTGCAAGTACAGCAGATCAACGAGTTGATGCTGCAATTGAATGGGTAAAAACAACTACAGCTCTTTCCCCTTACGATGGATTAAATGAAGTTGAAAATATTTATTTAGTTCGCTTAAGAGAAATAAGTTTGACTTATGATGTCCCGGCAGAAATGTCTTCGATGTTTGGTGTAAGTAATGCTTCTGTAACTTTTTCAGGAAGAAATTTAATGATCTGGACAGATTATTCCGGTACCGATCCTGAAATTAATGAATACAGCAGAGGTGCAACCGGAACACAAGAACAAAATTTTGGTGTAGGAATTGATGCATTTGGTATTCCGATTCCAAAACAATATTTCTTCACATTACGATTTGGTTTATAAGAAAGGAGCATGAAAATGAAAACAAATAAAATTCAAAAAATATTTTCTGTTATACTTCTTTCTCTGCTAATTATTAGTGGATGTTCTGAAGGATTAAAAGTAACAAATCCAAATAACTTATTAGAAAAAGATTTAGAAGATTATACAGGTGCGGCAGGAATAGCCAATGGCGCAAATGGAACCGTACTTCAAGGCATAGGTTATGTTTATGCACCTTACGAAACTGCAACAGACGAAGTTTATTGGATTGGTTCTCGCGATGCTTGGAATGAATTAGATAAAGGAAATATCTCCGATTATTATAATGAGTTCGTAGATCAATCTTGGCCATATATTTCTGAAGGAAGATGGATGGCTGATAAAGCAGTTTCACAACTTGAAGGATTCAGATCGGCTAACACTTTAATTAATGTAACTGATCTTGGAAGATGTTATTTATATGCTGGTTTAGTTAGAGTTGTTATTGGCGAAACTTTTGACAATTTCGTTTATTCAGATAAAACAGCATCAGGAACACCGATTGGAAAAAGTAAAATGAATACAATTTTTGACGAAGCAATTGTGAAACTTGACTCTGCTTATAATATCGGAAATCGAGCAGCCAATGCCGATATGAAAAAAAGAGCAATGGGTTTAAAAGCAAGAGCTTTACATTCCAAAGCAGTTTGGACTTCATTAAATAATCCGGAAGGTACTGTTGCAAAACAATATGAAGATGCAGGCGCTACAGAAGCAACTTCCGCAATAGCTTTAATGGGAGCAACTACTGACTACAGATGGAAACCAGATTATTTTGGTGTAGTATTATTTAACGAACTAGCTTGGGAAATTGTTGGACGCAGTGAATTACAAATTAACGCTGCACCAATTGATCCTGTTACAAAAGCAAGAGACACTAGATGGATTGCAGATAGTGCAGATTTCAAAAATAAAGTTGCTTACAGCGATCGTTATTCTCCAATTACATTTACTTCAACAAAGGAAATGCATTTGATTGTTGCAGAGTCGCAAGTTTCTAAAAATGATTTTGCAGGAGCAATTGCAACTTTGAATAAAATTAGAGCATTAAATACTGGATTGGCTACAATTTCATCAACAATGTCAAATGACTCAGTCAAAATACAATTGAAACATGAAAGAAGAGCTAACACTCTTTTACAGGGAAGAAGATTGAATGATATGTATCGATGGGATGTAAAAGATGCTAAATGGCTTCCAGCTAATATTACTTTTACAGCGTCGGGTCGTTTGTTACCAATTACTATTCAAGAAAGACGTGCAAACGCTAATGTAACTGATAACGATTAATCCGGGATTTATTTAATTTGGTTTAATGGCTCGTCATTTGACGAGCCATTTTTTTTTATATTTACTTTATGAAAATAGCAATTCTGATAATTTCGGTTTTGTTTTTAAGTTGTAACACTTCCAAAGAAACAATTAAACGTGAAGCCACCGTTTTCGATTTAGCACATAATGCTCAAAGAGAACAAATCACAATGGAGGTTCTTTCAACACTTCCACTTTATAGTTTTCTTTTAGAAATAAACGATCCACAAACAAATAGAAGAACTATTCAATCTTCATGGCGAACACAGGAATTGAGAGATAGTAGTTTAAATAATACAATTCAAATTCGCGACCGCGCGATTTTAAATATTACACCAAGAGGGAAGAGCAGCGTTTATGTAAATGTATATGCAATGGTAAATGCAGAAATAGAATTTGAAATTGAAAAAAAATCTTCACGCGAAAGTCAGTGGAAAAAAGGTGCTCCAACAAAAGAAATGGAAGATCATTATAAAAAACTCGTGAGAGATATTAGAAATAGAATGCTCAGATATAATAATGAGTTTTAATCAAGTATGAATTTATTTACTAAAAAAATAATTTTACTTCCTCTAATTTATTTAATTAGTTGTTCGTTGATTTTCACTCCGGTGTTTGCAAAATATTCAGATGATGTAATTCGAGTTCGAGTAATTTTACTTGGTTCCGGTAACAATCCAACAGAATATCAGAAAAGTATAAATACCCAACTCAGAACTTTATTTTTGATGGAGCCAAACATTGAACTCGTTGCGGATATAGAAATTGAAAACCTTAATCAGCAATATAATTTAGATTCTCTTTTACGAAACCCATCAAAAAAATATTTAACGAATATTGTACAAAATTAGAAGCCGAGCACCTCTATTATAGTGTAGTTGAGAATATAAGCAAAGATCCAACTAAAATAGTATTAGCTGGACAAATAGTTAGATTCGATAAGTCAACTCTCGCAATTTTTCCATTAAAAGTTTTAAGTTACTCTTCCGAATTTTACGAACAACTCCGAATTGCACGTGAACAATTAATTCTAACAATTCTTCCACAATCAAAACAAAAATTAAACTCATGGCCAGTTTGGTTCTTTGGTGGAATTGTAATTTTCTCAATTGCATTTATTATATTTGGTGCAACAAATACTTCTGCCGATGGAAAACAATCTCCGCCGATTGATCCAACCCAAAAATAATAATTAACTCAAAATATTCTAAAATGAATTACTCTTCATTCGATAAAAATATTCCAACCGATAAATTAATTTCAATTTATAAATCATTATTGCTGCCAAGATTGTTCGAAGAAAAAATGTTACTCCTTCTTCGACAAGGAAGAATATCAAAATGGTTTTCAGGAATCGGACAGGAAGCAATTTCTGTTGGCGCAACTTTGTCGCTAAATAATGATGAATACATTTTGCCGATGCATAGAAATCTCGGAGTATTCACTTCGCGCGGAATTCCAATTGCAAAACTATTTGCACAGTTACAGGGTAAGATGAGTGGATTTACAAAGGGAAGGGAGCGTTCATTTCATTTTGGTTCAAAAGAATTTCACATTATCGGAATGATTTCTCATCTCGGTCCTCAACTCGCCGTTGCAGATGGAGTTGCACTTGCGTATAAATTGAGAAATGAAAAGAAAACTACAATTGTTTTTACTGGAGATGGAGGAACAAGTGAAGGAGATTTTCATGAAGCACTTAATGTTGCCGCAGTTTGGGATTTGCCAGTTATCTTTATAATAGAGAACAATCAATATGGACTCTCGACACCAACTTCTGAACAATACAAATGCAAAAATTTAACAGATAAAGGAATTGGTTATGGAATTGAAGCAATCCAAATAGATGGGAATAATATTTTAGAGGTTTATTCAACAATTTCAAAGATTGCAGAAGAACTCAGGCAAAAGCCACGCTCTATTATAGTAGAGTGTCTAACTTTCAGGATGCGTGGCCATGAAGAGGCTTCTGGAACAAAATATATTTCGAAAGAGCTCTTTACCGAATGGGAAAAGAAAGATCCAGTTCTGAATTACGAGAGATATATAATAGAGTCAAAACTTCTTTCCCAAACAGAAATACAGAATATCCGTCAATTAATTAAAACGGAGATTGAAACTGAAGTAGAGAAAATTTTTATTGAACCAGAAGTAATGCCGAATAGTGAAATTGAATTAGCAGATGTTTATGCGCCATATAATAGAGTGGAAACACCACCCTCAACAAATAAAAAAAATATGAGATTTGTTGATGCAATTTCTGATGGATTAAAAGAAGGAATGAGAAAATTTCCAAATTTAATTTTAATGGGACAAGATATTGCCGAGTATGGAGGAGTATTTAAAGTAACGGAAAATTTTATAAATGAATTTGGAAAAGACCGAGTTCGCAATACACCACTTTGTGAATCTGCAATTCTCGGAGCATCACTTGGTATGTCAATTGTTGGAATAAAATCTGTTGTCGAAATGCAATTCGCAGATTTTATTTCAAGCGGCTTCACGCAAGTTGTAAATAATCTTGCAAAAATTTATTATCGGTGGGGAGCAAATGCTGATGTTGTAATTCGAATGCCATGCGGAGCTGGAAGTGGCGCTGGTCCATTTCATTCTCAAACAAATGAAATGTGGTTTGCGCATACACCTGGATTAAAAATTGTTTATCCTTCTTCGCCGGAAGATGCTAAAGGATTATTATTATCTGCAATCGAAGATCCGAACCCAGTTTTATTTTTTGAACATAAATCTTTGTATCGAAGTGTGACTGGTGAAGTACCGGAAAATTATTTTACAATTCCAATTGGAAAAGGAAAAATTGTACGCGAAGGAAATGATGTTACAATAATTACTTACGGTTACGGAGTGCATTGGGCAACAGAAACAGTTAATCAATTAAAAAATATTTCTGCAGAAATTATTGAATTGCGTTCAATTGTTCCACTTGATATGGAAATAATTTATTTATCTGTTAAAAAAACGGGACGTGTAATTATATTGCACGAAGATTCTTTATTTGGTGGAATTGGTGGAGAGATTTCTGCTCGCATAACTGAAGAATGTTTTGCAAATCTCGATGCACCTGTTATCAGGTGTGGCGCATTGGATACACCAATTCCATTTGCAAAACCACTTGAATTAAATTACCTACCAAAGCAAAGATTTATTGAAGCACTCAATAAGCTTGTAAAATATTGATTTTTGCCTAAAATCGCCCTTTATTAATATTAATAAAAAAGTAAAAAAAATAATAATTTGTATTGACATCAATACAAATTATTTGTAAAGTGGTCCCAATGCAAACGAAAGCATTAGCAACTGATATGAATTTTATCACAAACAATTATTTATTAGGAGGTATTTCTATGGTCTTACGTAGACTAGTTTTACTTTTTACTTTTTCATTTTTAGTTTTACCAATTGTGTTGTTTGCACAAGATGGTAAGATGCGTGGAAAAGTAACTGACAAAGCAAACGGCGAAGCGCTTATTGGAGCAACAGTTTCAATTAGTGGTACATCGCTTGGTGCTGCAACAGATGTAAATGGTGAGTATGTAATTTTGGGTGTTCCCGCAGGAAGTTATTCTATAAAATCTTCATTCGTGGGATATGCGACAGTTACAATTTCTAATGTTCGTATTGCATCTCAAACTACAACTTCTCAGGATTTTGCAATGCAAAGTTCTGACGTTCAAGTTTCAGCAGTAGAGGTTACTGCAGAGCGTCAACTTATTCAGCGTAACACAACAAATACTGTTCGTGTTAACACGCAAGAAAGTATTGAGAACCTCCCAATTCGAGGACTTCAAAATATTGTTGCACTCGAAGCAGGTGTTTCGCAAAAAGATGGAAAACTTTATGTACGTGGAGGTCGGGCTGGTGAAGTTGCATATTTTATTGATGGTGCAAACACTACGAACCCATTCGACAATTCACAAAATATAAATGTTATTCAAGAAGCTCTTGAAGAAGTTCAAATTCAAACCGGTGGTTACACCGCAGAATATGGCGGAGCAAACTCAGGTCTTGTAAGAAGTACATTACGAACCGGTGGTTCAAATTATAATGCAACTATTGATTTACAAATGGATGGTACTGAGGGTGCCGAACAATTTGGAACAGTTGCAAATGGATACAAAAATTTTGTTGTAACAGCTGGTGGTCCACTTTTAATGGATGATCTTAGATTCTTTGCTGCTTACCAAAATAACAGCATAGATAACAGACAAGGAATTTGGTTAGAGCCATTTAAATTTGAAGGATTAACAACAGACGACAAGGGTTCACTTGCTTCTGGTATTCCGCTTCCTGGTCCTGTTGAATTAAAGAAAAATTCTTTACCAGGTAATTATCTTAAAAATTCCCAAATGCAAGGAACACTTCTTTACAATATGGGTGATATGAAATTAAAAGTATCAGGCGCATATGAGACCTCAGAAACTCAAGGTGGAACTTCATGGCCTTCATATTTAACTTATATTTTTAATCAAAAGAAGAATATGATAAACGAAACGCAACGAACATTTGTTTCGGGACGTTTAACTTATATTTTAAACCCAACCACATTTGCTGAATTTGGTGTTTCTGCACAATCAAGAGCTTCTCGTTCATACGATGGAGATTTTGGTGATGACTGGAAATTATATGTTGATAGTGCTGCAAATTATGAAAAAGGTTATGGCGCAAGTGATTACATTGTTGATGGAGATACTTTTAAAACCGTAAATAAATGGAAAACCAGATATAATGGTCCTGATGTATTTTCAACAATTTTCCAATTTAACTTTGCTGCTCCAGACGCACCAAATAATAGTTATTCAAAGAGTTCGCAAAAATCAATTGGGTTAACTGGAGATTTTACATCGCAAATTACTCCTCGTTGGGAAGTTAAAGCCGGATTCAATTCTGAAACTTGGGACATTCGTTCTTACTCAGTTGGAAGTATTTCTGGTTATTTAACAAAATTAGATCCAGATAAAAATGGAGTAGCTAACGAAACACAGTTTACAAGTGATTATGAAAGAACTATTTCATTAATCAGAGCTGGTGGTATCTCAAATATCGGTTGGAATTATGATGGAACTGCAGAAGCAGAAGGTAGTGATGTAGTTACAAAACCAGGAGCACCAGTAACAATGAGTGCTTACCTTCAAAATAAATTAGAGTACAGTGATCTTATTTTCAACTTTGGTCTTCGTTATGAAAGCTTTACACCAAACGGAACAACAATTAAAGCAACTACAAATCCAGTTTCAAAAGTAGATGATTTAAATCAACCAGAAGTAAACGAATTAAATCAGTTGGTGGAAGCAAGTAAAGGCGAGACAGATTCATATACTTATATATTGCCACGGGTTAGTTTTAGTTTCCCAGTAACTGACAAAACTGTTTTCTATTCTCAGTTTGGAAAATATGTTCAAATGCCTTCATTAAACCAACTTTATGTTAGCGACGTTACATTGAGTTCATTGGTAAATCAATCAACACGCTCACCTTATAACCTTGGTGGTTCAGCAATTGGATTTATGATGAAGCCAGAAAGATTAACTTCATACGAACTTGGTTTCAGACAAATCTTAACAGACAATCTTGGATTTACTCTAACAGGATTCTACAAAGACACAAAAGACCAACTTCAATTAAAACGTGTTTTTAATTCTCAAGGCAATCCAATGTTTGTTGCATTCCAAAATGATGATTTTGGTACACAATCAGGTGTTGAGTTAACTTTAGAATTACGCAGAACAAATAGAATATCTGCAAAATTAAACTACACATTATCTGAAGCAAGAGGAACTGGCTCAACATCACGATCTGCACAAAATGCAGTTACAGATGATAGTCAAGCAAGATTCCCAAATTTTGTATATTCACTTGACCACAACTATACACATCGCGGTAGTGGAATGATTGACTATCGTTTTGCAAAAGGTGAAGGTGGATTATTAGAAGGTGCCGGAGTAAATGCACTTCTTACTTTTAATAGTGGACATAACTATACAAAAATTCTTGAACCACAAAACCTTGGACAAGCAACAGCTTGGAATATTGGAGTTCGTGCATTGATAGACTCACGAAGCAGAAATCCAGTAGAACCAATTAATAATTCTTCAACACCATGGTATTTTAATATCGATTTAACAGCAAACAAAACAATTTATGTTGGTGGAATAAATCTTGATCTTTATGTTCGTGTTGAGAATTTCTTAAACACAAAACATATCTTGAATATCTTCCCAACAACAGGTACAACTGGTGATGATGGATGGTTGAAGAGTCCATTTGCTGTCTCTTATAAAGATATTCCAAACTACGAAGCATTCTACAGAGATGTTATTCTTGCTAACCGTTGGGCATATATGGGTATTGGTGCTGGTGGCGGATTGGGTGGAATGGCCGGTGGTGATCTTTTTGGTGCTCCACGTAAAGTTCAATTTGGCTTGAAAGCCGAATTATAGTAGGAGCCCACAATGAATAAAATGACCATTAAAAAAGAAATGAAAAACAATATGAAAACAAAATTTATCTTGAGCTTACTTGTGATTTGCTTACTGTCCTTTGTTGCAGAAGCAAAAACACCAAAAGATCAAAAACAAGAATCAAAAGGATCGCTATCTAATTCAGCAGGTGATCCAAAATACCAGATTCTAAATATTAATAATTTAACAACATGGCATGCCCATGATGGAAAATCTAACCACTCACCAAATGGTGTTGATGGAACAAGATTCCCAAGAAATGCCTATACCCTAATTTATCAGGATGGTGTTGTTTGGGGTGGTAAAGTTTTTACAGATACTGCTATAACAACCCCAGCTTCACTTCAACCGATACGTGTTGGTGGTGGAACTTATGGAGTTGGAACAAAAGCTGGTTGGATAAACGGAACTGGTGCTACAGCTACTGCAGAACCAATTACTTCAGCTGGTGTAAAAATTTATCGTGTTCGTCGTGATTTTAAATCGATGTCACAAAATGAATTAAAAATTGATGCTGCTGAATCATATGAAAAATCAATCGATGAAGTTAGCTCAGGAGAAATGGCTGCGATTATAACCCAGTATCAAACGGATTGGGATACATGGCCAGTTGCAAAAGGTGCTCCATATATCGAAAGAAATGGAACAACCGGTTATCAAGCTCCACCAGCTGGTTGGACAGTTGATGATTTAATTGCAAACAAACTTGATGAACCAGGATTAGCAGGTTCAGATCCAAATTCACCAGCAGATCAAGTTCTTTGGACAGTTTATAATGATTTGGATGCAACACAATCCACAGGATTTTTGGGTTCAAACCCAATTGGTATTGAGTGCCAAAAAACAATTTGGGGCTATAAACGCTCTGATGCTCTCGGGAGTATTTATTTTGGTAAATACAAACTAATTAATAAAGGTGGAGCAACAACTGAAGGTACCACTAAAGGAACATTCACAATTGATAGTATGTATGTTTGTCAATGGTCAGATCCTGATATGGGAACCTTCTCTGATGATATAATTGGTTGCGATACACTTTTAAGCATGGGATACGTTTATAATGCAAATGCAGTCGATCAAGTTTATCGTTCATACGGTTATCCACCACCAGCAGCAGGATATGACTTTTTACAAGGTCCTGCAGTTTCAAGTGTTGCGGGTGACTCAGCTGTATTTAATTTAAAATATGTTAAAGGAAAGAAAAATCTTGGTATGTCTTCATTTTCTTATTTCTCCGCAGGTAGTGCTTACTCAGACCCACCAGGTGGAGCAGCAAGTTATGATGCAGGTTCAGGAAGATGGTGGAAGATGTTAAGAGGATTTGCTCCTTTGGGAGATTTTAAAACCGCAGATATACCTTATGCAAGTGGTCCATTTCCAGCTTCTAAATTTCCACTTTCAGGTGACCCAGTAAAACGAACAGGATTTCTTGATGGACTTGGTCAAGCATACTCAGTTGCTCCTGGTGATCGTCGTTTATTATTAACAACTGGACCATTCAAGATGCGTCCTCAAGAAGAACAAGAAATTGTTGTTGGACTAGTTTGCGGTATGGGTTCAGACAGATTATCAAGCGTTTCAGTTATGAAATTCAATGATCAATTTGCTCAAAACACATATAATGGTTTATTCGCAGTTGCTTCTGCTCCAGCAGCTCCTTCACTTGGAATTACAGAACTCGATGGTAAAATAGTTTTAGATTGGGGAAGTAATTTAACTGTTGTAAAAAATACAGAAACAAAAATTAATCAACCAGGTGGATATAGATTTGAAGGTTATAATCTTTATCAACTTCCTTCAAAAGCTTCAACATTAGCTGAAGCAAAAAGAATTGCTACATTTGATACCGATGCTGATCCAACAACTGTTCTGGATATACAATTTGATCAAAGATCTGGTCAAATTTTAAGTATTCCAGTTCAATACGGATCCAACAGTGGAATAAGTAGAAATTTTGTTATCGACCGTGATTGGGTTAAGGACATTGGTAAATTAAATAACGGACAAGAATATTATTTTGCTGTTACAGCTTATTCAGTTGCAACAGTTTCTGGTTTCTTGCCGGCTGCTTTAGAATCTTCACCTTTAATTTATGTAGCAAAATCTAAAATACCATTTGGTACTAATTATGCAAATAAATATGGCGATACCTTAGCTTACAGAAAATATATTGTTACAGGAAGCGGTGCATTATCAACCGATGGTTCTGTTGTACCAATTGTTGTTAGCCCTTCTTCTGCAAATGGAAAAGCTTATAGAGTTAATTTTGATACAACTGGTGGTTCTACTTCATGGAAATTAACTAATACTACAGATAATAAAATTATACTAACCGGAAAATCAAACCAAAATGATGATGGTAATTATGATATGGTTGAAGGTGGAATATTTTTAAAAGTTCTCGGACCACCACCAGGTTTAAAGCGTAGAGATATGTTTGATGCTGCAGATCCAAACCTATGGGGTTGGAATTGGGTGTCTGGTTTACGAAACTTAACTTGGGGTGGCGGTGCCAACGCATTAGCTTTTGAGAGTTTCCAAGGTGCAGTTGGTTATACTACTGCTGCAACATACTTTAACGGCATCCCACCGGCAATTTCTGCTGCAAATTTAAAAAAGGTTGAACTCAGATTTGCTAATGTTACAATAGATGCAGCAACAGGAAATTTCACATGGGATAAAAACCAAGCAAATGCTTCTTTTGGATATCGTTATGTGAGAGCAGGTGCGTCGGCCAGTGCAAAACCTGAATTCTCTCCATTCTTACTTAGACCATGGAATGGTTCTTATGGATTTAATGCATTTGAAAAAAATGTACCACTTGCTGTTTATGATATGGATGCTACGCCTCCAAGAAGATTAACAGTTGGATTTCTTGAAAATAACGTAGCTGGTGGAAGAGTAAATGGTGTATATGATCCTCCTAATTTTAATGTTGGTGATAATGTTGCATCAACTGGACCTCGTGAATGGCTATTTATTTCTAATCGAACATATTCAGAAACCTTGAATCCATTGGATACACTTAGTGCACTTTCAAATGTCATGCAATATATGTATTTTGCAACATGGGCTAGAAGAAATGATAATCCATGGACAGCTGTAGGAACTGATGCACAAAAACTACAATTAATTCCAAATAGAATTAATACATTAAATCATTTCTACGAATATACAGTAACTGCTCCTACGAAAAATGATTCATTAGATAATGCTAGTTGGGATAGAGTTGGTGTATATCCAAATCCTTATTATGCATCGAACGCACAAGAAACTAATCGCTTCTCACGGTTTGTAGTATTTAATAATTTACCAAAAGTAACTAAAATTAAAATCTACAACCTAGCTGGGCAGTTAGTAAGAACACTTAGTAAAGATGATAGTGAACAATTTCTTAAATGGGATTTACTTAACACAGATAACTTCCCAATTGCAAGTGGAATGTACATTGCATATGTAACAGGTACAGTCACAAGTGGAGAAAAAACTAAAATTCTTAAACTTGGTGTAATTCAAGAACAAGAAATATTAACAAGCTTTTAATCATGAATACGGAGAAAAAAACAATGAAAAATTCTTTTAAATTTATCAGTGTGCTCTTATGCATGATTATTCTTGTATCAGAGTATAACACACAAGCACAAAACAAACGAACTGGAACTGCAGCTGCAACGCAACTTCTAATTCCATCGGGTGGCAGAGATTTTGCACTTGGCGGATCTAGTATTGCAACTACAAGTGGTGTTGAAGCTATGTATTGGAATCCAGCTGGACTTGCACGAATGAAAGATGCAGCTCAAGGAATGTTTTCCGATATGACATACATTGCTGATATCGGTGTAAGTAATTTCGCAGTTGGCGGAACATTTGGCGATTTTGGTACAGTTGGTATGAGTATCAAATCACTTGATTTTGGAGATATTCCAAATACAACTGAAGATGATCCAGAAAATTCAGGTGAAAGATTTTACTCACCAGATTTTTCAACTCTTGCTTTCACATATGCAAAAAATCTTTCAGATGCCGTAACAGTTGGTTTAACAGGAAAAATAGTTTCTGAGAAAATTCTTGATGCCAATTCAACCGGATATGCATTAGATATGGGTGTACAGTATGCAAACCTTGTTGGTATTACAGGTTTGGATCTTGGTATTGCAATTAGAAATATCGGTCCAAAAATGCAATATGGTGGATCTGGTTTATACAGAAAAGCAGAAGGAACATCTGGTTCACGTCCAGAACAAGCGTATAAACTTGAAGCAGCAACATTTGAACTTCCTACAACTATTGATCTTGGAGTAGCATATAATGTGGATCTCGATGGTATAAAAGCATCTTTCACTAGTGCTTATTCAAACAATAGTTTGTATGTAGATGAATTCAAATTTGGTGGAGAAGTTTCTTACACTGCAAGTGATGGATTGATTATTTATGGTCGTGGCGGAAAAGCTGCTGCACAAGTAACAAATGCTGATGATGATATATTTGGTATTGTAATGGGTGGTGGTGTTACTTTTACAACAGAAGGTTTAGCAATTACAGTTGATTTTGCAAACCGTGCCGTTAAAGATCTTGGTAACAACAACGTACTTTCAGTAAAATTAGGTTTCTAAAAATCTAATAGTTTTTAATTTTAAAAGGCTGATTCCTAAAAGAGTCAGCCTTTTTTATTTGTATTTTGAAGAATGAAAATTATATTTACAATATTATTAATAACTACATTGTTATATAGCTCCGATCAAAGCTCTAAACTTAACTTCCTTGGGAAAGAATTAAAAAGAGATTTATCTGTACTATTTATTTCTCAAGAACCGGGGCAGGAAGATTTTGCAACTATCGCATATTTTAGATATCAGCTTGGCGCAACAATTACAAGTGCTTATGTAACTAATGGAGAGGGAACTTACCATTTAAGAGAAGATAAATTACCTGCGGATGTTGCTCCAGTTCGGCGTGAGGAAGCTGCAAACATTATTAAACTTGTAAAGGGTGAACATTTCTTTATGAATATGATTTACACCGTCCCAAATTCGATTAAAGAATTACAGCAGGATTGGGAAAAAGTAGAATTAGAAAAAAATATTAAAGAGCTATTACTAGCTTCTCAGCCGGATGTGATAATATTATTTAAAGAGAAGAATTACCTGCAAAATAATTACAGAAGTAAATTATTTACAACAACACTCTCCGCATTTCTAAAAAAGTCAGCAGTCCAAAAAGAGTTTGGCAAAATAACTATTCTTGAAGAAGGTGGTACTGGAAATGAAATAAATATAAACCAATTCAGCGAAGAACTTCACGAAAGCTATCAAACATACGGTCAGTTTATTAAAATGTTTTATCGTTCGTTGCCTCAAAATATTCAAGCTGCAGATTCAATATCCAAAAATAGTTTTTATTCCGTTGCTGGCTCTTCAACAAAAGTAAAATGGGAAAGTATTATTTCGCCAGAATTGCAGGAAACAAAAAATTTAGTAACAGAAATCGGTACATTACTACAGAATAAAACAATTAAAAAACTGCCATTACTTGAAAATATTGCAATTGCAATTAGTGTAATAGATTCAAAATTAAGAAATAAAAAAATCAGGAATGATAAAAAATCTGTATCGGTATTATTCAACTGGAAAAAGAAACTTGAAAATGCACGAGTTAATTTACTTGGAGTAAAAATATATTACACCCTTTCAGAAAAAACAATTGCTCCTGTTCAGCTTACATATTTGGATATTGATTCAGTTGTCTTCCCAAAAGAGTTAAAAGGAAAAACCGAAATTTATTTTCCATTAACTTCTCAAGGATGGATTATAAATGAAGAATTAACAAGTTTGATGCCATTCGAAAGCGGAACCAGATATCGGATAATATCACCAAGAGATCTTACATCGTTTTTACCAGCTCACCGATATTATACTTATAGAAGAACAATAACTTTACCATTTAAATATTTTGTAATTCATTACGATGATGATCCATTTTATAATTTTATGTTGGAAGATAATTTGGAATTTATTCCTGCAGATCGGTTTATAGTTGAACCAAGGTGGCCAATAATTAAATTACAAAAAAATGAAAAAGTACCGATGTATTTGGCAAATAATTCAAGAGATCCAGTTCGTGATAAACTTAATGTAAATGATTCACTCGCTACAGGACCGGAAATAAATTTCAGATTAATGACAAAAGGAGATATTCAAGAAGATACGCTTGTTATAGAAAAAGTTCGTCCTGCACAAGATGGAAATTATTTATTAAATATTGCAATTCAAGGCGATGTTGTTTCAAGAGTTGCCGCAAGAAAGTTTGACGTAAAAACTGATTCAACAAAAAGTATATTCATCCGAACACAATCTAAGATTGAACCAATTATAAAAATTGCATTAAATAGAATTAGATTAAATACAACTGCGAGTTCCACGATAACAGGAGATATTTTGTCTGATATTATTATAATTGATAGAAATGATTTATCTAAAAAAGCATTTAAAGAAGAAGAAATAAAAATACTGTTTACATTTCTACAAAATGGTGGAAAGGTAGTTGTCCTTTCACAAGAGTCAGTTTCATGGAATACTCAATCTCTGTCAAATGAATTGAATATAATGTGCGATCCGACAAAAGTTGAACAGAATATTCTGAGTGAAGGTAAAATACTTCTCTCTCCAAATAACATTGAAACTAAATTATTTGAAAATTGGTTGTATCAAAAAGTTGATAATAGAATTGTTTATAGTGGCGAAATAGATTTATTGGAAGGAGATAAAAATAATCCAGGAATAATTGGTAAGCAACTTGGAAAAGGTTATTTAATGTATATAAACCTAAATATTCATCATCAACTTATGAATATTGATCCCGCTACATATAAATTGTTGGGAAATATTATTTCCTACTAACAAGAAAAGATAAACTATTTATTTAAAGAATATTCTTTGTATTGTCTTCGAATATCTGCAAGAACATCTCTATCAATTTTATTATCTTGTCGAATGCGGACATCATAATTTTCCCATCCCATAAAATCCTGTAATGCTTTTTTAGTTGCGTTTGTATAAATACCATCAATCGGTCCTGAGTAAAAAAGCATTCCTTTATACGCCTTGTCACTAATAATATATTGCAACTCCTTACAAATTGTTTGAGTGATATCAATTAAATTTGAAGGATCGCTTTTAAAGAAAAATAATTTGTGAATATTATATAATCGCTCTAATTCTTGCAGCGGTTTTTGATGATCGTAGACGCTAATGTCAACAAGATCGTCGGTTGTATTATCGTAACCAGCACCTGCACGTTTTACCAATAATGCTGCTGATTGTTCGCCACGTCGATCTCCTCCTGCTTTTCCACCTGCAATAAGTGAGGCAAGCAATCGATCTGCAAGAGAACCTTTTGTATTTCGAAAAGTATTTGCAAGTGCTTCGACAGTTTCTTTTCCGACAAGAATATTTCCTTGAGCTGCGAATCCTTTGCCAACAATAATTTCTCCTTTTCTACCAAAATTATTTATTGCTGAATTTGCACCAACAAGTCCACCAGCCCAATCAAAACATTCTCCACCGCTCCAACTTGCTGCGTTTCCTTTTGAATCAATAATTCCGACTTGTCGTGTATGTTTTCCTTCATCACTATTTACGAGAATTCGAAGTGCATCTTCTGCAGTTGCACCTTCACGCATTAAAGTTAATCCTCTTTTACCGAATGAAACATTTGCAAATGACTGCGTTGCAACTGCGCCGACACCGGCTTCTGCCCAAGGAACTACCGGTCTTACATTTGGAAATTTTGATTGAACAGCTACACCAACATCTCCGTTCAAAGTATCAATTGCAACAATTGAAAATGTTGAAATAAGTTGTGCGGTTGAATTTTTTGGTAAACTCAAAATGTAAATAATTGTTAAGCCAAAAGTTAATGTAGCAATAATAATTTTTTTCATATTATTCCTTTCTTTAATTTATAATAAATGTAAATCTAAGTTCGGTTCTCCTTCATCAAATCTTGAAGGACGAAGTGGATGAATATTTATTGTACTTGCTTTACCGTCAAGAATTTCTTCCGAAAGCAATTGTCCGAGAGCAGGAGAGTGCATTGCACCATGTCCCGACGAGCCATTAATATAATAAAAATTATCAAGTTTTGATTTACCAAGGATTGCGTGGTTATCGGGAGACATTTCATATAATCCAGCCCAGCTTGCCATAATATCGATTGTTGAATGTTTGAGATTTGGAATTCTTTTTTTAGCAATCTCATGTGTAGTTTTTAACCAATTCGATTCGACGGTTGTGTCAAATAGATTACTAGTTTCAGGAATTGTAGATCGCAATAAAAGTAATTGGCGGTTTCTAACTCGAAAATGAAAACCGTCACTTAAAAATATAGTCATCGGTAAGGTTGAAGGGAGTAAATCAATTTCCTGTAAAACCGCAACTTGTCTTTTTAAAGGTGCAACTTGTAAATCTAACCCAGCTTTTTTAGAAATATCTGCAGCCCAAGGGCCACAAGCATTGACAAAAGATTCAGCAAAAAAGACACCAAGTGAAGTTGATACAGTTACAATTTTATTGTTTAAAACCTCGAAAGATTGGCAATCGCATTTTTGTAAAAACCGCGCACCAAGTTCTTTAGCTTTTTTAGTATAACCTTGTAAAATATTCATCGGATTAATAAAGCCATCACTTCCGCAAAATACTCCTCCGATAATATTATTTAAATCTATAAAGGGTTGAAGTTTATGAATTTCAGAAACAGAAAGTTCGACAACATCACTTAAGCCACATTGTATTTGAAATTGACGAACAGCTCTTATTTTATTCAACTTTTCTTCATCTTCAATAAGAAACAAATATCCCTGGGGAGAATATCCTGAATCAATTCCAATTTCAGAATGAAATAATTTTAATTTTTCTAGTGAGAGTAATGATAGTTGAATATTAATTTCTGTACTGAATTGTGTACGAAAACCACCAGTTGCTTTTCCCGTGCTTCCAGTTCCAAACGATTCACTTTTTTCTAACACAAGTACATCTGTACAACCACGTTTTGCTAAATGATATGCAAGTGAAGCCCCCATAATTCCACCACCAATAATAATTACTTCAGCTGTTTGAGTTGTTAATTTCATTATCAGATTTACTATTAACTGAAAATACCGAATCTTTTTCGGTTGTCAAGTAAATTTAAGGAGTAAAAATTTCGGCAGGATTTTTGAACGTTTTAAATTCAATTGGGTTATTGCTTAAATCAGTTAAGAACATTGTCATTTGTTCTGCCGGTTGATTTGCATACCGAATTGTAGGTTCAATGATAAACTTAATATTGTTTGAACGAATTCTTTCTGCAATTGTATTAAAATTATCCCACGGAATCACACATCCAAAATGTGGAATTGGAACTATAATTTTATCTACATGTCCGCAATTTATTGCAGGAGGAATTTCAGTAGAAATATGTGCTGATAATTGATTTCCAAAAAAATCAAAATCAACCCAAGTGTCAGTTGAGCGACCTTCTTTACACCCCAAAATATCGCAATAAAATTTCCTTGTTGATGAAAGATCTTTTACAAGAAACGCGTAATGAAAAGGAAGTTGAGCCATAATTATTTATTATTAAAGTATTGTGCTTGCTAAATCAGCTAGAACAGAGCGCTCACCTTTTTCTAAGTTGACATGCGCGTATAAATTCTGCCCCTGCATTTTTTCTATTAGATAACTTAATCCATTTGTGTGACTATCGAGATAAGGATGATCAATTTGGAAAAGATCTCCTGTAAAAATAATTTTAGTTCCTTCTCCAGCGCGAGTAATTACTGTTTTAACTTCATGTGGAGTTAGGTTTTGAGCTTCATCAATAATAAAAAATATTTTTACCAAACTTCTTCCCCGAATATAAGTTAATGGCTCAATCAATAATTTATTTGATTCCATCATTTGTGTAATTCTAGTATAATTATTATCTGTTTCTTTATACTGATTTTGTATTACCGATAAATTATCCATTAATGGTTTCATATATGGATCAATTTTAGCTTGAACATCACCCGGTAAAAATCCAATATCCCTATTACTTAAAGGAATAATTGGACGGGCGATATAAATTTGGCGATAAAGTTTTCTTTGTTCAAGAGCAGCAGCCAAAGCAAGCAAAGTTTTCCCAGTTCCTGCTTTTCCGGTTAAAGTTACTAATTGGATTGTGGGATTAAGTAAAGCATCCAATGCAAAAATTTGTTCTACATTTTTAGGTTGAATTCCATATGCAGAACTTTTATCAACTTTTTGTAATGTTTTTAAGGTAGAATTAAAAGATGATAATCCGGAATGCTTTCCATTTTTTAGAAGTACATATTCGTTTGCTATAATAGCTTTTTTAAAACTAAAACTCGAAACATCAACTCCATTTTGACTATATAATTTTGTGATTACTTCTTCTTTAATATTGTCTTCATATCGATGTCCTTTGTATAAAGAATGAATATCAGTTACCTGATCATTTTTATAATCTTCAGCTAATAATCCAATCGCTTTTGCTTTCATCCGGAGATTAACATCTTTTGTAACTAAAATTACGGGACGAGGTTTATTCTCAATTGCAATTGTATATGCAACGTTTAAAATTTTATGATCTGTTTTTAAAGGGGAAAAAGTACCAATTAAATCTGGATGAAATATTTTATCCAAATGAATAGAAATTTTGCCAAGCCCTTTTCCTCTGGAAACACCACCATTAAATAAATGGTTGCTTGATAAAACATCAACTGATCTTGTAAATTCGCGGGCATGAAAATTTACAGCATCATTTCCTTTCTTAAATGCGTCAAGTTCTTCGAGCACTGCAACCGGAACAATTACATCATGTTCATCAAATTGATGAATGCACTCACTATCGTGAAGAATTACATTTGTATCGAGTACAAATATTTTTTTCTTTTGATTTAATTGAGATTTATTTTTCATATTAAATATTTTAGAAATGGATTTCGAAATGTTAAGGGATAACCGAAGGTTATTCGAGAGAGGAGCAATCTGTTATGTAGTTTAGTTAGCAATATGCTTTACAAATTAACGCTAAATCAAATAAACAAAAATAGTTACCAATTGCAAGTTAAATTTACAAAAAAATTATATTACCAAATCTTTGTTTCGCCTATTTTAAAAGGTTGTACTGCATTCCAATTTAATCCACGTTTTTCAACTTCAGCTAAAAAATCCTTTGGTGGTTGATCAATTGGTTCATCAGCCATTCTGAAAGTTCCCCAATGAATCGGCAACATCATTTGTGAGTTGACATCTAAAAATGCTTGAACAGCTTCTTTTGGATCAACGTGTACAGGACCCATTATATTTCTTGGAAGATATGCACCAATTGGAATTAATGATAATTGGAATGGCCCATATTTTTCTCCAATCTGTTTGAATCCTGAGAAATAAGCTGAGTCGCCGCCAAAGTAAAATCTTTTTTCTTTTCCAATTACAGCCCATGATGACCATAAAGTATTGTTACGATCAAATGGACTTCTTCCAGAAAAATGTTGAGCAGGAGTACAAACAATTTTAAATGAACCAAAAGTTTCTTCTTGCCACCAATCCATTTCATGTAGATTTTGAATTCCATAATCAGCGAACCATTCCTTTAACCCGAGTGGGATAAAAAAATGTGTCTTTTTATTTTTAGCGAAACTTAGGACAGAATTTAAATCTAAATGATCGTAATGGTTATGTGAAATTAAAATTATATCAATATCAGGTAATTGCTCAATTGAAATTGTTTCAGAAGTATAACGCTTCGCACCAACTAAATTATATGGACCGGCAGTTTCGCTCCAAACTGGATCAGTTAAAAATAATTTCTTTTCACATCTAACAAGTGTAGTTGAATGTCCAATCCAAGTAACGCTATTGGTATTTACATTTTCAACAAGAATATTATTAAAAGTAGTTGATGGAATTTCAGCAGTTTCTTTTGAAAAAGATCTTCTTGTTCCGCGAGAGATTAGCCAATTAAATACATCGAGACCATCAGCTTGTTTAAAGTTGGGATCGGTGTTTCGAAATCCATCGCCTGTATGATGAGGAGGTAAAGCGGAAGTTAAAGATTTAACCTTCCATGGAAAAATATATGTTAAAACTAAACCGAAGAAAGCTCGAAAAAAACTGCGTCTGTTAAACCTTTTTCCTAATTTAAACATGTTATAAAATTACTTTAAAGATTTGTAAATGGTTAATTAATAAACCAAGTATCTCCACCATTTAACAGCTTTTCCAAATTTCCTTTTCCCTTTTTTTGAATTGCGAGATCAATTTGCTTTTGCATTTCATCTTCGTAACAATGTTCAGCTGTATCTAAAAATATTCCAAATGGTCGTGGTAGTTCGGGATTATAAGACATGTTGCCGAGAATAAAAGCGAGTGTTGAATCATTCTCATTATGAATTAATAAATCATTTGCAGAATATTTTCCATCTGTGAGTGAAACAACTTTTGGAGTAAATCCATCTAAACGAACTCCTTTATCTTTTGCTTTTCCAAAAATTAAAGGTTTGCCATGTTCAAGAATAACTGAGTTTTCATCTTTCGATTCTTTTTCTGTGAAATGGAAAAATGCTCCATCGTTAAATACATTACAGTTTTGATAAATTTCGATAAAAGAAGTTCCTCTATGTTGAACGCCACGTTTAATAACTGTTTGCATATGTTTTGGATCGCGATCCATTGTTCGCGCAACAAATGTACCACTTGAACCAAGAGCTAATGTTACAGGGTTAAATGGATTATCAATTGAACCTTGCGGAGTTGATTTTGTAACTTTACCAAATTCAGAAGTAGGTGAGTATTGACCTTTTGTTAAACCATAAATTTGATTATTAAAAAGTAAAATATTTATATCAAGATTTCTGCGAATTAAATGTATTAAATGATTTCCGCCAATACTTAAACCATCGCCATCGCCAGTAACAACCCAAACTTGAAGTTCTGGGCGAGTCATTTTCAAACCAGAAGCAATTGTAGTTGCGCGGCCGTGAATTCCATGAACTCCGTAAGTTTCCATGTAATATGGAAATCTTGACGAACAACCGATTCCTGAAACAAAAACCGTTTTCTCTCTTGGAAAATTAAAATCTGGAATTATTCTTTGTACTTGTGCAAGTATAGAATAATCTCCGCAACCGGGACACCAGCGAACATCCTGATCTGTTTGAAAATCCTTTGCGGTGTATTTTACCGAAGCGGTTTCTGATTTGGTTACAACTTCATCGACTAGTGTACTCATTTTAAATCTCCTGATAAAATAGATTCAATTTTTATTTCCAATTCACGTGCTGTAAATGGAAGTCCTTGAACTTTATTATAACTCAATGCTGGTACTAAATATTTTGCTCTTATTAATTTACTTAATTGACCGAGATTAATTTCGGGAATTAATATTTTTTTAAAATTATATAAAACTTCACCAAGATTTTTTGGGAATGGATTTAAATGTCGAAGGTGAAGATGTGAAACTGACATACCATTTTTTCTGTGAGTTGAAACAGCAGTTCTAATTGCACCATAAGTTCCACCCCAACCTAAAACAAGTAAATCGCCGGAAGCATCTCCTTCAGGTTTTGCTAATGGAATATCATTTGCAATTCGTTCAATTTTTTCTGCACGAAGATGAACCATCTTTTCGTGGTTTTCCGGTTCGTAGTTTATATTTCCCGTTTTATCTTCTTTTTCCAAACCACCAATTCTATGTTCAAGTCCCGGCGTTCCCGGAATTGCCCATTCTCTTGCTAAAGTTTCTGCATTACGTAAATAGGGAAGATAATTATTTGGGTCTTTTCTGAATTTTGTAGAAATATCGGGAAGTGAATTTGCATCCGGAATCACCCAAGGTTCGGAACCATTCGCAAGATATCCATCAGTAAGACAAAAAACCGGAGTCATATATTTTAATGCGATTCGTGCTGCTTCAAAAACTGTATAAAAACAATCTCCCGGAGTTGATGCAGCTACAACTGGAACAGGAGCTTCGCCATTACGTCCGTAAACTGCTTGAAGTAAATCTGCTTGCTCGGTTTTTGTTGGAAGTCCGGTACTTGGTCCGCCACGCTGAACATTAATAATAATAAGTGGTAATTCAACCATAACAGCCAAACCAATTGCTTCAGTTTTTAGTGCAATCCCGGGACCACTTGTAGTTGTTACTGCAAGTGAGCCGCCAAACGAAGCGCCTATTGTGGAAGTTATTGCTGCAATTTCATCTTCTGCCTGAAAAGTACGAACATTAAATTCTTTGTACATCGAAAGCTCGTGTAAAATATCACTCGCAGGAGTAATTGGATAAGTTCCGAGGAAGAGATTAAGATTTGCTTTTTCTGCAGCGGCAACAAGACCGATTGCAGTTGCTGAGTTACCAGTAATATTTCTATATTTTCCTTTTGGTAAACTTGCCGGTTCAACAGTATATTTTACAGTAAATATTTCTGTAGTTTCAGCAAAATTCCATCCGGCTTTTAACACACGAATATTTGCCTCAACAATTTCTGGTTTTGATTTAAATTTATTTTGAACCCATTTTATCGATTGATCAATCGATCGATTATACATCCAATACATCATTCCAAGTGCAAAGAAATTTTTAGTTCTTTCAACAATTTTATTTGAAAGATTCATATCCAGCAAAGCAAGTGTTGTAAGTTTTGTAATATCAGTTTGATAAACTTTATAACTACTTAACGAATCATCTTTTAGTGGATTAGTTGCGTATTTGGCTAGTTTTAAATTTTTATCATTGAAGCCATCTGTATTTGCAATTATTGCACCACCGGGAATTAGTCCTCTTAAATTTACTTTCAGAGCTGCGGCGTTCATTGCAACAAGAACATCGCAATTATCTCCGGGTGTATTTATTTCTGCACTTCCAAAGTGAATTTGAAAACCACTAACGCCAAAAAGTGTACCTTGCGGTGCGCGGATTTCTGCAGGATAATCTGGGAAAGTGCTTAAATCATTTCCCATCATAGCTGTTGTGTTAGTAAACTGTGTACCTGTAATTTGCATTCCGTCTCCGGAATCTCCCGCAAAACGTATGGTAACTTCTTTTAATTTCTTTTCAATTTTTTCCATTAAAATATAGACCTTTATGATAAATTATGGTTTAAAGTACAACGAAGTTGTTGATGTAACAAGACTTGAAAAAGTGAATAATTATTACTTTTCTTTTATTTGATAAAGCAAATTATCGTCAACATTAAAAAATAGTGGTGCGACTAAAATTTTTGGATATCTAAAACGCAATCTATCGGCTTCACCAATTACAAAATCAATTTCATTTCCAATCTCAAATTGTGGCGCATTGTGCCAAAAGTGTTCTTCGGCATCATTTTTTTTCCAACCAGCGTTTTCTACAAGTCCTTTTATAAATTCCTCTTTGCGAGAAATAAGATTTACCATTCCACAATTATTATGGCAAATAAGTGCGAATGCATTTACGTTTCCAACTGAAATTGCATAGGAAATTTTAAATTCATCGTTACGAAAATTTGCTCCGCCATTTCGTAAAATAAAAGCAAAGTTATCAGGTATGTGCAGATATTTTCTATTATCCATACACATCCCAACAAGTAGTTGTGCATTCGCAAAATTTTTAAATGGTTTCGATAAATTATGAAATTCAAAAAGTGACTCGATTGGTGTTTTCCGGAATTGAGGAAGCAAATCTTTTTTATTTTTTACTGCAATTAGTCTATTCATGATATTAAAATAAGGTAAAAAAGAATAAAAATAGCATCCATTACTTCAGCAATTATTAATGCGGGAAAATTAAGTAGAAAATTGAAGCAGGGAGCCAATAAGTTGCTTTTGCAAATAGAAAAAACAATTTTGCTCCGCAGGTAGGATTCGAACCTACAACCCTTCGGTTAACAGCCGAATGCTCCGCCATTGAGCTACTGCGGAATTGTCTTTCAAGGAAAGCAAATTTATTAAAAACTGTTCAGTAATACAACGAATTTCATTATGCTATTTAAATTCTGTTTTCTTGATTTACCTTCTATATTTCGATAAATTTATTCTCAAAATGTAAGAAGTAGAAACTGAGGTTGCATATAAACAGTTTAGTTTTTGTAGAAATAAATTTAAAAGAAAGAAAATTATAATATGGAAGGAAATTTTTCAAATCGTGTTCAAGATGTAATTCGTTTAAGTCGAGAAGAAGCAATTCGGCTCGGTCATGATTATATCGGCACTGAACATTTATTATTAGGAATTATTCGCGAAGGTGAAGGGATTGCCGTAAAAATTCTGCGCAATATCAGTGTTGATCTTTATAAATTAAAAAAATCAATTGAAGATACAGTTCGCACTTCAGGCGGAACATTAACTATTGGCAATATCCCACTTACAAAACAGGCAGAAAAAGTTTTGAAAATAACTTATCTCGAAGCAAAGTTATATAAAAGTGATGTAATTGGAACTGAGCATTTACTACTTTCACTTTTACGCGATGATGATAATATTGCATCACAAATATTGCATCAGTTTAATGTTCAATACGATGCTGTAAGAAATGAGCTTGATAATATTATTAGTGGAAAACCATCTGCAACCGGAAGTGCAAAAGAAACCAGTGAGAAAAAAACTCAGGAAAAATCTAAAACACCAGTGCTCGATAATTTCGGACGTGATTTAACAAAACTTGCATACTATGGAAAATTAGATCCAGTTATTGGTCGTGAAAAAGAAATTGAACGTGTTGCACAAGTATTAAGTCGTCGCAAAAAAAATAATCCGGTTTTAATTGGTGAACCGGGAG
>SXSI01000025.1 GCA_005792285.1 Bacteroidota bacterium
TAACTTTTTTTTACGCGTTGAATCTAACTCTCGTGTCATTCCTATAAATAGTGGAAGTATTCCCAATACATCAATTGCTACAAATATTGGAATGAATGTTAATCCAAAATTTTGAAATGTAACTTCTGCAAAGTTCATTTTAAGATATTTCTATTCCGGAGATTTTAAGTTCGTTAATAATTATTTTAACAATATCACTTTCCGGGATAAGCGCACGAACTCCGGAGTTTATAATTGCCTGTTTTAATGTTCCCTTTTTTTCGGAAAGAAATAACCAAACAGAATATCCCAAACGGAATTGATCATTTTTTTCTCTCGTTGGAATTGTCTTAACGCTGTTGTATACAATTTTTTCTAAAGAGTCAGCGTTAGATTCTTTTACTATTGATGGTGCTAAGGTTGCCATAATATTTCCTTTTATTTTTTGCGAACTTGTAAATATTTAATAATCCCAGGTAATATAGAAATAAAAATAATTAAGATTATTGTTAACTCAAGATTTTTTGCAACTGCGGGAACGGTTGCGCCGAGAAGATAACCGAGCCAGGTCATACTTGTTACCCATAAAATTCCACCTGTAAAATTATAAAATGCAAAATTTTTATATTTCATCATTCCAATCCCAGCAACAACGGGAGCAAAAGTTCTAGCAAATGGCATAAAGCGGGCAAGTACAATTGTAATGCCTCCGTATTTTTCATAAAATTCTTTTGTTTGAAGAAGATATTTTTTTTTGAAGAATCGTGAATCTTCGCGAGCATATAAAGCTTCGCCACTTTTTTTCCCGATGTAATATCCAACTGCATCCCCTATAATTGCCGCAGGAATTAAAAGTAGATTTAATATATAAATATTAAACATTCCCTGCGAAGCGAAAAGACCGGCGGTGAATAATAAAGAATCTCCCGGAAGAAAAAACCCAATCAGTAATCCTGTTTCTGCAAATACCATTAATGTAATTCCGGAATATCCAGCCCAAATTACAAGCTCTTTTATGTTTGTGAGTTTTTCAAATAATTCAGTAATAATATTCATTCTTCTTTTTTATAAAGTTGTGCTTAAAATAAATAACCCTGCAGTAATTCTGTAAATAATAAAAATATAGGTTGTGTGGTTGCGTAAATACTTTAGTAAAAATTCTATCGAAAGATAACCAACAATTGCCGATGAAATAACTGCTACTAAAATTGAAGTTATACCAAGTGTCGAAATGAATTGTTGCAACTCAATTAATTCCAGCAAACCACTTGCAGTTATTGCCGGAATGCTGAGCAGAAATGAGAATTTTGCAGCATCCTCTCGTTTTAATCCGCAAAAAAGTGCTGCGGTAATTGTTGTGCCGGATCTTGATGAGCCGGGAATTAGCGCGATTGTTTGTGCAGTACCAATTATTAAAGCATCTTTCCAGTTTACATTTTCAATTGATTTATTTTTCTTCCCAAATTTTTCTCCGAAAAATAAAATTATTGCAAGCACAACTAAGCTAATTCCAATTACTGTTAAATCTTTTGTAAATCCCCCTTCAATAAATTTTTTAAATGCTAATCCAATTATTACAACCGGGATAGTTCCAATTATTATATACCATCCAAGTTTTGCATTTTGTGAACCAGTTGAAGATTTTTTCAAAAAGAAAAAGCCCTCTTTAAAAAAACTTTTTACTATTTCAAATAACTCTTTCCAAAAATAAATTAACACGGCAATTAAAGTTCCGAGTTGAATTACAGCGATTAATGCAGTCCACTCTTCTGGTTTATTATTTTTTATTAAATTCAAATATTTTCCGGCAAATGTTAAATGTGCAGTACTGCTGATTGGAATAAATTCTGTTAATCCTTGAATTATCCCGAGAATAAGTGCTTCTATAAAATTCATACTTTAAAATTTATTAATAAACTACTGTTGAAACAAAGTGTTCTATTGCAACTCGATTTATTTCTCTGGATATTTAATTTATGTATTTGAAACAAGTTGAACAATATATTCATTTTCTTGAACTGGAAAAAAATCTTGCGGTGAACTCAGTTGACAGTTATAAAAGAGATATTGAAAAGTATTGCCATTACCTTGAATTCAAACATATTTCGCAGTTAAGTGGTGCAAAAGAAAGTACAATTTCGGAATTTATTACTCATTTAAAAAGATCTGGACTTGCTGCAAAAAGTATTGCCCGCTCAATTTCTGCAATAAAGGGATTGTATAAATTTATTCATAGCGAACAACTTATTAGTCACAATCCGACCGAAGCTATTGTTACGCCACGGCTTGGATTTCAAATTCCGGATGTGCTTTCAGTAATTGAAATTGAAAAAATTCTTAATGCACCAAAATTACATGGTCCGCAAAAAAATAATATTTGGATTCGAGATATTGCAATTTTGGAAACATTGTATGCAACAGGAATTCGAGTTTCGGAATTAGTTGGAATCTGTTTAAATGATATTGATAAAGAGGAACAATTAATTCGTGTAATGGGAAAAGGTTCGAAAGAGCGTTTGATTCCAATTGGAATACCAGCTCTAAAATCAATTGAAGAGTATAAAATTAAAACTCGTTCAAATATTCTAAAAAAGAAAAAAGCGAATTTATTTCTTTTTCTTAATCAGCGAGGAAGTTCATTATCGCGAATGTCTGTTTGGAATATTGTCCAATTTTATTCTGCAAAAGCTGGGATTTCAAAACAAATTCATCCACATACATTTCGGCATTCGTTTGCAACACATTTATTAGAAGGTGGTGCCGATTTGAGAGCTGTGCAAGAAATGCTCGGGCATAGCGACATTAATACAACGCAAATTTATACACACATCGACAGAGAACATTTAATTGCTGAACATCAAAAATATCATCCACGTAAATAATTATGACAACTCATAAAATAATAATTCTTGCCGAAGGAGCATTTAGTCCTTTAAAATCTAAAACTGCAAATGGTGCAATTGCATTTTTAACAAAAAATGTACTTGCTGTAATTGATAGTACAGTGGCTGGAAAAACTTCACACGATATTTTAGGTTATGGTGGAAGTATTCCAATTGTTTCTACAATTGAAGAAGCGTTGAAATTTAATCCGACTGCATTATTAATTGGCATCGCGCCGGTTGGTGGAAGATTGCCAGATTCGTGGAGAGCAACAATTATAACTGCGCTCAAAAATAAAATTTACATTTTAAGTGGACTTCATACTTTTCTAGGAGATGATTCTGAATTCGCAAGTTTAGCAAAATCAAATAATGTTACAATTACCGATTGGAGAAAAATTCCGGAAGAATACGAAGTTGTTTCTCAAGGAAATTGGAAAACTAGAAAAGCGAAAACAATTCTTACTGTTGGAATGGATTGTAATATTGGAAAGATGACTACAACTTTACAAATTCATAATGAGTTTCTTAAAAGAGGATTGAATTCTGATTTCGTTGGAACTGGTCAAACGGGAATTATGATTTCCGGAAAAGGAATTGCAGTTGACTCTATTATAAGCGATTACATTGCAGGTTGTATTGAAAAGGAAATTGATAAATCAAATAATGAAGGGCATGATTATATTTTTGTAGAAGGACAAGGTTCACTTACTCATCAGGGATATTCAGGGGTTACGCTTGGTTTAATTCACGGAACAATGCCAGATGCATTTATTCTTTGCCATCAACCGAAAAGAACGAAAGATGATTATAATATTCCACTCCCCGATATGAATCGTGTTATAAAGTTACATGAAGAAATTGTTGGGATTTTTAAAAAAACGAAAGTTGTTTGCGTTGGAATTAATTCTATTGGAATGACCGATGAGCAAAGTATGGAATCAGCTTTTAAAATTGAAAAAGAAACTGGCTTGCCTGCTATTGATACTTTCAGATTTAGTGGAGCAAAATTAGCAGATGCAATTTTAAATTATTTCCAAAAATAAATTTTAAATGACTTCACATTCTACAACACTATTATACTGCGACGGCGCATGTTCCGGAAATCAGTTTTCAAAAAATAAAGGGGGATGGGGAGCAGTTATAATAAATAATGGATCTGTAAAAAAATTTTCAGGAAATGGAAAAAATACTTCAAACCAAAAAATGGAATTGACTTCTTGTATTGAAGGATTAAAACGATTGAAGGATGAAAAACATTCTATTAAAGTTTTTTCGGATAGTGCATATTTAATTAACTGCATGAATGATAAATGGTATTTAAAGTGGCAGAAGAATGGTTGGATAAATGCAAAAAAAGAAAAAATAGTAAATAAAGATTTATGGGTAGAACTATTAAAACTTATTTCGGAAAAAAATATTTCATTTCACAAAGTTGAAGGACATTCCGGAGATAAGTGGAATGAACTTGCAAACGATTTAGCACAGAAAGCACAACAGAATTGAACAACACATTTAATTACCAAAACAACGAACTTTTTTGCGAAGGAGTAAATCTTTCAGCAATAGCAAATAAAATTGGCACGCCAACTTACGTTTATAGTAAAATGGGAATGCTTGAAAGTTACAGAGAATTTGAAAATGCATTTTCGCCATTAAATAAAATGGTCTGCTATTCTGTAAAGGCAAATTCAAATATTTCAGTTATAAAATTATTTTCAGATACCGGTGCAGGAATCGATTGTAACTCGAGAGGAGAATTATTCAGAGCACTTAAATCCGGAGTTAACTCTTCGAAAATAATTTTTACTGGTGTCGGCAAGACAGAAGAAGAAATTAGATACGCTTTGGAAAACAATGTTATGATGTTGAAAGTCGAATCGTTTCAGGAACTTGAAACTATTAACCGAATTGCAAATGAAATGCAGTTGGTTGCACCAATTGCTATTCGTTTAAATCCTGATGTTGACGCAAAAACTCATCCATATATTTCAACAGGACTTGCAGAAAATAAATTTGGAATCGATATTAACGAAGGGCAAAAAGCTTTTCAATTTGCAACCTCCCTTTCCAACCTTAAAGTAGTGGGAGTTGATATGCACATTGGTTCGCAAATAACTTCTCCGCTTCCGTATGTTGATGCTATAAAAAAATTATTTTCTTTTATAAATGAATTATCTAAAATCGGTATTTCAATTGACCATTGTGATATTGGCGGTGGATTTGGAATTGATTATGATGAAGAAAAAAATATTGATATTTCCATTTTTGCAAAAGAACTACTTCCTTTGCTTCAACAATTTTCCGGAAAAATAATTTTTGAACCGGGAAGATTTCTTACCGCGAATTCAGGAGTTCTACTTACAAAAGTTTTGTATACAAAGTCGAATAATAAAAAAGATTTCGTAATTGTTGATTCAGCAATGAATGATTTTATTCGTCCGACATTGTACAATGCTCAACATGAAATTAAACATCTTAAGCAAAGTGATAAAAATAAAGTAACAGTCGATTTAGTTGGTCCTGTTTGTGAGTCGTCAGATTTTATACGAAAAAATTATTCTCTTCCAATCTGTTCACAAAAAGATTTATTGGCTATAATGTCAGTTGGTGCTTACGGGTTTGTAATGAGCTCAAATTATAATTCAAGAAGACGTGCTGCAGAAGTTTTAGTTGATGGAAATAATTTTAAAATAATTCGGAATAGAGAATCTTTTGAAGATTTAATTAATGGTGAAATAATTTAGAAAAATTATTTTATTAACGAACTCATACTATCTACTTCTTCAATTGCCCAATCTGTAATAATTTTTCTTTGTTCTTCGGTAAGATCTGCTTCGGGGTGTAACCACAAATAACTTTTTAATGGCATCTCATGATTGCTTACAAATTCTTTAATCTCAGCAAGTTTATTTAATTTTCTTCCTGCTTTATAAGTTTTCCATTTAGAAAAATTTAAATGTTTCCTTGCTTCATTAACATGTCCTATTGTAAAATGGGAAGCAATAGGAACATATGTGTACCAAACCCATTTTGTTTCATTTGAATGGCAATCAAAACAGGATGCTCGTAAAAGTGATTTTACTGTGTCTGTAATTATTAATGTTGAATTAATAATATTATCAGAAGGATCACTTTTTGGATTTGACTTTTCGGGCTGTGTTGCGAATAATACAACTATAATAAAAATTGCAATTATTTTTATTGGGTATTTTCGCATTTATAATAGATCATTTAGATAATATAATTATTTATTTAGTGAGTTCAAGTTTTAGAATAGCTTTTTGAATTTAATCTCCGATAAATTTTTGTAAGTACCGTTAATACTTACTATTTTCACTTTTAATATGGTTGTAAAACTCGCTCTTGAGAACGGAACAGTTTTTACTGGAACAGGTTTTGGTTCTGAGGGTGAGATTTTTGGGGAAGTTGTTTTTAATACAAGCATTACAGGCTATCAAGAAATTTTAACAGATCCTTCTTACGCTGGGCAAATTGTAACTATGACTTACCCTCTAATTGGAAATTATGGTGTCAACTTGGATGATGTTGAATCTGTTAAACCACAAGTTTCAGGTTTTATTGTTCGCGAATATTTTGATTTTTATAGTAACTGGCGCGCCAATTCGAGTTTAGGTGAATGGTTGAAAAAAAATAATATTATTGCCATTCAAGGAATTGATACACGAATGCTTACAAAAATGATTCGCACGCAGGGTGCAATGCGAGGGATTTTATCTACAATCGAACTTGACGATAATAAATTAATTGAAAAAGTAAAATCATCTTCTTCTTCGATGTCTGGTAGTGATTTAGCAAAAGTTGTAACTTGCCTAAAACCTTATAAATGGGATGAAGTTGATAAAATTATTTTTGCACTTCCTTTAAAACTAAATAAAAATAATGGTGAGAAATTTAAAGTTGTCGTTTACGATTATGGAGTGAAACAAAATATACTTCGGCGCCTTACAAGTTATGGTTGTGATTTAACTGTAGTTCCTGCATCATTCACCGCAGAAGAAGTTTTAAATTTGAATCCCGATGGAATTTTTCTTTCAAATGGTCCGGGCGATCCTGAAGCTGTGAAGTACGCAATTTTAAATATTAAAAAACTAATCGGCAAAAAACCTATTTTCGGAATTTGTCTCGGCCATCAATTACTTGCTTTGGCTTTGGGTGGGGAAACTTATAAATTAAAATTTGGTCACAGAGGGGCAAATCATCCAGTTAAAAATTTAATTACAAGTAAAATTGAAATTACTTCTCAAAATCATGGCTTCGCAGTTGATTGGGAATCGATGGACAAATCAAAAATTGAACTAACACATATTAACTTAAACGACAAAACTGTTGAAGGATTTCAACATAAAGAATTACCAATTTTTTGCGTGCAATACCATCCCGAAGCATCTCCCGGACCTCATGATAGTGATTATCTTTTTGCTAACTTTGTATCACTAATGGAACAAGAAGTCCATTCAACTTAGAATTCCTTTTTCACAATCAATCTTTTTTAAAATATGAAACATTTTCGAATACAAATTCTTCTTTTAATAATAATATCTGCACAGTCTCTTTTTTCATTTAGCTTTCAAGAGTCAGATAAAAATAATCCAACTCCTCCGTCTGTATTAATTTCAAAAGAAATTTTAACTCCAAAACTTGATGGATTGGTTTTTGATGATCCCGCTTATTTTAATTCAAAAGTTTTAAATCAATTTTGGCAAACCACACCGAATGAAGGAACTTCTTCATCTGAAAATACAGAAGTCCGATTACTTTATACTGAAGACACTTTATATGTTGGTGTAATTTGTTTTGATCGTGAGCCGGAAAAAATTATTGCTTCCGAAAAAAAACGTGATGGTATTCTCGATGAAACTGATGCGTTCCAAATTATACTCGATACTTTTAACGATAAACAAAATGGATTTATTTTTGGGACAAATCCTGTTGGATTGGAATACGATGCACAAGTTACTAACGAAGGTGAAATCAGCGCGGTAGCAAGAAGAAGTGGATCAACCGGAGGATTTAATTTAAATTGGGACGCTTCATGGATTGTTAAAACTTCTATTGGTAATTACGGTTGGAGTGCTGAATTTGCAATTCCATTTAAAACACTTCGTTACACTTCCGGAAAAAATCAAGAATGGGGATTAAATTTTCAAAGAAATATTCGTCGACATAAAGAAATTTCATATTGGTCAAAACTTCCTCGACAATTTAATTTAAATCGCGTTTCACTTGCAGGGACACTTCACGGTCTCGAAATAAAAACTCCTCAAAATTTAAAACTAATTCCATATGCTTTGGGAAAAAGTCAATCTACAATTTCTCAATCATCTAAAAAAAATAATGCTGATGGTGGAATCGATTTAAAATATAGTATCACTCCAAGTATTACACTTGACGCAACTTACAATACCGATTTTGCTCAAGTTGAAGTAGATGAACAGCAGGTTAATCTCGATCGATTCGATTTATTTTTTCCTGAAAAACGTCCATTTTTTCTTGAAAATGCAGGGTTTTTCGATGTCGGAAGTCCTGGCGAAGTTGAATTTTTCTTTAGTCGTAGAATCGGTATTGCTTCATCCGGGACTGCAGTTCCAATTCTTGGTGGAGGTCGCCTCACCGGAAAAATTGGTACTACAAATTTTGGACTATTGAATATGCAAACTAGTTCTGTTGGTGAATCAATTTCAGATAATAACTTTTCTGTTATTAGAGTTAGTGAGAATTTACCAAACAGATCTAATATTGGATTTCTTGCAGTCAATCGACAAGCAACTGGAAATTCTGAAGAAGATAATTTTAACCGATTAATTGCTGTTGATGGAAAATTAGGAATTGGTTTGAATACTCAACTTTCCGCTTATGCAGGAAAAACTATATCTCCAAATATTTCTGGAGATCAACATGCATTCCGAGTTGGAATGATGCATAACTCTGAAGAATGGATGCTTGAAAATTTTTATACTGAAGTTGCGCATGCTTTTAATCCCGAAGTTGGTTTCTTAAAAAGAAATGGATACAGAAAGTTTGAAACTTTAATTTATCATCGTTATCGTCCTGAGAATTTTTTTTCGTTACATGAACTTCGACCTCATATTGCGTATCGTACATTTTGGGACATGAGAACTGGATTTTTGGAAACAGCTTTATTGCATATCGATAACCATTGGGAATTTAAAAATGGTCATGAAGTTCACACTGGAACAAATATTATAAGAGAAGGGGTTGAAAGTCAATATACAATTTATGATGATGGTAATAAAAAAGTTGTTGTTCCGGCGGGAAGCTATAGTCATGCAGAAGCTATGTTAGTCTTAATGACAAATCAAGGATTACCTATAAGTTTTAATATTATGTCAAATATTGGTGGGTATTTTGGTGGATCAAGAATTTCTGCAAATCCATCTTTAAGATATCGTGCAAGTGAAAATTTAACTTTAGCAGTTAGCAGTTCATACAACAAAGTTAAATTACCAGGTGGAAATTTTACAACAAATATTTTGCGTGGGAGAATGCAATATTATTTTACTCGTCATATGTTTGTTCAGGGGCTTCTTCAATACAATAATGTAACAAAAGAATTTTCTACAAATGCCAGATTTGGCTGGCTCGATTTTGCAAATACAGGATTATATGTAGTGTTTAATGAGCTTTATGATGAAAATGCAATTGTTCCCGGTCGTCAAAATAGAAGTGTTATTATTAAATACAGCTATCTTTTTGACGTATTGAAATAATTCTACGAACGATTACCCCAATTAGGTTTTCTTTTTTCCAAAAAAGCATTTATTCCTTCCGATGCTTCTGTTGAAGTTCGAATAACTTTATGAAGTTCGAGAGCTTTTTGAATATCATCGGTTAATTGCGTTGGAGAAAGTTTATTAATAAATTTTTTTGTTGTTACAATTGAATTTGTCCCACCAAGTAAAATTTGTTGTGCGTAAGAAATTGCTGTTTGTTCAAGTTGAGAATATTCAACAACTTTATTAATTAATCCAACTTGCAACGCTCGATTTGCGTCGATCATATCTGCAGTAAAAAGTAATTCCCTTGTAATTCTTTCTCCAACTTGTCTAATTAAAAAAGTCATAACAAGTGCAGCAACAATTCCTCTTCGAACTTCGGGATAACCAAATTTTGCTTCAGTCGATGCAATTGCAATATCACAAGCTGTCATTAATCCGCAACCTCCGGCAATTGCAGCTCCTTGAATCGCAACAATTGTAACAAGTGGTGTTTGATAAAGTGCGAGCAATGCATCTGTTAAATGATGCGCAGACTCTTCTGCTTTTTCAAAATTTGATGCTTCTTGTAAATCCAATCCTGCACAAAATAAATTTCCTGTCCCATTTAAAATTAATACACGTTGAGATTTATCTTCTTCCAATTTATTTAATGCTGTTTTTAATTCTTTTAACAATTGAATGTTAAGTGCATTCTTTTTTTCTGGACGGTTTAAAGTAATTAAACTAACACCTTCCTGAATTTTATTTACTACTATGAATGTATATGCCGACATAATTTTTCCTGTTATTTAATAAATAATTCTGCTTCTTTCAAAAGCTCATCTGGGATTTCAATTTTCATTTCCAAAAATGCTTGCCCTAATGCTTTTCCCTGTGAGTCAATTCTAAGCGACCGACTTCCTCCGCCATCCAAAATTCCTTCTAAAATAAAATTGAACGCGAGTAAATTATGCAACTCATATCTAATTACTTTTGTAACCGGGAACTTCAAAAAAAATAATTTAACAATTTTCACAGTTAACGTTTTGTGTAAAAATAAATAACCGTTTTCTGTAAATGCAATTACACCAATATTGCACGAACCTCCTTTATCTCCGCTTCTTCCGTAAGCAATTTTTCTCAATGGCTGCAAGCTCATATTCAAACTGAATGCAATGAAACTTCTTTTGATAAAAGTTGGCGTTCGATCAAACAAGGCCAATAACTATAAATTGGTTTTACTTTTGGTCGGCCGGAAGTATATCCTGTAACGCCTTGCGGACCACTTGTAACTAGTGGCGCAATTTCTTTTGAAAAATATTCAAGTGATTCTTTTTTTTGATCTGCTGCCGCAACTCGAAGCATACATTCTCTTAAATCTTTTGGTGATTCAAAAAGATGTGGCACAATACCTCCAGCGCCAATGCATTCAATATTTGTTCGGGATAGTTTGAAACCGGCATTTGAAACTCGTTTGAAAATTAATTCTGCAACTGCTTTTCCTTTTTCTTCTGCGCGATCACCAAAAATTCCAAGTGTTGCTTCACACTTCCAGCCATCTTTGTAAATTGCACTAACTTTTAATGTTGATGGGGGTGCTGTTCCAATTGCTCCAGAAACTTTTACACGATTATTTTTTTCGTCTGTAACTTTTAAATTCAAGAATGAAACATTTACATCCGGAGAAATATATTTTGAAGGATCACCAATTTCATAAACTAATTGTTCCTTTACGGTTCTTTCCGAAACTTCTCCACTAGTATTTTTTGGTTTTGTAATTACAAAACTTCCATCTTCATAAATTTCTGCAATCGGAAAACCAAAATCATTTTTTTTCGAAAGAGAAAGCCAATGTGTTGAAATTCCGCCAGTAACTTGCGAACCACATTCTATTAAGTGACCTGCAACTGTTGCGCCGGCTAATTTATCGTAATCATTCCAATTCCATCCAAAATGGTAAACTGCCGGACCAACTGTAATACTCGGATCTGCGGTTCTGCCTGTTATGATAATATCAGCTCCCGCACTTAATAATTCGGAAATTTGTTCTCCGCCAAAATATGCATTTGCAGTTACCAACGAATCCGAAATTGTTGAAAGTGATTTTCCTGTTTCAAGGTTTTTGTAAAGTTTATTTTTTAGAGATTTTTTTAAAATTGATAAGACGTCATCTCCAGCAAGAACACCGATTTTTAATTTTGTCATTCCCTCTTTTCGAAGAACTTGCAAGCATTGCTCAGTACACGCGCTTGGATTCATTCCGCCGGCATTTGTAATAATTTTTACTTTTGAACCTTTCTTCCAAAATGGAATAAGTGAACGAACAACATCGACAAAATCCTTTGCGTAGCCAGTTGATTTATCTTTTTCTTTTTGAATTGCCATTATGGAAAGGGAAACTTCTGCGAGATAATCGAGAGTTATAAAATCAATTTTTGGATCGAGTCGTAAAAGATTTGCTGCGGCATTTGGCCGATCTCCCCAAAATCCTTGAGCGTTAGCAATTCGAACTGGCTGTTTCATTTAAACTTGGAGAACTCCAGTGTGAAATTTTCTTTCTGTAAATGGTGTTCGCTTTACAAGTTGCAAAATGTAACTTAAAATTTCTCTAGTTTGATGTGGTGGTATAATTGCATCAACCCAACCGCGCGCTGCTCCAAAACGAATATCCATTTGCTGTTCGTAAGATTTTTTTACCGCCTCTTTTTGTTTTAACGCATCTTCTTTTTGTAAAGAATCGTTTTTTCGTTCCGCACTTTTTTGTTGAATTGTAAAAATTGTTTCGCTTGCTTGCTCGGCTCCCATTACTGCATATTTAGTATTTGGCCAAGCAAAAATAAAATGAGGATCGTAAGCTCTTCCGCATAATGCATAATGCCCGGCTCCAAATGAATTTCCAATTATAATAGAAATTTTTGGGACAACTGAATTGCTAATTGCATTTACAACTTTTGCACCACTTTTAATTATTCCGGATTGTTCAGCTTCGCGACCAACCATAAATCCGACAACGTCTTGTAAAAATAAAATTGGAATTTTCATTTGATTGCAATCCATAATAAATCGCGCTATTTTGTCTGCGCTATCTTTATAAATAACTCCACCGATTTCAATTTTCCCGGAAATAGTTTTAGTTGGCTTTCTTTGATTTGCAACTATCCCAATTGCTTCTCCATTAATTTTGGCAAACATCGTAATCATTGTTTTACCAAAATCCATTTTATATTCTTCTGCGGAATCTTTATCAACTATGCAAGAAATAATATCTCGCATATCATAACCCGAAGCAGTTTCATTTATAATAGAGTAAACATCTTCAACATTTCGTTGCGGAGAAGGTCTTGCCGAAAAATTCCAATCGCTATTTTGCGGAAGTAAGTCAACTAATTTTCGCAAACGACTTAAACAGCACTGATCATTTTCTTCTACAAAATCTACTGTGCCGCTAATCGATGCGTGCATTTGTGCGCCGCCAAGTTCTTCAGTTTCAACAACCTGGCCGATTGCCGCTTTTACCAAAGCTGGTCCCGCAAGATAAAGCCCACTTCCTTTTGTCATTAATAATTTGTCGCAAAGAACCGGTAAATAACCTCCACCGGCAATGCAATTTCCCATAATTGCTGAAAATTGTGGAATTCCATTTGCAGATAAAATAGCGTTGTTGCGGAATATTCTTCCGAAGTCATCTTCGTCCGGAAATATTTCATCTTGCAGCGGAAGAAAAACTCCCGATGAATCAACTAAATATAAAATTGGAAGTCGATTTTCGTAAGCGATGCGCTGAGCACGTAAAGTTTTTTTTATTGATTGGGGAAACATTGCGCCTGCTTTTACAGTTGCATCGTTTGCAATTATCATACAAACTCTTCCGGAAACTTTTCCGATTAAAGTTACAACTCCAGCTGCCGGGAAATCTCCCCACTCTTTATACATTTCATAACCTGCCCAAAGTCCAAGTTCAAATGTTGGAGAATTTTTATCTAGTAAAAGTGAAAGTCTTTCACGAACAGGAAGCCTTCCGTGTTTGCGTTGTCTTTCTTGTCCGGACGATCCCCCTCCTTGTCGCAATATTTCTTCTTGTGCGAGAATTTCTTCTGTCTTTTTTTTAAGAATATTTTTTTCTGATGTCATATTTTTTTTAATCCAGTAATTGAATCTGAAACTTTTTCAATCATTTTGTCATTGTTATTTTTTAATCCAAAAAGATTTTCTTCAACTTGGTTAATTGCATAATTACAATAAAGTTTTGCAGATTCAATATCGTTTTTTAAAGTTGGTACAACTTTATTCCCAAGTGAAATATCATAATCAATTTTTGATATTACTGCACTCATAGAATACAAAGCCATTGCACAAGTTGCTAATCGATCTAAAATTAATTGTTTTTCAACAATTCCCTCTTTGTGTTTTGCAATCATCCCGAGAAGTGCAAATCCAAATTTTCTTGTTGTCATTACAAGATTTCTAGATTCAACAGAAAATAACTTTGACTTTATTGGAATATTATTTGTAGCAAATCTTTTGACAAATTTATTTACAAAATTAATTACTTTTTTATATTTCATTTTTGGTGAACTAAAAAATGTTTTTAAATCTAGAAGTTCTAATCCAACTTCGCGAACACCAACTGCACCGATGAAAACTCTCATAACTTCATTGGAGCCTTCACCAATCAAATTAAGTCTGGAATCGCGCATCATTCTTTCAAAAGGTCGGTCTGTAAAAAATGAACGGCCTCCTAAAATTTGCATTGCATCGTACAAAATTTGCCATTGAGAGTCGCTCGCAAAAACTTTCAGCATTGCCGATTCTAACATTATATCTTCAACACCACTATCGAGTAATCCGGCTGTTAAATAAGTTGTAGCATCTATCGCATAAGTTAATGCAGACATCATCGCTACTTTTTTCTTCACCATTGTAAAAGTTCCAAGTGAACGATTAAATTGTTTCCGCTCGATTGCGTGTTTAATTGCAAGTTCTGTAATAACTTTTGCTGAACCAGTACAAGTTGCACCAAAAGTTGTTCTGCCATAATCGAGAACGGTTAAACAAACTTTTAATCCTCCACCTTTTGGACCTAAAATATTTTCTGCCGGGACATCCATATTTTTAAATTCTAGATTTGTAGTTTTGGTGCCACGCATTCCAAGTTTTTCTAAAGATGGATTTGTAATTTTAAATCCCGACATATCGGGAGTAACAAGAAATGCAGTTATTTTTTTTTCAATTCCATTTTTAGTTTGAACATTTGTTTGAGCCATTACAGTTAAAACATTCGCAATACTTCCGTTAGTTGTCCATTGTTTTTTGCCGTTTATTCTGTAAACATTTTTTTTGGGAAAATAAACTGCAGTTGTTTCGACACTACCTGCATCGGAACCGGCATTTGGTTCTGTTAGTGAGAATGCAGCAATTTGTTCACCTCTAGCAAGTGAGATTAACCATTTCTTTTTTTGTTCATCTGTTCCAAAAAGAAGCAATGCTTTTAAACCAATACTTTGATGTGCGTTTAAAAAAAGTGCGGTTGAACCACACTTCATCGCAATTAACTCGGCAGACTTACAATATGCATATTGCGACATTCCGAGGCCACCATATTTTTTTGGAATCGTCATTCCGAGTACTCCAAGTTTTGCTAATCCTTCAATTACCGATTTTGGAATATCAGCATTTCTATCAATCCAATCAGCATCAATTTTAGTATCTACAAATGTTTTTACTTTTTTTAGAAATTGATCCTCTAATTTTTTTTGTCTTGAGTTAACCTGTGGAAATGGAAATATATGTTCGCCTGCAACTAAACCATAATAAAGTTCTTTTGCATAACTTGGTTTTTTGGATTGACTTGAAAGAAGTTCTTCAGCTAGCTGGCGTTGTTGGTCTTCCATAATAATGTAGTTAATTTAGGAAAACTAAAACGAACTTTAAAATATTCTTGCCTAACAATTTATTGAAGTAATTTTATTACTTGTGTATATTCATATATGGAATTCAAAATAAAGAAGAAGATTTTACTAGTTGGAGATAGAGTTCTAATTTCTCCAGAAAAAGAGATGGATAAATCGAGGCATGGTTTATATTTGCCACCGAGTGTAAAGGAAAAAGAAAAAGTTCAAGGTGGCTATATTGTGAGAATTGGTCCCGGTTATCCAATTGTAAATCCAAATTATCTTGATCAGGAATCGTGGGTAACAACTCCGAGAGATCCTGTAAAATATATTCCGTTACAGGCTGAAGAGGGAGATTATATTTTATTTTTACGCGATACTGCAATTGAAATTGAATTTGAAGAACAGAAATATTTAATAATTCAGCAATCATCTATTTTGTTACTGATTCGTAACGAATCAATTCCGGATTTTTCTACTACTACAAAATGACTTCACAAGAAGAGGATTTTTTTATTTTTTCAAAACCAAACATTCACCAACAAATAAAAACTGCTCCATTCAAACAGGGATTTTTTACGATAAAGTTTTATACAGTAGATGGAATATTTAGCAAAGTACCGACTGAAACATTATCTGAATTTTATCTTTATCCAAGTGGTGGAACTTTGCGCGATTCAACTTTTAATTTAATTTTTTACGATTCACAATTTGACACATACCGTGGTTTTGAACCACCCAACTCCGAAATAATATGAAACCTGAAGATATTCTTGAAAGTATATCGGGAGGATTTTTTGCTCTCGACAAAAATTTAATATTCACTTATTGGAATCGTTCCGCAGAAATTGGAACACAATATTTGCGCGCTGATGTTTTAGGAAAACATGTTTTTGATATTTTCCCAAATGCAGAAAATGATGAACTTGGAAAAAAATATAAACTTGCTTTAGAAACTCAATCGTATCAGACAATCCAAACATATAATAGAGATGCAAATATGGAGGCGTGGTACGATATTAGAATTTATCCAACAGAAAATGGATTATCGGTATTTTTTCAGGATATAACTTCGCAGAAATTGGAAGAACAACAGCGTGCAACATTGTTGCAACTTTCAAAAATTATAAGTGAAACAAAGCAAGTTGAAGATCTTTGTTTGGCTTCGGTTAAATTGCTTTCTTCAACTTTCAGACTCGAAAATGAAGATGTGTTATTTTTTCAATTTCAGAAAGAAGAAAATCAAATTTCCCTTTTTGCTCCATCATTATTGGAAGCTAAATTAACAAACGAAGAATCAATTCTTCAATTAGATATAATTCAACAAACTGTAGTTGTAGATTCAATTTCTTCGAGAACAACTATTTTGAGTGAAGATTTATCACGTTCAATTCGATTCACATTATCACCTGCAAGTTCAGTCTCAACAAAAATAAAATCTATTTTTGCAATTCCAATTATAATAGAAAATGAAACTTTCGGAATAATTGAATTAACAATTGATTTAAATAAACAACTTGCAGAAAGATACACGTCGTTTCTTACTTTATTTATAAATGAATTAACTTTAGCAATTCACCGAAGACAACTACTTGATGAATTGCGAAGAAAAAATATTGATCTCGAAATTCAGCGACAGCAAACTGTTGAAGCAAATGAAACTTTAAAAAGATTTTTAGCATTCTTCAGCCACGAACTTCGTTCGCCATTGACTTCGATAAATGGATTTTCGGAATTGCTTATTGAACAAGCTTCATCAATTCAACCAGAAAAAATTAAAGAATATGCCGACACTATTAATTTAAGTGGTGAACATTTATTGTTATTGATAAATGATATTCTTGATTTATCTAAACTTGAAGCTGGAAAAATGATTCTTCTTTACGAAAATGTTGCAGTTAAAGATTTTTTTCAATCCGTTCATAAAGTTCTTCAACCGGCGCTGCAGAAAAAAAATCTTACTCTGCACATTATAATAGACGATGAAGTTGAATTAATAACAATCGACCAGCTTCGGTTTAAACAAGTAATGTTAAATTTAGTTGGTAATGCAATTAAATTCAGTTACGAAGGGAATGTAATTTCAGCTTCAGTTAAACGAATAAATAATTCGATTCAGTTTTTTATTAAAGATTCCGGAATGGGAATTAGAAATGACGAACTTTCAAAATTATTTAAACCATTTGTTCAAACAACAACTTCCAATCACGAAGGTTCGGGACTTGGATTAGCAATTTCAAAAAAAATTGTTGAACTGCACGGTGGTTCAATTTCGGCAACAAGTATTTGGCAAGAAGGAACTACTTTACTTGTAAGATTGCCAATGCTTGTAAACGCAGAAGATGGAATTGTAAATCCGTTTGAAAGTATTTCTACTGCATTAAATAATTTATCTCACGGAAAAAAAGTTTTAATTGTAGAAGATAAAATTCACGCAAGGCAATTGCTCACAACTTATATTAAAGGTGCAGGTTATACAGTTGAAATTGCAATTAATGGTGTTGAGGCAATTGAAAAAGCAAAAACTTGGAAGCCCGATTTAATTACACTTGATATTTTACTTCCCATAAAAGATGGTTGGCAGGTGTTGAAGGAATTAAAAGAACATCCATTTTGTAAAGATATTCCAATTGTAATTGTCTCAATGGTTGATGAACCGAATCTTGCATTTAGTCTTGGCGCAAAAGAATATTTAGTAAAACCAATTCAGAAAGAAAAATTAATTTCATCAATCCGTTCACTTCTTACAACTTATTCATCTACAAAACATATTAAAGTATTATTAATTGATGATGATAAATCGATAACTGATTTGCTCTCTGTAATTTTAGAAGCCGAAGGTTGCGATGTTATAGTTTCTCACGAAGGTAAAACTGGATTAGAGTTGGCAAAAAACGAACAGCCAAATTTAATAATTCTAGATTTAACAATGCCAGAAATGTCGGGATTTGAAGTTGCACACGAATTAAAAAAACAACAATCCACAATGCACATACCAATAATTATTATGACTGGAAATGAAATTAATGACGATATGAAAGAAAAGCTGGAAGGGTTTGTAGTTAAATTAATGAGCAAATCGGGATTCACTAAAAAAGATTTGCTAAAAGAGATAACAACTATTGATAATAAACAGGATTAATTTTTTTAATAATTTAAGAGATTATAAATATTAAATTTAAAGGGAAATTTTATGAAAAAATATTCCATCTTATTCTTTTTAATTTTCACTACGGCGCTTTTTGCACAAGAAGAAACACAAATTCCATTTGATAAAAAATCAAATTTAATGGAAATAACTTCCAAGTCCCCTTTTGATTCTGTCGGCAAATCTTTTCATCCCGACTTCCAAAAAATACTTTTATTTCAAAGTGGTAAATCTTTTGTTCTGGAAATTTATTTTAATATTGATGGAAAATTGCAAAGGAAACGACAAGTTTTATCAAATAAAGAATATTTAAAATTAGTTGAACAAGTTGAAAAAAGTTCTGCAATACAACAAAAATTTGGAAAAGCTGAAAATAGAGAAGACTTAAGATGGGATTTTGTAATCGATCAAACTGTGCTTGCACAATATCATTCATTTGCATGGCAAATGGGACTAAATATAAATGTTCCTATTTTCCTCTTAGTTTCAGGAAGCAGTTATTTTGTTGTCGATAATATTGCCTCGAAATTAGAACTGAATCGTTTTAATGTTTTAAATATGAGACAAGCACATATTAATGGTTTAACTCAAGGTTTTATTTTAGGGACAATTTTAAGTGATATAAAATTATTTGAAAGTGAAACAGAAACTGTAACTTATTATGATGGATTTGAAGAAGAACGAGAAGAAGAACGATTAATATTCCCTCCACCTTGGATTCAAATTGCATTTTTGTTAAGCAGCGGTTTAGGAATTTATAATTCTTATGATACTTATAACAATTCAAAGATAGAAACTAATCCCGGCTTATATACATTAACAAAAAGTATTGAGCTTTATTCTCTTTCAACCTTGCCTCTTTTAGCCTTAACAATATTACCTGACAAAACACTTGAGAGTTTAGATAATGCAACTTTTTGGAGTTCACTTTCACTTGCTCCAAGTTTAACCGCAAAGTATTGGGTACCAAAATATTTTTCAGATTATTCTTTGACTTTAGGTGATGCAATGATTGCGGAAAATATTATGGTTAATACATTTGCAACTGGTGGACTTTCTTTAATGATTATTCAATCAGATAGCAGATCTGTTAATTTTGGGATTCTTACTGCTTCGCAGATTGCCGGTTTGTATTTTGGTACAAATTATACAAATGGTAAAAATTTCACTTATAAAGACTCAAGACATGTTTCAACATTTGCAATAGCAGGGGCTTCGGCTGGCTATGGACTTTTTGTAGTATCAACTTATAATTCAACTGGTGATCTAAATACCGGAGTAAAATTAATGTCGGCATTAACAATTGCCGGTTTGTGGAGTGGTTTTGCGTACGGTATTAATACTTTAGAAAATGAAAATACAAGTTATTTGTTTCCGGAGAACTTTCAACTTTCAATTCATCCAGAATTATTAGTTGCGAGTAATTCATTAAATCAACTTAGCCGCAAACCGATACACATTCCTATTATTCAATTAAATTATAGTTGGTAGAAGTTCTCTTTTGAAGGAGTCCTAATTTTCAGTATTTTGGTCTTCCTTCGGGGAGTAGCTCAGCCCGGCTAGAGCGCTTGCTTTGGGAGCA